>CBIHKY010000064.1:0-19689 GCA_966205705.1 uncultured Alphaproteobacteria bacterium
TTTTATACGCGTGATGTTTCCAAATTGCTGGCCAGCGAAATATCCTCCCACTTTACAGGAAATGCGCCGAGCGTGCTCGCAGGATGTGCTCCATGCCAGCCCTTCTCCACATACAAGCACCGATATGCCGAAGATCCTCAATGGAGCTTGGTGCACAAGTTCGCCAGCTTAGCAGCTGAGGTTTTGCCAGATTACGTGACGATGGAGAATGTTCCAGCCCTCCTCAAGTATAGGGGAGGAGCAACATTTAACTCGTTTCGAGACACACTGATCGCGGCTGGATATTCGGTTCAATACATGATCGCGCATTGCGAGCGATTTGGAGTCCCGCAGAAGCGGCGCCGTTTGGTTCTCTTGGCTGCACGGGGTAGGGAACTCTCTCCTCTACCCCAAGGGATTAACGGTTATACGTCCGTTCGCGAAGCAATTGGCCGTCTGCCTGCAATTGCCGCAGGCGAAGCAGCGTCAGATGATCCGCTCCATGTGTCCGCCTCCCTTTCGGACATCAATCTTCGTCGGATCCGACATTCTAAGCCGGGTGGCACATGGCGTGATTGGCCAGCTGCGCTTGTTGCTGACTGTCATAAGCGTGCGACCGGAAAAACTTATCCGGGCGTCTACGCGCGGATGGACTGGGACCGGCCTGCTCCAACAATGACGACGCAGTGTTTCGGATATGGAAACGGGCGATTTGGCCATCCGGAGCAGGACCGCGCGATCAGCCTGCGTGAGGCAGCGATCCTCCAATCCTTTCCTGCAGAATACCAGTTTCTTCAACCCGGAGACACAGTCTCAATGAAGGAGGTTGGGCGCTGGATCGGTAACGCGGTGCCTGTCGGCCTTGCTCAAGCAATTGGGCGTCATATTATCCAAGATCTGGAGACCCATGATGGCCGATGACTTTAAGTTCGCCATTTCGCTGAGTGTCCTCAATCACTTAGGGCGCAACCTCTATCGAAATTTTATCACTGTTCTAGGCGAAGCTATATCAAATTCATGGGATGCTGACGCTAAAAACGTTTGGATCGAGATCAATTGGGAAAACGGTTGGTTCTCCGTCGTTGACGACGGCGACGGCATGGATGCGGACGCATTCCATAATCGCTTTCTAAAAATCGGATATTCAAAAAGAACAGAGAATGGAAACCTAACCGATCGTGGCCGTCCATATATTGGAGCGAAGGGCATCGGCAAATTAGCGTTATTGTCTTGTGCGCAGCGAGTTACCATCCTTACGAAGACTAAGAGTGGGCCAGAAGTTGGTGGCACTATCGACAACTCTGGACTTGATGCCGCGATTCGAGAAGATCTGGTTCCCGACGATTATCTTCTTGAGGAGCCGGATAGCGGCTCGCCTAATGCCAACTTTGTCCAAAGCGATAGCGGCACGCTCCTCAAATTTGAGACCGCTAGCGTGTTGGAACGGATAACAGAGGATCAGATCCGAAAACTCCTGGCTATGAATTTCCGGTTTAGCCTCATCGACACGGATTTTAAGATTTGGGTGAACGACGCGCAGATATCGGTCGCTGACCTATCGTCGCTCGCCGAGAATACTCAGTTCATATGGAAGGTCGCTGATTTCTCAGATGATTTTCTAGAGCTATGCGTAAATGCGAAGCGCATATCCGAAGCTCCTCTCACCAAATTGAAAATTAGAGGATATCTCGCAACGGTAGAAAAGCCGAGCAATCTCAAAGTCCGCGGAGCGGCCGGCGATGAACGTGCAACTGTTGATCTCTTTGTGAACGGAAGGCTGAGAGAGAAAAACCTAATCCGCCACTTCCCTACACAGCGGATCGTTGAGAGCTATCTTTACGGCCAAATTCATTTTGACGAGATGGATGGGGACGGTGATGCGCCATTTACGAGCAGTCGCGAAGGAATAGTAGAAAGCAATCCACACTATATTGCCCTCAGCGATTACATGCGGAAGGACTTTCTCCCTCTCGTGATTGACCAATGGGACAAGTTCCGCCTTGAAGTTGGAAAGCCGGGCGATGAGGAAAACCCTAGAAAGAGCAAAAAAGAGCGCGGCGCCTCTAACCTTGTTGCAGCTACCGAAGAGGAATTTCTCCCCGACGACGCGTCAGAAGAGGTTTTGGATAAAGTGGACGGTTGGTTGACCAAGCTCCGCCCGGACGCTGAATTTAACGTCGCTGCGTATGTCGATTGCTTCCTATCCGAAAATCTAACCCGAAAATTTATCACTGACACGGGCAAAGACCTTTCAGCTGAAGACGAAAAGAAAGTATCAGACTGGAAGGTAATAGAAGAAAAACGGAAAGAAGAAGCAGGCATCAGTTTTGAAATTCGCAGGGGTTCAAGTGACTTGAGCTATCTTGATATGACCGCGTTAGCTTACTGCGCTGAGGGCAAAAACCCTGGAACTCAGACTGCATCTCTACATAAGGACGCAATTAGTTTTAAACCTGTTCGCAATGCCGTCGGCCACACCGGCCTTTTAACACCAATCGCTAAAAGCCATCTCAACGTTACATTCGAGAATATTCGAGCGCGCATAAAGAAAATGATTTCAGCGGGATAGCCTTGTTCAACACCAAGGCTTCCGTCGCCCGCCCCACGTCCGCGCCAGTCCCTCGCTCACCAGCTGATTGCCCAGCGATTGGCCATCCCGCACGAGCACCCGCAGCTTGCGGCCGTACTGATCCTCGTCTCTGTTACCGGTCGCGCGGGCCTCGAATGAGCCGGCATTCACCAGCTCTAGCAGGCGATACTTTGCCCGCTCGCCCAGATCCAGCTCACGGTCGCAGCGCGGTTCGCTGATTTCGGGCGTATCGATATCGGCAATGCGGATCTTCGTGCCGCCCATCCAGATCGTGTCGCCATCCACCACGCAGTTTATGCGGGATGAGCCGCAGATGGTGTATCGCGCGGCGCTGGTCGATAAGGCGGCAACGGGGCTCGCGGTCGCAAAGCCCCGTTGCTCGACGTTCGAAATTACCGCCCCGGCACCAAGGCCGATAACGGCTGCGACGCCCAGAACGATCAGGGGGTGAACGCTCATAGCGAATGCGCTCCTAAACGCCCCTGACCATTCCGAAGCCTGTTCACTCGATCACGTTTGGCGTAGTGATCTCTTTCCGCTCGAACTTGGCGGCATTTTCCGCATAACTCTCTTTGTCGACAATCTGCAGATCGGCGCGGCCGGTCATGAAGCCGGGCTTTATCTGGCAACGAACATATTTCGTCTGCCCGTCGACAACATTCACTTCCACACTCGCCGTTTTGTTAGCCAAGATGTAGCTACCGGCGGGGACTGTCCACTCAGCAAACTTGCCCCGGCCAAGCTCGACAAGCTCGACGCCTTTGTATCGGATAGGGCATGCGACCCCAGCGCCCACAATGGACCCTGGGCGATACATGACGATCTTAGCCGTGAATGCCTTCTGGGCTTCATCGAGCGCGACATATGCGGGGGTTTGGTCACTGACTTCACCCGCTGGCGCCGTGGTGGCTGGTGCGGCAACTTCAGCGCTTGCGGGGACTGGCGGCGCATCGATTGCGCTCTGCGCATTTGCGGCCGACCCTAAGAAACACGCGCAGAAAAGCGCGAGCGCCTGATCTTTCATAACATCCCCCCATAAAATAGCGCGTTGATCGCGCGCGTCGATGCATAGCCATCTCGTTCGGCTCAGCAATTATTTTTTGTGCTCTTTCCTACACGTGGCATCACTGCCATAGGCGAGAACGTATCAAGAACAGAATGGGGGTGCAACGAAGTGGACGGGGGAACGGAGCGGCTGACATCGGGATGCGAATTTGCGTGCGCCCGATGCAAAATCCGCTGCGCTACGATCGCGGCAGTTCGGGATGATCTGTGGCGAGAAATTGAACAACTTCATCGGCAGCAGGCATGGACACCCTGCCCTGATCGGGCGCGACAGGTCCAATTGCTGCAAAGCCAGCTGGAAGCCGCTGAGCAAGAATTCGCGCGGCTTCGGCCCGTGACGCCTCTGGCGGGATCAGCGCCAGCAGACTGGAAAACATATCAGCTAGCGCGTCTTCACTAGGAAAGACCATTGTGCAGGTGACGAACTGCACCTGCGGCTTGGCTGCCTCAATGGCGCGCGCTTCTGGCTCTGCCTCACCCTCGACTAGACCCGCAAGTTTCATAACCTCCGAAGGGTCGACACCATGGCGAGCAAGAATAGCAGCGATTCTTCGAGTGAGATCGAGCGGGATGGTAGCCTTCTTATACCTCGACGACTCGTAGTTTGAATACGTGCCCAAAGGCAGATCAAGGGCTGCCGCCATTGCTCGAACGGAAAGCCGAGGAACCGCCGTCATTCTCAGATCGCGTAAGCGGGTGCTCAAAAGTGCCATTCTGCAACCATGCGAAATTTCCGGACACTTACTGTCCTTATTTTGAGATTGACATGCGTCCGATATTATCGGACACCCCGTCCTCATGGAACGCACATCAACCCTCTTCGACATATTCGGTGGCATCCGTCCCATGGCGCGTGCCCTCGAAGAGCCGTCGAGCAACATCGCCGCATGGAAGCGCGTCGGACGCATCCCAGCCGAGAAGCAACCTCGGGTTCTCGAAGTTGCGATAAAGCTCGGTCTGGCTGTCACTGCTGAGCATGTCGTTTTTCCACTAGGGCAACAGGGCGTCTCGGTCTGTTTCAATGGAACGACCGAATTGAAGCGAGCGCCCAAGCCATGATGCAGGCGCTCGGCTCCATCCTTTTCCCGCTGGCAGGCGTAACTGCGCTTGGCGTCATCGTCACCACAACCGCGCGCCATTGGGGCCCGGCTCAAACAGCTCTGTTCGCACTCTTCAAAGGCTCCGCACTATGAGCGAACTGCGCCGCATCTACCGAGCAGGCGAGACCATGCCTGCGCGTGAGTGCCGTTACTGCAATGGCAGCGGTACCCTCAAGAATGTGACGGGCGGCGCATGGTCGGCGCCAAAGCTCATCCGCGTGCGCTGCACCCACAAGGTGGGCGATCCCTACGGCTTCGCTCTGGATCGCAAGCGCGAAACCAAGCTTGCGTGGAGCGTCTGCGTGGCCGTTGCCAGCCTCATCCTCATATTTTTCCTACTGTTCAGAGGGCAAAACTGATGACTTTCACCTCAATGGAACAAGACTTCCTCCGCACCATCGTGCGGGAAGAGATCGCGCTGGACGAGGCGCGCAGGCTTGAGATTCCCACATCTCCCACAACCAAGCCTGCGTGCCCTGCCCAGCGCGCGGGGGCTGGCGCGCATCCCACAGTGCCAGCCCCTACTAACATTGCGAGCACGGCCAATTTCGTGGCCGAGCTGCTGCGCACCGAGCGTGATCGGCGGTGCGATATCGAGGCCGTGACGGTGCGCAAACGCGCGCGGGGCCAAGAAATCCGCCTGATCGCGGGCGGGCGTTCCTTCACGCTCACCGTTGCCGAAACAGCGGTGATGGCATGACCAAGCAACGCGAGCCGCTGAGCTTCGCCGCCGCCGTCACCACCGTGGCTGCGTTGGTCGGTTGGGAGCGCCTTGCCGAGATCCTCGGGCGATCCGAGCGCAGCATTCGCTATTGGTCGGATGATGACTATCGCGGGCAGCCATCCTTGGCGCAGGCGGTCGAGCTGGACCGGGCATTCATCGCCGCCGGTGGCAATCATGCGCCGATGCTGGGGGCCTTTGCCAGCCAGCTCAACATGAGCTGCTCGGTCGAACCCTGCGCCACCGGTCTGGCAACCGACATATCCGCCGCCACGCGTGAGACCGCCGAGGCGATCAGCATCAGCATCAATCTGATCCAGCCCGGCGCGACCCTGCCCCAGAAGCGGCAGGCGGTGCGGGAGATCAATGAAGGCATCGACGCGCTCAACCGCGTCCGCGCCCGCGTGAACAGCCTGATCGTTCAGGATGGCGGGGCCAAGTTTCGGGGAAGCCGCACGGCGCGGCTGTATGCATGAGGAGGCCGCAATGGCACGGGAAAATCATCGGATGCCGGGCGCAACTTGCCCGGCTTGCGGAGGCGGGGCGCGCGCGCGGAGGGTGGGCAAAGTCTCACTTACCTACCGCGAGATCTATTACGCTTGCCGCGACGAGCTGGGCTGCGGTCATGTCTTTGTGGCTGGCCTCACCGCGCTGCGGACGGTGCGGCCAAGTGCTCGCCCGGTGCCAGTCCACCCGCTGCCCCTCACCGCGTGGAGGCAGGGGGCTGCAAATGACGATGCCCCACCATCCGAGCCGAATGTGAGCGCGCTTAAGGCCTAACGGCCACCGAGCTGCCTTCATAATGCGAACGACCTCACCCGGCGACCATGCCGCCGGGCACGCTCCCCCTTTGCCTGTTTGAAAGCCACACCGTGCGCGACGAATTGCTCAACGAACTCCTGCCCCGGCTCAAGCGCGATTTCGGCTTTTCCGAAAAGGGCGACTGGTTGCGCGAGGGCAAATGCCCGGAGTGCAACGCCAAGAAGTCGCTCTACACCCATGCCGATCATCCTTGGGTCCTGCGCTGCGGGCGGCTCGATAGCTGCGGCGCGGAAATCTCCGTAAAGCAGAGCTATCCCGAGATCTTCGATGATTGGTCGAAGCGTCATAAGCCGACGGCTGAGAAGCCGAACGCGGCGGCCGATGCCTATCTGCGCAGCGCGCGCGGGTTCAAATTGGCGCCGCTCGCAGGTTGCTACACGCAGGAATGGTATCGGGATCCCGATCTCAACATCACGTCCGCCACAGTGCGATTCCCATTGCCGGGCGGGGGATATTGGCAGCGGCTGATTGATCAGCCCGGTCGCTTTGGGGACAAGAAAGCGACGTTCAGCCCGCGCTCTCAGCATCGCGGCCATTGCTGGCTCTACCCCGGCGACAGCTTTGAGACGCTGGCGCAGGAGCGCGAGATCTGGATCGCAGAAGGCATTTTCGACGCGATCGCATTGCGCCAGGCCAACATTGCCGCCGTCTCTGCAATGACCTGCAACATCTGGCCCGAGCACTTCCTTGCGGATCTGCGCAAGGTCTGCGCCGATCTTGATCGCGCATTGCCGAGAATCGTCTGGGCCTTCGATCAGGGCGCCGCTGGCGTGGAATGGTCGCGGCGGTTCGCAAAGCAGGCGCGTGAGGCGGGCTGGCCGGTTGGCGCGGCGCAAGTGCGCGTGGATGGGGAAGGCAAGAAGACCGACTGGAATGATCTATTCCAGAGCGAGAAGCTCAAGCCCGACGATATCGAGGCCTATCTCTGGGCGGGCGATGTAACGATTGCTACCAGCGCCGATGAGAAAGCGTTCCTGATCTACAAGAAGCATCGCTCGGCATCCTTCCCGCTGATCTTCAATGGCCGCCAGCTTTGGGCCACCTTTTCGCTGGAGCGCATCGAGCAGCATCTTGAGCAACTGCGCGAGGCAGATCCCTCGATCGCCAACCTGCCCTATGCCGAACAATGGGAACTGGCGGCGCGCCAATCGGTGGACATTGCCGAGCTGGCGAACTGCACCTTCCGCACGCTCTATTTCCAGCGCGATACCAACATGGAAGAGGGCGCCTATTATTTCCGCGTCGATTTCCCAAAGACCAAGGGCGGCCCGCGCAAAGATCCTGTGAAGGCGCCGTTTTCCGGTTCGGCCTGCTCATCCTCTGGCGAATTCAAGAAGCGGCTCGCGGCTGTTGCGCCCGGCGCGCAATGGACCGGCGCCAACTATCAGCTCGATAAGCTGATGCTGCGCCAATGGACCGATATCCAAACCGTCGAGGCCATCCAGTTTACCGGCTATTCCATCGATCATGAGGGCTGGCTGCTCGGCGATCTGGGCGTTTCAAAGGGCAAAGTCGCCAAGATCAATGAGGATGATTATTTCATCTTCTCGCGCAAGGCGGTGAAGCTGCGCACAAGCGACCGCCTGCTCTCCATCAAATATGATCCCGATCAGCTCGATATCAGCTGGACCCGCGATATCTACAACGCATGGGGCGCCAAAGGCCTTGCCGTTATGACCTTTTGGGGCCTCTCGCTCTTTGCCGAGCAGATCCGCGCCACGCAGGAATCGCTGGCCTTCCTCGAAGTCACCGGCCCGCCGGGCACCGGCAAGACCACGTTGATTGCCTTCCTCTGGAAGCTCATGGGGCGCGTCGGCAACTATGAGGGCTTCGACCCGACCAAGGCGACCAATGCCGGTATTGCGCGCACGCTGGGGCAGGTGGGCAACCTCCCTGTTGTGCTGATCGAGGGCGACCGAAATCAGGATACTCCGCATAGCCGCCGCTTTGAATGGGATGAGCTGAAAACCGCCTATAACGGGCGGGCCGTCCGCACCCGCGCCATCGCCAACGGCGGCATGGAAACATTCGAACCTCCTTTTCGCGGCGCGATCGCCATCGTGCAGAATGATCCGGTCGAGGCTTCGCCCGCCCTGCGCGAGCGCATCATGGGTCTGTGCATCACCAAGGATGGCTGGGGACCAGACACCCGCAAGGCGGCCGAGCGGATCAACCGTTATGACCGTGATCAGGTGAGCGGCTTTATCGTTCATATGGTGCGGCGAGAGGCCGAAATCCTCACGCGCTACCGCGAACGCTTCGCCATACATTATGAGCAGATGCTCAAGCAGGAGGGCATCCGCAACGATCGCTTGGCAAAGAACCATGCCCAGCTCGCGGCCATGTTTGATGCCATGCGCATCGTGCTCGCAAACATCCCTGATGATGTGGCGAGCGAGGTGCAGGCGCTGTTTCGCACCATGCTGGCAGAGCGGCAGCGGCTTACCGAAAACGATCATCCGCACGTAGAGCTGTTCTGGGAACGCTTCGATTATATCCAGTCACTGGAAGGCGACACAACGGCGCGGCCAATCGACCACAGCCTCAATTCCGACTTCTTCGCCGTCAACCTTGTGCAATTCGAGCAGAGATGCGGCGATCTGCGCCTTGCGCTTCCACAGATCAACGAACTGAAACGGGTTCTGCGCACGAGCCGCACCCGCAAATTCATCGCCAATAAGCCGGTCAATTCCAGCCACGGCAAGACCGTGAGCTGCTGGGTTTTCGAGCGCCCGGCCGGCTTCAACAGCAACTAACAGGAGAGCGCAATCATGCACCCACAGACAAACACGCCCGCCACTATGCGGATGGCCGAGGTGCCAGACGGCAAGGGCGGCACCATTCATAAGCTCGTGCAGTGCGCGCCGGCCGCGTCCACCGGCAAGGGCAAGAAGGCCAAGCCCGCGCCTGATCCAATCAACGCCAATCCCGATGCCGCCGCTCAACAGCTGCGCCTCCTCATCGAGCGCATTGAGCGCCTCGAAGAGGAAAAGCAGGGCATCAGCGGCGATATCAAGGATGTCTATCTGGAGGCCAAATCAACCGGCTTCGATGTGAAGGCGATGCGAAACATCGTCCGCCTGCGCAAGCTCGATCCCAACACGCGGCAAGAGGATGAGGCGATGCTCGAAACCTATAAATGCTCGCTGGGAATCGAATGATGGCGGCCGCCCTGCAGCGCGCACTGCTGATCATCGCAGTCCTGATCGCCCTCCCTTTCCTTTTCGCGCGCGGCATCGCCCGCATTTCCGGAGACAAGTGATGAGCTTTGATCTGTTTGTCCCATGCATGTCGGCCGAGAGCGCGGATCCTCTCACCATGCCCAAGCAGCTCATCGTTGATGAACTGGCGCGCGAGCTGGACATGCGCCGCCAGCATTATCCCGATCGTGTCGCCAACGGTAAAATGAGCCGCGAAAATGCAGCCCGTGAGATCAGCCTCATGGCAGCGATCCATGCAGATATGGCCGTTGATCTGTTGCTTGCCCCCGGCAACGAAGATGCCGCCAACAAGGCTTGGCGAGAGGCAGAGAAAGGGCTCATTCCGTTCAAGTGGCGCGAGCTGGTGAGCTGCCTTCGCCGAGAGATCGCCATGCGCCGCAAATTCTATCCGCGCTTGGCGGTCACGAGCAACCGCTCACCGGTCGGACTGCGCGCGCAGCTGGAGCGCATCGAGGCGGCGCACTTCCACTATTGGGCGCTCGGCCGCGCATGGTGGCCCGAGGAGCTGGAGCATCATCAGCGCGATTCCAGTCGAATGACCGAGGAAGAGCATGACCTATTCCGTGCCGGCTTTGCTAAGCACCGCGCCCATTTCGTCTCGCTGAATATCGACCCCCGCGGTGCTTATGTGAACGTTGCCGAGGAACAAGGAAAAGCAGCATGAGCGGCGAGCTTTCGTCCGCACCCGAGGGTAAAGATCGCCACCCGTGGGATTGGTATGTTGAGCAGGAATGGGTGACGCACCGGCTGCTCGATGCCGCACCGATAGCACGGGACGCGACCATATTGGATCCATGCTGCGGCGGCGGCAACATCGTGCGCGCTCTGCGCAATCGTGGCCATGATGCCTTCGGAATGGATCTGTTCGACAGAGGGGCGCCGCACTTCCTTGGGATGCATGATTTCATCGGCGCTGAGCGATCAATCTTGGAGGGATCGCCGCGCCTTTCGATCTTCTTCAATCCGCCATATTCTATGCAAGAGGGCCGCCTAGCGCGCCGGCTTGCCGAGCGATTTATCCGGCGGGCGCTGGAGGTTGCAACCGAACAAGTGGCGGCGCTCCTGCCGCTCAAATGGCTGGCCAGCGAGAGCCGCTATGCCCTTTTCACGGACGAGGCCACGGCTCCGATCGGTGTATGGATCTTGAGCGAGCGGCCGAGCATGCCGCCGGGCGATAAGATTGAGGAGCTGGGCGAGCGGGCATGGAAGCGGGGCAAGGTCGATTATGTCTGGATCCTTTGGGATCTGCGCCAGCGCCCTCACCTCGATGCCAACGGCCTGCCATTCGTCCCGACATACTGGATCCCGCCGCGCGAGAAGCGGCGTCAGCGGAGGCTCGCGGCATGAACAACCCTGCACCTCGCCTGCTCGACCTTGCCCAAGTGAAAGAGCGCACGGCCCTTGGCAAAAGCGCCCTCTATGACCGCATCAAAAAAGGCACCTTTCCCGAGCCCATGCGGTTAAGCAAGCGCTGCTCTCGCTGGCGCGAAGATGAGGTGAGCAATTGGATATTGGAACTGGGCGGGGAGTAGTGCCGCTCCGCACCTTATCGAGTGCCAGGACGCTTTGGCCCGGTCGCCGCCCAGCGAATTGGCTGTCCCAGCTGCACCTCGGGCGGCCACATGTCGCCAACTAGGATATCTGACCACTCGCGGGCCAACTCTCGCCGCCGATCCATATAGGCCGCTCGATTGTAGGCGCCCTCGACCCGATTTTGCGGCACATGCGCTAGCATCAGATCGATAATCGCTCGATCCGGCGAAACACCTAAATGCCCAGCTTGGCGCCATTCTCGCTCCGCACGCTCATTCATGATCGTTGAGAAGGCCGCCCGGAAGCCATGAGGCACATGGCGCTGATAATAGCCCGCCCGGATCAGTAGCGCGCGCAGCGTGTTTTCACTCATGGCACGATGGGAGTGCCGTTCGCTCGGAAAGACTAAGGGGCCTGCGCCAGTCAACGCGTGGACGGCGCGCAAGACTTCGACCGCAGCTGGCGCAAGGGGCACCAAATGATCGCCCTGCGCTTCGCCCTTGCGATCCTTATCGCCCTTCATGCGGACGGCGGGAATTCTCCACAAAGGCGCAGGGCCATCGAGATCCTCAAACTCATCCCAGCGCGCGCCATGCAGCTCACCGGGCCGCACCGCCGTGAGCGCGATCATGCGCAGTGCCAATTTCGTGCTTGGCCTGCAGCGTTCGGCCTCGCAATTAATCAAAAGCTGGCGCAGCTCTTGTAGGTCAACGACAGCCGGCTGCGGCTTGGCTTTTGGCTTTCGTGGGAGCGCGACCGCGAGGCTTGCGGCCGGATCTGTATCGACCAGCCCCAAGGCCACGCCATAGACGAAGATCCCGCTAATGCGCTGCCGCGTCCGATGTGCCGTCTCTACCGCACCGCGATCCACGATTGCCTGCAGCACAGTCATGACCGCACGCGCATTCACCTGATCGAACGGGAACGCTCCAATGATGGGGAAAACATCGGCCTCAAGGCTCGCCAGAACATCGTCCGCGTGGATTGTCGACCAGCGTGGCTTTTGGAGGCGGAACCACTCGCGGCCGGCTGTTTCAAATGTGAGCGCCGGCGCTACCTGCTCAGCGACCGGAAAAACGTTGGCTTGCTTCGGCTCCACACCTCGGGCGAGCAGCGCCTTGGCACGATCGCGCGCATCACGCGCGTCACGCAGAGAGAGCGCAGGATATTGTCCTAGAACGAGCGTTTTCTGAACCGGGCGCCCCGCATTGTTGGACCCGAATTTGTAATTGAGACGCCAGCTGCGTGTCCCGTGAATCGTGACAAGCAAAAATAGCTGGCCGCCGTCGCTCAACTTGTACGGCTTCTCAGCCGCCTTGGCGGCGCGCACCTGTGCATCACTGAGCATCGAAGACCATACGCTGCGAATCGGAGACCATACAAAAGACCATAGCACGCCATGGACACTCGCGGTCAGTGGCGGCCCATCCCGGACGACACGCACCAACAAAACAGCGGTTTTCAGTGGCTTGCGGACCTTAGCGGACCTTCGCAAACTCAGAAATGGCGGAGCGGCAGGGATTCGAACCCTGGATACGCTTTTGACGTATACTCACTTTCCAGGCGAGCGCCTTCGACCACTCGGCCACCGCTCCGCATGCTCTGGAGCGCAGGCCCCTAGCGGTGTCTTGCAGCTTTCGCAAGCCGCTCGGGCCTTCTGCGCCATCTAAAAGCGATTACGGGCACGCCCCTTGCGCCACGACCCGCCGTGCACGCCTTTATGCGCGGGAACTTTGCCGCAGATCGGCGCGTTCAACCGGCAACCCCCTCTTGGAGCATGCCATGATTCGCCTCGCCATTATCTGCCTTATCGTTGCCGGTGTTTCGGCCTTGCTGGGGTTCGGCGGCGTGGCGGGCACCTTCGTCGGCATCGCCAAAATTCTCTTCTTTATCGCGCTGGGGCTCTTCATCCTGTTCATCATCCTCGGCGTGATGGCGGGCAAGAAGGTTTCCAAGATGATCGACTGAGCAATCAGCCGCCGAGCATCGCCTTTTGCCTGCGCCGCTGGACGGATGAGCCAAAGCCGATCGCCTCACGATATTTCGCGACGGTACGCCGCGCGATATCGAAGCCTTTTTCGCGCAGTAGATCGACCAAAGTATCGTCGGAGAGGATCGCGCCAGGCTGTTCGGCCTCGATCAGCAGCCGGATCTGACTCTTCACCGCCTCTGCCGATGCAGACTCGCCCCCGTCGGCGGATGCAATCGCGCTCGTGAAGAAGAATTTCAGCTCATAGGTGCCGCGCGGGCAGGAGAGATATTTGTTGCTCGTCACGCGGCTGATCGTGGATTCATGCAGCTCTACCTTCTCCGCCACCGCGCGTAACGTCAGCGGGCGAAGATGGGCGATGCCATGATGGAAGAAGGCCTCCTGCCGCTTCACAATCTCCTCCGTCACCTTCAGGATCGTGCGCTGCCGCTGGTCGAGCGCTTTGATGAGCCAGTTGGCGCTGGTCAGGCAATCCGTGAGCCAGGCGCGTGACGCCTTGTCTTTCGCCCCGCTCGCCAGCTGGCTGTGGTAGCGCTGGTTCACGAGTAGCCTTGGCAAGGTCGCACCATTGATCTCGATCGCCCAGCCGGCTTTTGTCGGCAGCACGAAGATGTCCGGCACCACGATATTGGATCGATCGCCGCCATATAGCAGGCCCGGCTTGGGATTATAGCTGCGCAACTCGCGGATCATGTCCGCCATATCTTCCTCATCCACCCCGCAAATGCGGCGCAGCTGCGCGATCTGCCCCTTGGCGAGCAACTCCAGATTGTCGATCAGCGCCGCCATTGCAGGATCATAACGGTCCGCCTCGCGCGCCTGTATCGCGATGCACTCCGCAAGATTGCGCGCGCCAATGCCGGAAGGATCAAAGCTGTGGATGACGGCGAGCACGGCTTCCACCTCTGCAAGGGGCACGCCCAGGCGATAGGCGGTCTCCAGCAAATTGCTTTCCAGATAACCCGCATCATCGATCTGACCGATAAGCTGGGTCGCGATGACCATCTGCATCCCCGCAAGCGTCGCGCCCGCCTGCTGCATCAGATGCTCATACAAGCCGATGTCAGGCGCAGCGAAGCTGTCGAAGTCCAGCCCATCCTCAGAGCCGCTGCCCTGTGAGGCAAGGCCAGAGGATGCGCCCTGCATTGCCCCGGCGCGATCCCCCGGCCCATCGTCGATGAAGGTCTCCGCCGTATAATCCACATCGAGTGGCGCATCATTGCCGCCTGCGCCGCGCTCGATGAGCGTATCTGCCGCCGCCTCGGGACCGGAGCGTGGCTCGGCGCCTTCCACGGGCGCCACCTCTTCGCGGGCGGGTTGCGCGACCACATCGCCTGCTTCCAGCAGCGGGTTGCGCTCCAGCTCGCCACCAATGAAGGTTTCCAGCTCAAGGTTGGAGAGCGCCAGCAGCTTGATCGCCTGCTGCAATTGCGGCGTCATCACCAGCGACTGGCTGTGCCGCAAGTCCAGGCGGGGCGCGAGCGCCATGGTCAGTGCGTGCCGGTCAGTATGCCGACCGCGCTGGCGCGGCAATCATGGGCGCGCGCTCAGCCATCACAGCGAGAAGCCTTCGCCGAGATAGAGGCGGCGCACATCGGCATTGGCGACCAGTTCGGCAGGGCTGCCCGCAAATAGCACCTTGCCATCATAGATGATGCAGGCGCGATCCACGATCTCCAGCGTCTCGCGCACATTATGATCGGTGATGAGCACGCCGATGCCGCGCGTCTTGAGATCTTTCACCAGATCGCGAATGTCCGCAATGGAGAGCGGATCGATGCCCGCGAAGGGCTCATCGAGCAACACAATGGACGGGTTCGCGGCCAGTGCGCGGGCGATTTCACAGCGTCGCCGTTCACCGCCGGAGAGCGCCATTGCGGAGCTGGTCCGCAGCCGTGCGAGGCCGAAATCCTCCAACAGCGTTTCCAGTTTTTCCGCGCGGGCGATCTTGTCCGGCTCGGCCAGCTCCAGCACGCACAGGATGTTCTGCTCGACGGTCATGCCGCGAAAAATGGAGGTTTCCTGCGGGAGATAGCCAAGGCCCAAGATCGCGCGGCGATACATGGGCAGCCCGGTAATATCATTGCCTTCCAGGATGATGCGTCCAGAATCCGGCTTTACCAGCCCCATGATGGAATAGAAGCAGGTGGTCTTGCCCGCGCCGTTCGGCCCCAGCAGGCCGACGACTTCGCCATGCCCCACTTCAAGGCTGACATCGGCCAGAACCGTGCGCTTGTCATAGCTTTTGGCGATGGAAATGACCTGAAGGCGCTGTTTGCCCCCATCTTGGCGCGGCGAATCTGGGCGCGGTGAATCCGCGAGCAGGGGGGCGGCAAGATCACTCATGGTCGGCTCCTCGTCTCTGCTGCGTCGCCACATTTGCGTGCTGCGGTTGCTGGCACGTTATGCGGAAGATCGCAATCTCACATTGGCAGGAAAATTGCATGAAGGAGCAAAATGCGCGCCCAATCTGAAACGATTCGGACTTTACTGCCCGGAGCCCTGCCGGACCTTGAACGTGCCGGAAACACGTCCACCCGATGTCGTCGTCCCCGGAGCCGAACCTGCCGCAGAGCCGTCGACGGTGGATCGCCCGCTCACAAGATCGATCACCAGCCGCGAGCCAGACAAGCGATTGCCACTCTGGTTGAGCTGCACATTGCCGACCAGCGTTATCAGCCTGCGGTTAAGGTCGTAGATCGCGACCGATCCGCTCGCCCGCTCATTGCCGCGCGTCACGACCACACCGCCTGATGCGTCCAGCCGGTCGATCTCGATGCCGCTGGCGTTATGATAGGCCACGGTGAGGCGTTGCGCCGTCATCCGCATGCCTGCCTGCGTGACCTGCACATTGCCGGTCACGACGACGCGATCCGCGCGATCCTGCACCTCGATGCGATCAGCGGAGAAATCCACCGGCGCACGGGTATCATGGCCGCTGAGCACCTGCGCATCGGCGGTGGCGCCGAGCATGGGCAGCATTGCAAAGCCAAGCCCAAGGCTGGCGGCGACAAGAATAAGCGGGGTGCGCATCAACGTCGCCATTACCGTGCTAATTGCTCCATACGCAAGCGGGCGTTGCCTTGCAGTGTCACTGTGCGCGCTTCCAGATCCGCTTCGAGATGATCGGCGCGGAATGTTCCGGCCGGCATACGCCCTTCGACACTGCCGCGGCTGCGCAGATCGCGCTCCGTCAGCCGAATATCGACGTCACGGGTCGTGAGCCGATAGCCGCCCGCATTCTCGAACTGGATGGGGCCGACGATCGCGATGGTCTCGCGCTCCATATTATAAGCGCCCTGCCGCGCGGTGACGACCGCGCCGCCATTGTCCATCTGCATCCGCGCTTCCAGCTCATTGAGCTCGACCGTGGGATTGACTGAGTTGCGCTGCAAGGCAGAGCCTGCGCGGAGCGAGAATGGCCGCCCATTGGCGTCCTCCCCGCGATACAAGGCTTCGGTCACTTTCAAACGCTCGCTCGCAACATCCACCTTGTTCTTGTCGAGGACGAAGCTGACCTCCGTCTGATGCAGAAAGGGCGCTGCGAGCAGGAAGGCGCCCAGCAAGGCTGCGCAAATCGGCAAGAGCCGTTTGAGCAGGCGAATCATGAAATCATGCTGACCGCCGGGCGCCGCCCAATGCTGGCGCTTGCTCAGCTCCGCGCTGGCGAGCGCAGAGGGCGCCAGCTCATAACCGGCAGGAACATTGGCGCGGCGGTTTTTACGCATGGGCGAAAATGTCAGTCTCCGGCCAACCGGCAAGATCGAGCATCGCGCGGTGCGGCAGGAAATCGAAGCAGGCCTTGGCCAGTTCCGTGCGGCCTTCACGGGCAAGGCGTACATCGAGATGGGCCATCAGCGCATGGAGATAACGTACATCCGAGGCGGCATAGTCGCGCTGCGCGTCGCTCAGCACGGGGGCGCCCCAGTCCGAGCTTTGCTGCTGCTTGCTCACTTCCACGCCGAGCAGTTCACGCACGATTTCCTTCAGGCCGTGGCGATCCGTGTAGGTGCGCACGAGGCGCGAGGCGATCTTGGTGCAATAGACCGGCGCTGCCAGCACGCCCATATAATGCTGAAGCGCCGCGATATCGAAGCGACCGAAGTGGAACAGCTTGAGCCGATTCGGATCCGCAATCACGGCGCGCAGATTGGGCGCGGCATAATCGCTTCCGGGCGCGAAACGCACGAGATGCTCATCGCCTCCGCCATCGCTGATCTGGACGAGACACAGGCGATCGCGCGGCGTGATCAGCCCCATCGTCTCGGTATCAATAGCAACGGGGCCTTGTGCAAGCACGTCTGCGGGGAGGTCTTCTTCATGGAGATATACGGTCATTGCGCTTCCTTAGACGGATGTCGGCGCAAGGGAAACCTCCGAGCGAATCTCTTGCCGAAAGGCGTTGATTTGGCGAGACACCAGCGGCGAGCGTGCCAGCAACCTGCTAAAGCCGCGCGATCACTGGCTTTTTTGCGACGAAAACCAGCCAAAATCATTCGCGCTTGCATTTAAACGAGGTTATAGCGAAACTCGGCTGAATGTGGCTTTGGCCGAGTCCCCGTGCGTGTCGTCCGGCAGGGGTACGAAGTGAGCGTGGACGAGCGAAAGTGAATAACAGGGCATGAGTTTTGATAGAGGGCGCCGTGGGCGCGGCAAAGACAAGCGTGACGGTTTTGGTGAACCTGAAGGCGGCGGCTATGCAGACTTCAGTGGCGGCGGTGGCGGTTTCGGCGCTCCCCGTGGTGGTGGCGATCGCTTCGGCGGCGGTGGCGGCGGCGGCAATTATGGTGATCGTGGCGGCTTCGGCGGCGGCGGTGATCGCTTTGGCGGCGGTGGCGGCGGCGGCGGTGGTTTCCGCCCAGGCGGCGGCGGTGGCGGTGGCTTCCGCGGCGGCCCTGGTGGCGGTGCTCCTCGTGGCGGTGGCGGCGGTATGCCTGCTCAGGTCGTTGGCGAAGGTTCCGGCACTGTAAAATTCTTCAACGGACAAAAGGGCTTCGGCTTCATCGTTCGTGACGATGGTGGTGAGGACGTGTTCGTTCACATCAGCGCCGTCGAGCAGGCTGGTCTGACCGGCCTTGCTGAAGGACAGCAGCTGAAGTTCACGCTGGTCGACCGTGGCGGCAAGATCTCCGCAAGCGATCTCGTGATCGAAGGCGAAGCACTGCCAGTGACGGAACGTCCTGCAGCAGAGCGCGAAGAGCGCGGTCCAGCCCGTCAGCTGACGGGTGAGCGTTCCAGCGGCACTGTGAAGTTCTTCAACGCGATGAAGGGCTTCGGCTTCATTCAGCGCGATGATGGCCAGCCAGACGCATTCGTGCACATCAGTGCCGTTGAGCGTGCTGGCATGGTTTCGCTTCAGGAAGGTGATCGTCTCGATTTCGAACTCGAAGTCGATCGTCGCGGCAAATATGCTGCGGTGAATCTGGAAGCCAAGCACGACTGATTCGGGTTTAGCCTGAGAGATATGAAAAAAGGGCCGGGAGCAGATGCTTCCCGGCCCTTTTGCTATGCTTGAGACGTTAACCGCCGTGCGTGAGAGACCTCACGCCCCGCGACCGGCCTCAAACAGGAACCAGGCGCGCTGCTCGGCCTGATCGGTCCAGTCATCGATGATCCCGTCGGTTGCATTGTCGCCAGCCGCATTGGCAAGCTCCTTGGCAGCGCGTAGCGATTCGACCAGTGCAAGATTATCATTGCGCAGCTCGGTCAGCATGTCCGCTGGCGTTACGAAATCGGCGTCATTGTCCTTGACCTTCTGGCGGCGTGAAATGTCGCCGATCGAGCGCAAAGTGGTGCCGCCGGTCTTGCGGACGCGTTCGGCAATCAGATCGGTCGTCGCCAGAACTTCCGCAGCCTGCTCGTCGAACATCAGATGATAATCGCGAAAATGCGGACCAGAGACGTGCCAGTGGAAATTCTTGGTCTTGAGGTACAGCGCATAGCTGTCCGCGAGCAGGCCGTTGAGGGCATCCGCGACGGCGTTCACCGCATTGCTCTTGAGATCGGTTGGCGTGTTGAGCGCGCTGTTGGTCATGTCATCATCTCCTTGAATAGAAGGCCGTGCAGCAGCTTTCACTACCGCGTCGATGGCCTTCTATGCCAGAGAAGATGCGATTTCACGAATGGATAGCCCCGCACAGATTGATCGAGAGAAACGATCAATAAGGGCCTTATTAGTCAAATACACGCGCCACACTTCTAGCGGCATCCCCGCAAGGCAGCCGCGGCACGATACATTTGTGCGCTGTGCGATCCGATCACATCGTCCTGCGCAGCATCACGCATCAGCGAAAGATAAGTCAAAGCCACCTGCCGGTGCCCATTATAGGCGACGACCGACTCGAGCATGCTTGCCAGCCCCTCAACCGCATCAAAGCCGTGGCGTCGCGCAAAGCCGCGCACCTCGTCCAGCTGCTCGCACAAGGCGACGAGAGAGAGCCGGGCGCAACCGCCCTGCAACGCTTCGATTCGGCTCAGCAACTGGCTCCGAACCATGAATGCCGCATCATGACGCACGCATCTCTCCTTTGGCTGCTCCGCGACTCCTCTGACAGGATGGTGCGGCAGTCTCGTGACGCAGCCATCTTGCATGGCGATGGTTAAGGGCGCGTTTCCTTTGTCGGGCGGCGAGAATTTGTTGGCACCGAGGCGATTGGGCTGCCCCGCAA
>CBIHKY010000065.1:0-19569 GCA_966205705.1 uncultured Alphaproteobacteria bacterium
GGTCGAGGGCGTGCCTGAAGACGCGCAAGGCTGAGGGGCGCGGCATGGCAACTGAATTCGAGATGCGTTTCGTCGCTCAGGCGAACGATATCGACATATTGGGCCATGTGAACAATGCCGTGTGGGTGCGGTGGATGGAGACGATCGCCACCGCGCATTGGGAAGCGCTGGCGCCCCCGGAGGCGCAGGCCCTTTATGTCTGGGTCGTGACGCGGCACGAGATTGATTATCGCGGCAATGTGAAGGAGGGCGAGACGGTGATCGCCCGCACCTGCGTCGCCGAACCGCCCCGTGGCGCGCGGTTCGATCGGTTGATCAGCTTCACCGGTGAGGATGGCAAGCCCAAGGTTTCCGCTCGCACGACCTGGGCGATGATCGACCAGAAAACCGCCCGGCTCGTGCGTGTGCCAGCAGAGCTGGCGGCGATCTTCCTCGCCTAAGGTTGCGCTGTCAGCGTTGCCGGATCGACTGCGGGCGCGATGAGCGGCGCGGCGCGCGGCTCCAGCAAGGCTGCCGTTTCGATCACATCGAGCGCGCGCCGGGCTTCCTTGTAGCGGCGCGCCTGCTCCAGCCACAGCGTTGTCGCGGGCGTTTCGGAGAGGGTATCGACCTCATTGATCGCGCCTTCCAGCTGGCCGGATTCAATGTCCAGCCGCGCGCGGGCAATGCGCTGGCTCAGTTCCGGCGAGGGGTCGCTGGCCTGACGGATCACGGCAAGTCCACGCAATTCGCGCATCGTGGCGGACCACCAGCTTTCATTGGGATTGCCGCGCTCGGCGGCGCTGTGGATCGTCTCCAGCCCCGCCCGTAATGTGCTGAGCGTCACAGGCTTTCCGGCCGCGTTCACGATGGTGGCGACAGCTTTGGGCTGCGCATCACCAAAGAGCAGGCGCAGCTGCGGTTCGAGATAGCCAAGCGTTGCGCCTGAATCGAGCGCGCGCCGTGCGGCAAAGGCGACCATCATCGCCTCGGCACGATTGGCATAGCCCGATGCGGCGGCGGCGGCGATGGTGATGCGCGCCATGCGCTGTTCGAGGGTTGCAGCGCGCACATCCTGCGCCTGCGCATTCAGTGCGCCGGTCGCGGCCTGTGCCTGCGCGGCGTCATTGGCCTGCGCATCATTGCCCGCTGCTGCATTCATGTCACCGGCAATTGCCACTGGATCTTGCGGAGGGCCAAAACGAAGCCCGCCCTGCCAATTGGTCATCACCCAGGCCATCACGCCGAGCCCGCCGATGAAGGCGAGCAGGCTGCAGGCAATGATCAGGCGCGTGCGACTGGGCCGGGGCGGTGGTGCCTGAACGGCGCTGCCATGAGGCTCGACTATGGGCGCGGCATCAAGCTGCGCTCCGTCCGTCTGATTTGCGCCACCATCCTGCGGTGCGTTGCTTGCCATGCGTTCCGCCTGATCCCTAAGATGGGCCTATACATAGCGTGCTTGCGATGCGCAGCAAGGCGCTATCGTCTGGCGTGGGCGATACATGGACCTTGCGCCAGCCTTTGCCCGCTGCATCCGCCGCTGCTTCGCTAAGGCCCAGCACCATATGGTTGCGGCATGAGGGCGGCATGAGCGCGTTGAGCCGCCGCCCCGCTGCCGGTGAATGAATGGCGATAACTGATGGCGGCATCGTCACGAGCATCTTGGTGAAGGGCCGCATGTCCCGCGCATCACTGCCATAGACGATATGCTGCGTGATCGTCAGGCCAAGGCTGTCGAAAGGCCGCACCTCCTCGCCGCAGATATGCAACACGATCTTGACGCCATCGGCCACGATCATCGGGATCGTGCGGGCAGCATCCCCGCCGCCCATGCGCACATCCCCGCCGCCCATGCGCACATCCCCGCCACCATGCGCGCGCACGGCCTGCGCGCTGGTCTCGCCCACGGTGTAGATCGGCAGATCGGCAAAGCGCGCAATCGTTTCCACCCCATAGCGCGCGCCATTGGGGCTGGTTACGAGCAGCGCGTCGAACGGGCCATCGGGCGCTGGTCCGTTGTGGAGCGGCACGATCTCGAACAGCGGCAATTGCACCACCTCGATGCCTAGCGCCTCCGCGCGATCGGCAGAGGCATCATTGCCCGGTTGCGGGCGGAGCAGCAGCAGTGGGCGGCTCATGGCGTGAAGAGAGCGCGCAGGGCGGGGCTGGCACGGTCGAGCAGGCGCACGGCAAGCTCGGCGGCGCCATCGGGATCGCCATCGGGGAGCAGGATTTGATCATTCACCTGCTCGCTGCCATCCTCGCTCAATATCTGCGCACGCAGATGAATATCATTGTCGATCACCCGGGCGAGCGCAGCGATAGGCGAATGGCAACTACCGCCCAAGCCCAGCAGCAAGGCGCGCTCGGCCCCCACGCAGCGAGACGTTTCGCTATCATCGATCGCGCTCAGCAGCATCGCCGCCCGGTCATCATCTGCGCGGCATTCGATGCCGACCGCGCCTTGCGAGACGGCGGGCAGCAGCGTCTCGACGGGGATCGTCGCGCCGACATCGGGCCGCCCGAGCCGGTCCAGCCCGGCGGCGGCGAGCAAGGTCGCATCGATATCGCCTGCCGCCACGCGCGCAATGCGGGTCGCGACATTGCCGCGCAGCAAGGTGGTTTGCAGATCGGGTCGCAGCGCCTTCAATTGCGCGGCGCGGCGGGGCGAACTGGTGCCGATGATCGCGCCCTCGCGCAAATCCGCGATGCTGTCTGCGCCGATCAGCCGATCCTCCACCGCCGCGCGGGGCAGCATCGCAACAATGCGGATGGTCTCCGGGCGCACGGTCTCGACATCCTTCATGGAATGGACGGCGCAATCGATTTCGCCAGCCAGCAGCGCGCGGTCCAGCTCTTTGGTCCACAGCGCTTTGCCGCCGAGATCAGCCAGCGCACGGTCCTGAATCCGGTCTCCGCTGGTGGTGATGACCACGACCTGCATGACGTCACGCGGCCAGCCATGCGCTGTTTCCAGCGCGGCCATGGTCAGCTCGGCCTGCGCCAGCGCGAGGGGGGAACCGCGCGATCCGATGCGGAAGGGCGCGGTGGAAGTTGGGTGCTGCTCGATCATAGATGGTGAAAGCCGATAGACCCTTGGCGCACAGCGCTCTAGAGGAAATCGCCATGCCCATCATCCTCGGACTGGAATCAAGCTGCGACGAAACCGCGGCAGCCCTGATCGGCAGCGATCGCAAGATTCTTGCGCATCGGCTGGCGGGACAGGAAGCCGCGCATCGCCCCTATGGCGGCGTGGTGCCAGAGATTGCTGCGCGCGCGCATGTCGAGGCGCTCATTCCGCTGGTGAAGGCGGCGCTCGATGATGCCGGGATGACGCTTGCCGATGTCGATGCCATCGCCGCCACCGCAGGGCCGGGGTTGATCGGCGGCGTGATGGTGGGCCTTGTTACGGGCAAGGCGCTGGCTCATGCTGTGGGCAAGCCATTGATTGCGGTCAATCATCTGGAAGGCCATGCGCTCTCGCCGCGCCTCTCCGATGCCGCTTTGGACTTCCCCT
Organism: uncultured Alphaproteobacteria bacterium; assembly: GCA_966205705.1. Classification (GTDB taxonomy): domain Bacteria; phylum Pseudomonadota; class Alphaproteobacteria; order Sphingomonadales; family Sphingomonadaceae; genus Sphingobium. The sequence goes on from CBIHKY010000065.1 coordinate 3,497, forward strand.
ATCTGCTGCTGCTGGTTTCCGGCGGACATTGCCAATTGCTCGAAGTGCGCGGCGTTGGCGATTATCGGCGACTGGCGACCACGATCGATGATGCGGCTGGCGAGGCATTCGACAAGACCGCCAAGCTGCTCGCGCTCGGTATTCCCGGCGGGCCGAAAGTGGAGGCGCTGGCCGCACAGGGTAATGCCCGCGCGGTGCCGCTGCCGCGTCCGCTCGTGGGCAGTGGCGAGCCGCATTTCTCCTTCGCGGGCCTCAAGAGTGCGGTGATGCGCGCGGTGGACAGCGGCAAGTGGGCCGATGCGGATATTGCCGCCAGCTTCCAGCAGGCGGTTGTCGATTGTCTGGTCGACCGGACCCGGATCGCGCTGGAGGGCATGGCGACACGACCGAGCGCGCTCGTCGTCGCAGGCGGCGTCGCGGCCAATGGCGCGGTGCGTGGCGCTCTGGAGGCGCTCGCGGGCAAGCATGAGCTACGCTTCGTCGCACCGCCGCTCTGGCTGTGCACGGATAATGCCGCGATGATCGGCTGGGCGGGCGCTGAACGCTTTGCGCTCGGGCTGACGGACGATCTCTCCGTTGCCGCCCGCCCGCGCTGGCCGCTCGATCCTGCCGCAGAGACGGTGCGTGGCGCGGGGGTGAAGGCATGACGAAGCATGGACCGATTGGCGTGCTGGGCGGCGGTGCATGGGGCACGGCGCTTGCGCAAGTGCTTGCGCAGGGCGGCAATGATGTGCTGCTTTGGGCGCGCAATGGCGATGTGGTGCAGGCCATCAATCGCGATCATGAGAATAAAGCCTATCTCCCCGGCCGCCAGCTCTCGCCTTTGATCGTCGCGACGGATGATCCGGCGGCCCTGAGCGAAATAAGCGCGCTGCTCGTGGTCACACCCGCCCAGCATATGCGCAGCGTTCTCTCGCACTTCATGCCGCAGGGCCAATCGCTGATCCTCTGCTCCAAGGGCATTGAGGCGACGTCACACTTGCTCATGCACCAGGTCGCGCGCGAGGCAATGCCGGGTTCGCCCATCGCCGTTCTTTCCGGGCCGACCTTCGCCCATGAAGTCGCAGCAGGTCTGCCCACAGCGGTGACACTCGCAGCGGAAGAGGAAGCGCTTGCCCGTATCCTTGCCGATGTGATCGCCCGGCCCACCTTTCGTCCCTATGTCTCCGATGACGTGATCGGCGCGGAGATCGGTGGGGCCGTGAAAAATGTTCTCGCGATTGCTTGCGGCGTGGTCGAGGGCGCGGGCCTCGGCCAGAATGCCAAGGCCGCGCTCATCGCGCGCGGCTTTGCCGAGATGACGCGCTTTGGCCTCGCGCGCGGTGCCCGGCCAGAAACGCTGGCGGGCCTTTCCGGCCTCGGCGATTTGGTGCTCACCTGCTCATCGACCCGCTCCCGCAATTTCGCGCTGGGGCAGGGGCTGGGCGAAGGGCAATCGGTCGAGGCTCTGCTGGCGGACCGCCCCACCGTGGCCGAGGGCGCCTTCACGGCCCCCGTTCTGCTGGAGGCAGCGCAAGCGGCGAGCATCGAAATGCCCGTAACGGCGGCGGTTTGCGCCCTCCTTTCTGGTGAAGCGCGGGTGAATGATGTCATCAGCGCGCTGCTCGCCCGGCCACTGCGTGCCGAATGAACGCTCAATGATGCATTCAGGGGCTTTGCGCATGCCCATGCTTTTGCCTAATGAAGCCAAGCGCAGTTCGGATTTTAGCGCGTGGGAGCGCCTTGCATGACCAGTGGGCCGGCAGAGGCGGCACAAGCCGAGCGCGATGATATTTCGGCGCTCGCCAAGGGTGGCAGGGCAAATGTGCTCGGCTTCGCCCTGCGCCTTGCCGCGCGCATCCCCTTTCTGTTCATCGCCGGGCGGCTTTATGGTGCATCCGTGCTTGGCCGCTTCGCTTATGCGGTGCTGGTGGTCGAGTTCGCCGCGCAGCTCGCCACGATGGGCCTCAAGCGTGGCCTGGCCGATCAGCTTGCGCGCGATGAGCGCAGCCAATCGCATGTCGTGGCCGATGGCTTGCTGCTCTGCCTGATCTGCAGCGCTGCCGGTGCGGCGTTGCTCATGCTCTTCCCCGAGGCGATGTTCCCCAATAGCGGCATGAACGGGCTGGATCGGCTCCTGCCGCTCATCATCATCGCCATCGTGATGACCGACGTTGCGCTCGCCGCCTGTGCCTATCGCTATGACATTGCGGCCACCGTGCGGGCGCGCGCCATTGTCGAGCCCTGGACGATCAGCATCGCGGCCTTCGCCTTCTATTTCTATTCGGAGCGTGACGGCCTGATCCTCTCCTATGTCGCGTCGATGTTTGCAGCGTTCCTCGCGGCGATGTGGCCACTCATGCGCCATTACGGTTTGCCGCGCGGCTGGCGTCCTAATCCGCGGCGGATATGGACGCTGGCGTTGCGCAACCTGCCGCTTGCGGGCGCAGATGCCATCGAGTGGGGCACCCGCAGGCTCGATCTCGCGATTCTCGGCCTGTTCGCATCGCCAGCCGTGGTCGGCGTCTATTATGTCGCGCAGCAGGTCGCCTCGCTCCCGCAGCGGCTCAAGACCAGCTTCGAGCCGATCCTCGGCCCGGTCATCACGCGCAATCTCAAGCTTGGCAATCATGAGGCCATTGCGCGTCAGGTGAGTCAGGTGGGCTTCTGGATCATTGCCGGGCAGCTTGGAATCGCACTGGCGCTCGCGATTCCCGGGGAGGCCGTGATGGGGCTGGTCGGACCCGGCTTCGTGGTCGGCGCGGCGGCGCTGGCCTGTCTGCTTGCAGCGGAAGTGCTGGGCACCCCGTCGGTGGTGAGCGAGGCAGCGCTGGTGTACATGGCGCGCCTGCGCAATCTCTACATTTCGCTCGGCACCATCACGTTGCAGGCGGTGCTGACCGTCGGCTTGCTGATCCTTTCCCGGCACATGAGCTGGCCCGAATATTATCAGGCGGCCATGCCTGCCCTCGCGCTCGCCCTCGCATTGCTGGCAGGCGCCATCGCCAAGTCGCTCCTGCTCAGCAGCCTGCTCGGCGCGCCAATCCCCATCTGGCGGCCAAGCCTCGTCATCACCGGGCTGATTGTGGGCATTGGCGGCATGTCCATCACCCTGCTGCCGCACGAATATGAATGGGTGGAGTTGGTGATCGGCCTGCCCGTGATGCTGCTCGCTTATTGCGCCGTCATCTGGAAGCTGGCCTTCCGCCCGGCGGACCGTGAGCTCTTCTGCAAAACACGCGGCAAGCCCGTCGATCAGGTCGCCTGATCAGCAAAGCGGCGCTCCTGCCAGATGCAGAAACGCCGCTTCAACGATCAAATTAGCAACGCCAGAAGCGTTGCGAAATCTTACTTCTTAGGTTCAGGCGCCACGGTCACCCGCACTTCCTCGCCATTCTGGCCGGGGAAGTTGGTGAACAACGCGTCGATGAGGTTGGGCACAAGATAGGTCATCTTGTTGTCCACCGAGTGCGCCCTGGCCGTGCCCTCGAACAAGGGCTCGCCGCCTGTGCGGTTGATGCGCATGTTCAGGCTGCTCTGGTAGATCATATAGCTTTCGACATCATTATAGCCGCCGCCCCACGCGAAGGGATCATACCAGCCCATCATGTAACGACCGCGAAAGCCCCGATAATAGCCGGGGTAGAAGAAGGGGTCATAAAAGGGCGAGCGCGAGAAGCCGGTGGAACGCACCCGCTGTGTGCCGCGATCAATGCCGTAATCGAGCTGTACGACCAGCTGCGCGCTCGCTGGATCGGCAGCACGGGTATAGCCCTGATCAACGAGTCGCTCCGCCACGAGATCGGCATAATGCTGGAACTCGAGGCTGCCGGCTAGCTTCTGGCTGCCGGGCTGCACGGTGAAGCTCTGGCCCTGTGCGGGCGGAAGCTGCTGAAAGCGCGCGACATCGGCCTTGAAAGGCGTCGCGCAGGCAGACAGTCCCCCCAATGCGAGGAGCGATGCGGCCATGACGAGAATGCGCTTGCTGTTCATTGTCTGTGTCCATTTTCCGGGCGGTTCTCAGCCCTCATAAACGCGTTGAAGCCGTTGATACACAAGATGAAATGAACTGACGTTGAATGCAGTTCCCGCAATCCTTCAGCGCATCAGGCCCATCGCCTCATATGCGCCACGCAATGTTGGCGCTGCAGCCTCCGCCGCTTTTGCTGCACCGGTCTCCAATATCGTATCAAGCGCGGCGTGATCATCCTTGAGCGCAACGTAGCGATCGCGGATGGGGCCGAGCTTTTCGATGAGCAATTCCGCCAGTGCAGGCTTGAACGCGCCGAAGCCCTGCCCTGCAAATTGCGCGCAGACCGCATCTGGCGTGGAGCCTGAGAGCGTTGCGTAAATGCCCACCAGGTTGAGCGCCTCGGCCCGCCCGGCGAGGCCCGCCACCTCGGAGGGCAGTGGCTCGGCATCCGTCTTGGCCTTGCGGATCTTTTGCAGAATCGTGTCGCTATCGTCCGTAAGGTTGATGCGGCTCATGTCGCTGGGATCGGACTTGGACATTTTGGCCGATCCGTCGCGCAGACTCATGATCCGCGCTGTTTCCTTGGGGATGATCGGATCGGGCAGGGTGAACAGATCCACGCCGAAATCGGCATTGAACTTGATGGCGATGTCGCGCGTCAGCTCGAGATGCTGCTTCTGGTCCTCACCCACCGGCACATGGGTTGCCTGATAGAGCAGCACGTCCGCCGCCTGCAGCACGGGATAAACGAACAGGCCGATGCTCGCGCCTTCGCGGTTTTTGCCGGACTTGTCCTTGAACTGCGTCATGCGGTTCAGCCAGCCGATGCGGGCGGTTCCATTGAGCAACCAGCACAGCTCGGCATGGGCAGGCACGCGGGCTTGATTGAACAGCACCGAGCGCTCCGGATCAATCCCGCAGGCGACCAGCGCCGCCGCCATGTCGCGGACATTGGCAAGGCGCTGCTCGCGCGTCTCATGCACGGTGATCGAGTGCATATCGGCAAGGAAGAAGAAGCAGCGCGACTCCGAGTCCATAGCATCCTGCATCGCCACCCAGTTGCGGATGGCGCCCAGATAATTGCCCAGATGGAGATTACCGGTCGGCTGGATGCCGGAAAGCACGCGCATGATTATGTCCTGACTCGTCAATGCCCGACATGAAAGCAGGCCCGGTTCCTCTGTCTGCCAGCACCTGTCTCGTCAAGTATTGGCGACGATGATGCGCGGCACCTGTGGTCTGGAGGGGGCAATGTTTGCACCCAAACGTGCCTCTGATTGCTGCTGTCTTCGATGGCCCCAATTCCCCGTCACCCCGGACTTGATCCGGGGTCCCGCTGCCTTTGCCAATGCCCACAAGAAAAGCGGGATCCCGGGTCAAGCCCGGGATGACGGAGGTGGAGAGGCTATGATCGTTTGCGCCGCAACTGGCCCTTCAACTCCGAAAGGCGATAAGCCCCAAGCGCAATCGCCGCCACGCCATAAATGATCCCGCCACCACCGCATAGCAGCGCCAATGCCGCGATCCGCTCCCAGAAGGGCGCATCCATATGCGCATCCAGCAGGCGATTGCCCGCCACCAGCGCGCCGCCCATGATGACGCCCGCCGCCACGATGCGCAGCGCCTTGGTGCGGAAGCGTTCATCCAGCACCAGATGGCCCTTGCGATGCAGTGACCATGTGAGCAGCAGCACATTCACCCAGGCGGAAATGGCGGTAGAAAGCGCAATGCCCACCGCGCCCAGCGGCCAGATGAGGAAGAGATTGCCCACAAGGTTCACCAGCATGGCGACGAGGGCGATGCGCACCGGCGTCTTGGTGTCCGCTCGCGCATAAAAGCCCGGCGTCAGCACCTTGATCAGCACATAGGCGGGCACGCCGGGCGCGAAGGCGGCCAGCACCGCAGCGCAGCCCAGCGTATCCTCAATGGTGAAGGCGCCATGTTGGAAGACGCCGCGCACGATTGGGGTCGCGGCCACCAGCAGCGCGATGGCGGCAGGCAGAGCGAGGAACAGCGCCAGCTCCAGCGCGCGATTCTGCGTATCATTGGCGGCCTTGGCATCGCCCGAGCCGATCTGGCGGGAAATGAGCGGCAGCATCGCCGTGCCAACGCCAATGCCGATGAGGCCGAGCGGCAACTGGTTCAGCCGATCCGCATAATATATCCACGACACCGAGCCTTCGGGCAGAAAGCGCGCGGCCAGCGATGTGGAGATGAGCAGGTTGAACTGAATGGCGCCCTGACCGATCGCGGCGGGGCCGATGATCGCCAGCATCGTCTTGACCTGCGGCGAGAGACGCGGGCGCGTGAGCTTGAGCACCACGCCAATCTGGCGGCAGGACCAGATGAGCCAGAGCAATTGCAGCACGCCCGAGATGGTCACGGCAATGGCTTGCGTCACTGCCGTCTCGACCGGTGTATCGCCCCGGAAAAACACGATGGCGACGATCATGCACAGGTTCAGCAGTGTCGGCGCGGCGGCATTCACCCAGAAGCGGCTGAAGCTGTTGAGGATGCCCCCGAGCAGCGAAACCAGTGAGATCAGGCCGAGATAGGGGAAGGTGATGATGGTGAGATGCCGCGCGAGCGCGAACTTCTCCGGCCCACCATCGGGGAAGCCGCCGGTCATCGCCCACACGACCGGGCCGACCGCCAGCATCATCACGATTGTCAGGATGACAAGCACCGGGAAGAGGACGGAGAGCACCTGACTGGCAAAGGCGATGGCGGCAGCGCGGCCAACCTCGGGATCGTCCTTGCCCTCTTTGCCCATGATGCGGTTGAACATCGGCACGAAGGCGGCCGCAAAGGCGCCCTCGGCGAACAATGCGCGGAACAGGTTGGGCAAGCGCCAGGCGATGAGGAAGGCATCGGACGCCATCCCCGCGCCCACATAGCGCGCCATCAGCATATCGCGCACCATGCCCAGCACGCGGCTGACCAGCGTCAGCGCGCCAATTGTGCCTGTGGAGCGCAGCAAGCTCATGGTCGGCGGCGCAATGCGGATGGCGCGGATGGGATAGGAGGGGAGATCGCGCGAATGGGCTTGGCTCCCCTCTTCAAGTCAGCGCCGCACGGGGCAGATTGCCCCGGCGGTCAAAGATCAGTTCAGGCGTTGCCGGCGGGCTCGCCCTGCTGGGCTGCCTCGATCTGTGACTGCTGCTGCACATACAGCGCGCCGAAATCGATGGGGTCGAGCATCAGCGGCGGGAAGCCACCATCCTGCACGGCATCAGCCACCACGCGACGCGCGAAGGGGAAGAGCAGGCGCGGCGCTTCTGCGTAAAGGAACGGGCGCATCTGGTCTTCCGGCACGTTGCGGATGCCGAACAGGCCTGCAAACAGCAGCTCGACGGCAAAGGCAGTGCCCTGATCGGCCACAGCCTTGGCGCTCACCTTGAGGGCGACTTCAAACACATCATCGGCAATCTGGGTGTTGCTGATGTTGAAATTGATGTCGATCTGCGGCTGCTCCTGCCACTGATATACGCCGGGTGCGTTCGGATTCTCGAAGGAGAGATCCTTCACATATTGCGCGATGAGGCCGATTTGCGGCTGGTTGTCGGCGCCATTGGCAATCGTGTCGGTCGTTTCAGTCATGCTCGATCCTGTCCTTCAGGCTTGTGGCGGCCATGTCCCGGTCTCATGGCCGGGCGCAGGGCGGAAAATGTGGGGACGGCAGGCGAGCAAAGCAGCAGGCCTGGCGCGCACCATCTATGGGCGCGCCGCTTAGCAGGCGCGCCGATGCAGGGCAATCTCGATTGGATGGGCGGACACGTGGCAGGCAGGCGCATTTTGCGTCATCGCGGAACGAATTGCGGGTCCGTTCGGGCGTGTTGGAGCCGATTGTGGATGCAATCTTCATTTCTTTTGCGTAGCTTCGCGACTCGTTGAATTGTTCGCGGGTTTGAATATCGGCGCAAAGGTGCCTATATTCGCTTGTGCGCCGGTCTTCTGTTGGCCGGTTTTGTTTGGAAGGGTCTTGATCTCGTGACCGTCATTGTCGTTCTGGCCATGATCTTCGCTTTGCTGGCTTTGCGGCTTTACTCCGTATTGGGGCGCCGCACCGGGCATGAGCAGCGCCAGTTGCCAACGCCGGTCGATGATCGGCAGATCGCCCGTCCGCCCGTTGCCGGGCAGGCCGATAGCCTCACGCCTGCGCAGCGCGCTGCAGAGAGCGCCGTCGCCGTGCCAGCACAGGCAGGCCTTCGCACGCTGATCGCCGCAGATCGCAATTTTGATGTCGTGCAGTTCCTTGGCGGTGCGCGCTCGGCCTATGGGATGATCCTGGAGGCCTTCTGGAAAGGCGACCGCGAAACACTCAAGAATTTTTGCGCACCGGACGTGGCCGAGGAATTCTCGGCAGCGATCGATCAGCGTGAGGCCGATGGCCTGGTGCTCGATAACCGTCTGGTCCGCATTGATGATGCGCACATCGTCGATGCCCGCGTCGAAAATGGCACGGCCCATGTGTCCGTCCACTTCGAGGCTGATCTCTCCGCGATCACGCGCGACAAGGACGGCACAGTCGTTGCCGGGTCGATGGATGACGCGGTGAGCACGGTCGAGACATGGACCTTCAGCCGCGACCTTTCGAGCCGCGACCCCAACTGGCGCCTCACCGAGACGGACGAAGGCTGACCGGCCCGGATCACGCCGTCATGTCGGTGCATCGCAAGGCCGCGCCTCTTCTGAAAATATTGAGCATGATCGCTGGCGCCTTGTCGCTGGCGTCATGTGGCAGCATGATTCCGCCAAGCTCATCCGGGCAGCAATCATCAGGTCCGCCAGCCGCTAAACCTCAGCCTGCGACTCCACGCCCAACCTTGCCGACATCGCCAGCGCCAGTCACGCCGCCTGCAGATGGCACGCCAATCGCCAATGCGGTGACGAGTGGCCTCACGCTCGGCCCAGCGGTCGATACGGTACTGCCGACCAGCAATGAGCGCCTTGGCCTTGCCTTGCGTGCCTTCAACATTTCTTGCCCCTCGCTGCAGAAGCGCCGCGACCAGAGCGGCCTCACCAGCGGATCGGACTGGCAGCAGGCCTGCGCCGCTGCGGCAATCTGGAGCGAATCCAACGCGCGCGAATTTTTCCGCCGCTATTTCGAGGCGGTGCAGATTGGTGACGGCAAGGCCTTCGCCACCGGCTATTATGAGCCCGAGATCGCCGGATGCCGCACCCGCACACCGGGCTGCGAAACGCCAATCTACAAGAAACCCGCCAATCTTATCGAAGTCGATCTTGGCCTGTTCAGCGACGCGCTCAAGGGCAAGCGCATTCGCGGCAAGGTCGCTGCCAGCAGCTTCGTGCCTTATGATGACCGCGCCGCAATCACGTCCGGCGCGCTCGCAGGGCAGGGGCTGGAATTCGCCTATGCCAACGATCCCATCGAGCTGTTCTTCCTCGAAGTGCAGGGCAGTGGCCGCTTGCGCCTGCCTGATGGCGGCATCATGCGCATCGGCTATGATGGGCAGAATGGTCGCGATTATACCGGCATCGGCAAGCTGATGAAGGATCGCGGGCTGATCCAGATCGGCTCCATGCAGGATATCATGGGCTGGCTGCGCGCTAATCCGGTCGAAGGCCGGGCAATCATGAACGAGAATAAGAGCTACATCTTCTTCCGCGAGCTGGTCGGTGCTGGGCCGTTGGGTGCGCTGGGCCTGCCGGTCACGCCGGAAGCAAGCGTGGCTGCCGATCCGCTGTTCATCCCGCTGGGCGCACCAGTGCTGCTCTCCATGGATCGTGCCGAGCCCAATGGCATCTGGATTGCGCAGGATACTGGCGGCGCCATCAAGGGCGCGAATCGTGTCGATACCTTCTGGGGTGCAGGCGATCGCGCGCGCGCCGTCGCGGGCGGCATGTCGGCACGGGGCAGCGCGCTCCTGCTGTTGCCCATCGGCACTTACAACCGTCTCACATCGCAATAGGATGGCGCGTCGTCTCCTCTCATCCGAGGAGCGCGCGCTCTGGAACCGGCTCACCAGCACGGTGAAGCCGATGCGCCGCGTGCGCCCCGTCGCGCCAGCGCCCATGCCTACGCAGGCCGAGTTCGCCACCGCGCTCGATGCACCGCCGACCAAGGCGCGTGTGAAAGGCCGCGTTCCGCTTGAACGCGTGGAAAAAACGGTGCCGGCGCCACGCCCCGGCCCAACGCCTGTGCTCGATAATAGCTGGGAAAAGCGCATTCGCGCCGGGCGGCTCGCGCCAGACCATAGTATCGATCTGCACGGGCTGAACTTGGCTGCTGCGCATGTGCGGCTGGACCGGGCCATTGGCGATGCGCTGGCGCAGGGCCTGCGGGTGCTGCTCGTCGTCACCGGCAAGCCGCGCCCGGCGCCAGCGCCCGGCGAGCCAAGGCGCCGCGGCGCGATCCGTGCGGAGATTGGCGACTGGCTCACCCGCAGCCCCTATGCGCACCGCATTGCGAGTGTGCGGCAGGCGCATCCGCGTCATGGAGGCGAGGGTGCGCTGTATATCATTTTGCGCAGGCCGCAGGGGTAGGGGTGGCCTCGCCGTCCGTCATTCCTGCGAACGCAGGAATCCATGCTACCCATCGAGATCGTGCTGCCGTAGCTGGATTCCCGCGTTCGCGGGAATGACGAGGATGGGGCGCGTCGGAGCTTCGGTCTCCACCACCTACACCGTCGCCAGAATCCGCCCATAAATCCGCGTCAGCTGCTCCAGATCATCAATCGCCACCGCCTCATCCAGCTTGTGCATCGTCGCATTGAGCAGGCCAAATTCCACCACCGGGCACAATGCGCACAGGAAGCGTGCATCGGACGTGCCCCCGCTGGTGGAAAGCTCCGGCGTGAGCCCCGTCTCCGCCTCAATCGCCGCACTCACCAGTGCCGAGAAATCGCCCGGCTGGGTGAGAAAGGATTCGCCGCTGATCTTGCCCACCAGCGTGCCGCCCTCGGCCTCCGCCAGCGCCCGGATGCGCGCAACCAGATCTTCACCCCGATGCAGATCATTGAACCGGATCGAGAGCCGCGCGCTCGCCTTGGCCGGGATCACATTGGTGGCGGGGTTGCCTACCTCCAGATCGGTCAGCTCGATATTGCTGGGCTGGAACCAGTCGGTGCCCTGATCCAGTTCGATCGCCTCGATGGCGTTCAGGATGCGCAACAACGGCGGGATGGGATTGCTGGCAAGGTGCGGATAGGCAACATGGCCCTGCGTGCCTGCCACGCTGATCCACATATTGACCGATCCGCGGCGGCCAATCTTCACCATGTCGCCCAATTGCTTTACCGATGTCGGCTCGCCCACGAGGCACAGGTCCGGCGTCACGTCGCGCGCGGCCATGTGGCGCATGAGGGCGCGGGTGCCGTGCACGGCGTCGCCCTCCTCGTCGCCGGTGATGATCAGGCTGATGGTGCCCGGCTGCGCGTCCGGCGTGGCATCGGCCCGAGCGACCGCTGCAACAAATGCCGCAATCGAGCTCTTCATGTCGACAGCGCCGCGCCCATAAAGCAGCCCGCCGCGCCGCTCGGGGGCAAAGGCGTTGCTCGTCCAGCCTTCACCCGGCGGCACGACATCGAGATGCCCTGCAAAGGCGAAATGCCTGCCATCGCCCGTGCGCCGGACCGCCAGCAGATTTTCCACCGGGCCATCGGGCGCATCCCCATCCACAAAGCGCTCGACGGTGAAGCCGAGCGGCACCAGCATCCCCTCCAGACAATCGAACACCGGCCCGGTGGCAGGCGTCACGGAGGGGCAGGCGATCAGCGCTTCGGCCAGCGCGAGTGGATCAGTCAGGGCAGCATCTGTCATACAAACCGCCTAGCCAATGCGAGGGATCAAGGGAAGAGCAGGCGCAGCACTGGCGAAGCACGCCATTTTGGATTAGCTGGTTCTCGCAATCACCGGAGGCCAATCATGCCCAAACTTGATCTGGACGCCATCCCGCAGGTCAACAAGACCGGCTATCCCGCGCCATTCGATGCACCGGTGCAGGGGCGCTGGTATCGCCGCCTTGCACCCGTCGCAGGCATGAAGGCGCTGGGCGCATCGCATGTGGTGCTCAAGCCCGGCGCATGGTCGTCGCAGCGGCACTGGCATGAGGGCGAGGATGAGCTGCTGGTGATGCTGAGCGGCGAGGCCGTGCTGGTCGAGGATGAGAGCGAGACGATCCTGCGGGCGGGTGATGTTGCGGCCTGGGCGGCGGGGATGCGCGATGGGCATCATCTGGTGAACCGCAGCACTGCCGATTGCAGCTTCCTCTGTGTGAGCGCGGGGGATCGCAATGCGGGTGGGGCTTATCCCGATATCGATATGATCTTCACTGCAGCAGGTTATCAGCAGCGTGATGGCACGCCTTACGAGACCGAGCGCTTGCCTTGAGTCTAAGAACCTCGTCATCCCGGACCTGATCCGGGATCCCGCTTTTCTTAGGGGGGCTGGAAGGTAGCGGGACCCCGGATCAAGTCCGGGGTGACGATAACGGGCGGTCTGCGCCGGATCAGGCGGAGGCTTCCGATGGTTCCAGCCGGGAAATGACCCAGCTTTCCGTCGCTGCGTCATCCAGCCACGCCTGCATCCAGGGGTGGGCCAACACCGCGTCCATATAGGCATGGGCTGGCGCTGGAACATCAATGGCATGGGTGACAAAACGCGTCACGACCGGCGCGAACATGATGTCCGCCGCGCCAAAGCTGCCGAACAGATATGGCTCGTCGCCTCCAAAGCGTTCGCGCGCCTGGACCCACAGCGCGCAGATGCGGGTGACATTGGCCATCACATCCGGCCCCAGATCACGCGGCGCCAGCACATGGCGGGTGTTCATGCCGCAAGCCTGCCGCAGTGGCTGATAGCCCGAATGCATCTCGGCACATATGGAGCGCGCCAGCGCCAGCGCGGCCTTATCCTGTGGCCAGAAATATTCCCGCCCCGTCAGCGCATCGAGATAGTCGATGATCGCAAGACTATCCCAAAGCACGATCTCGCCATCCCAAAGCGTCGGCACCTTGCCGCCCGACGGCGCAAGATCGGGCTGGGTTTTGCGCTCATCCCAATCCGCACCAAACATCGGTGCCATCACCTCCTCGAACGGCAGGCCACATTGCTTGACCGCGAGCCAGCCGCGCAGCGACCAGCTAGAATAGACTTTATTGCCGATGATGAGCTTGAGCATGAACGGAGCCTCTGAGCTTAGATGGTGTGGCCGCTGTTGCGTCCGCGCGGGATGGGGAAGGACAGCGTCGTGCGGGGTGCCGCAAACCGCATCTCGGCATGGTCCGGGCTTGGATTGCGCACTTTGGAGATTCGTCCTTCGCTGCGCATCCGCCGCTCCGCCTCCAGCCAATCAGGCATGGCCGCGCTCGTCTGCCACCAGTGGACGACGCTCGCCTCATCACACCAGTCCAACAGGCGCGGCATCACCTTGAGGTGCGCACCGCTCGTCATGTAGCGGTGCATCCCTTCCTGATCCCGCCACAGCGTCAGGGTCCAGAATGTGTGTTGCCGGTCCCGCAGCAGGGCACCACCGCCAAAGCCATCGGCCTTGCGCGCCTGCGCAATCACACTTCCGGTCTGGAGGAAGAAGGCGGGGAGGAAGCGCCAGCTGCGTACCCGAAGCCGCGTGATGCTCACGAAGGTATCGCTCACATCATCCCCCATGCGCCATGCCCCTAGTAAAGCGCTTCGATGACCGCCGCGCGCAGCTCCGGCAGGCCCATGCCCTTTTCGGCGGAGGTGGCGATGATTTGCGGATGCGCGGCGGGGCGCTTGCGGGCTTCGATGGCCGTCTTCTCGGTCACGGCGGCCAGATCGCTCGCCTTGATCTTGTCGGTCTTGGTCAGCACCAGCCGATAGCTCACAGCGGCTTCATCCAGCATGTCGAGCAGCGTATGATCGACATCCTTGAGGCCGTGGCGGCTATCGATGAGCACCAGCGCGCGCTTGAGCACCGGGCGGCCACGCAGATAATCATTCACCAGATAGCGCCATTGCCGCACCATATCCTTGGGCGCCTTGGCAAAGCCATAGCCGGGCATGTCGACCAGGCGGAAGCGCAGCGGCTCGCCCACATCGAAGAAGTTTAGTTCCTGCGTGCGGCCCGGCGTGTTGGATGTGCGCGCGAGGCTGTTGCGGTTGGTCAGCGCATTGATGAGCGATGATTTGCCCACATTGGAGCGCCCGGCGAACGCCACCTCAGGCACGTCGGCCCCGGGGATGAAATCGAGGCTCGGCGCGGAGAGCAGAAAGTTAATCGGCCCGGAGAATATCCGCCGGGCTTCCTCGATCGCCTGTCCGTTATCTTGCTCTTCGCTGTGTTGCACTTCTGGCATGGTCAACGCTTTCTGTTCGTTCCGGGCATGCCCGCGCTATCCTCAAATCCGAAGAAACGCGCACTGGCAGGCCCGGTCCAAACGGTGATCGTTATCGATCGTTACCCGGCGATCTTCACTTCACCACCACCGCCTGCTGGCTCAGCACCGGGTGGCGCTTATACAGCCACCATTGTTGCGCAATGGTGAGGATGTTGGACGTGCACCAGTAGATGAGCAGGCCTGCCGCGAACGGCGCCATGATGAACATCATCATCCACGGCATCAGCGAGAAGATCTGCTTTTGCATATCGTCCATTGGTGCCGGATTCAGCTTGAACTGGAGCCACATGGTGATGCCCAGGATCACGGCGAGAATGCCAATGCCAAGGAAGGATGGCGGCGTGAAGGGCAGCAGGCCGAACAGGTTGAGGATATGCGCCGGGTCTGGCGCGGACAAATCCTTGATCCACAGGTAGAAGGGCTGGTGGCGCATTTCCACGGCCAGCAGCAGCACCTTGTAGAGCGCGAAGAAGATGGGAATCTGCAGGAAGATCGGCAGGCAGCCCGCGAGCGGATTGACCTTTTCCGTCTTGTAGAGCTGCATGATCTCCTGCTGCATCTTGGGCTTGTCGTTCTTGTAACGCTCCTGCAGCGCCTTCATCTTCGGCTGGATGGCGCGCATTGCGGCCATCGAGGCGAACTGGCGCTGGGCGACCGGGAACATCAGGCCGCGCACCACGAAGGTGAGGCAGATGATCGCCACGCCGAAATTGCCGATGTGGAGGAACAGCCAATCGAGCATGTAGAAAATCGGCTTCTCGAACCAGCGGAACCAGCCCCAGTCGATCGCGCGATCGAACAGCGCGATGCCCTGATTATCCATATAGCCATCAAGAACGCGGGTTTCCTTGGCGCCCACGAACAAGCGGCTCGTGGTCGTAAGGGATGTGCCCGGCGCAATGATGCTGGGCGCATAGGTCATGTCCGCCTGATAGCGCTTGCCAGCGCCCGTGCGATATTGCGCCTCCACCGGCAGCGTTTGCGCAGGGATCAGCGCGGCATGCCAGTAAAGATCGGTGAAGCCGAGCCAGCCGCCCGTCGTGGAGAAGCGCTTGTCGCCTTCCTCATCCAGCGTTTCGAACTTGATGCTGTAATTGGCCGAGCCATTGAACACGCCGACCGGGCCGGTGTGGATCGTCCAGGTCGAGGGGTTCTTGGAGGGGCCGATGCGCGAGAGCAGGGCATAAGCGCGCGCCGCAACCGGGTTGGCGCCCTTATTCTCCAGCGTCTGCGCAATGGTGAGCAGATAATTGTTATCGATCGAGATGCGCTGCACGAAGGTCTGGCCAGCATTGTTGGTCCAGCGCAGCGTGACGGGCGATTGCGGTGTCAGCTTCTGGCGGTCGGCAGTCCACAGGCTGTTGCCATCGGGCAATTGCACGCCTTCACCGGCCCAGCCGAAGCTCGCGAAATAGGCATCGCCAGAGCCGCTGGGGCTGAACAGGCGAACGGGGAGCGACTTCTCCTCGATCGTTTCCTTATGCGTGGGCAGCACCACATCATCGATGCGCGCGCCCTTCAGGTTGATCGAACCGGCAAGCTTTGGCGTCTCGATGAGGACGCGCGGGCTTTCACGCAGGATCACGCCCCGGTCGCGCAGGGCGACAGGCGCATCGCTCGGCAGCCCGGTCTGCGCCTTGGGTGCGGCGGCCTGCTCCTTCTGCTCCACCTTTGCAGCGGTTGGGAAAAAATAGTTGGAGATGACAGGCCAGCCGAAGAGGATGGCGATGGTCAATGCCACGGCGAGGAGAATGTTACGCTTGTCGTCCACGTCTCTCTAG
>CBIHKY010000066.1:0-19359 GCA_966205705.1 uncultured Alphaproteobacteria bacterium
ATGTTGGGCTGCAGCGCGTCCTTGAGGAGGACGGTCATGGCGCCCGATGCGTTCAGCTCAGCCGCCGTGACGGCCTTGCGCTCGCGCGTGTAACCAGCATGGATGTTGCCAAGGCGACGCTCAAGATCCTTTAGATCGGATGCGAGGCAAAGGATCGCCATCACTTCCGATGCCACGGTGATGTCGAAACCATCTTCACGCGGATAACCGTTGGACACGCCGCCGAGCGAGTTCACGATCGAGCGCAGCGCGCGATCATTCATGTCGAGCACACGGCGCCATGCGATACGGCGCGGATCGAGGCCGAGCTTGTTGCCCCAATAGATGTGGTTGTCGATCAGCGCGGCAAGCAGGTTGTTTGCTGAGGTGATCGCGTGAAAATCGCCGGTGAAGTGAAGGTTGATATCCTCCATCGGCACGACCTGCGCATAACCGCCGCCAGCAGCGCCGCCCTTGACGCCAAAGCATGGCCCCAGCGAAGGCTCGCGCAGCGCAGCGATGGTCTTCTTGCCGATGGCGTTGAGGCCGTCCGCGAGACCGACGGTCGTGGTGGTCTTGCCCTCGCCTGCAGGCGTTGGGTTGATCGCGGTGACGAGGATGAGCTTGCCATCCTTATTGCCTTGCACGCTATCGATGAAGTCCCAGGAAAGCTTTGCCTTATAGGGCCCGTAGTTCAGCAGGGCTTCCTGCGGGATGCCAACCTTCGCGCCAACTTCGGCGATGTTCTGCATCTTCGCCTGCCGTGCGACTTCAATATCGGAGCCTTGTGCCATATCTCTGGTTCCCTTGGTTCAAAGATCGGCGATGCCGGGCAACATGCCCCGGGGCCGATCATGGAATATGCTAAAAAAGGGGGCGATCTGCCCCCTTGGTTCAGAAGCCCTGCTTGGACTTGAAGTTCACGATCCAATCATTGGTCTTCACGAGACCGCCGAACGGATAGAAGTGCAGATGGACCTTGCCATGCTCAGGGCCGATGCCGCCGATCAGATCGGTAATCACCGGATCTGGGCCCGCGCTGCCGATGAGGCTGGTGATGGAGAGGCCATATTTCTTCACGACCTTGGCCGACGTGCCAACGCCGCAGCGAGCAGCAAAGCGCAGCAAAGTCTTGATCGAGGCAGGACCGGCAAGGCCGATGCGCACGGGACCATCAATGCCCTCCTCGCGGATCTGCTTAAGCCACTCGAGCACGGGATCGGCATCGAAGCCGAACTGCGTCATGATCGAATAATCGATGCCCTGACGCTTCAATGAGGCGACCTTGTCATGCATCGCCTTGGCGAGCGTCTCGTTGGTGATGTCAGGATGGCCCTCGGGATAGCCCGAGATGCCGACATGCTCAATGCCATACTCCTTGAGGATGCCGCTATCGATGACCGCAAGCGCATCATCATAAGGGCCCATCGCCGCATCGGGATCGCCTGCGATCACGAACACATGCTTGAGGTCGATCACGGCTTTGAGCATGTCGAGATACTGGCGCAGTTCGTCCGCGCTCAGCAGGCGGCGGGCGGAAATGTGCGGGACAGCCTTGAAGCCAAGCTCCTGGATGCGCTTCGCCGCGCGGGCGCGATCTTCAAATTCCGCGCCGGGCAGGAAGGTGACGGAAATCAGCGTGCCCTGCGGGATCATGTGCGCGGCATTTTCCAGCGCTTCCACATCCTTGGGCGTGATTTCGAGCGAGTAGTCGGTGAAGAGCTGCGCAAGCGCCGCCTTATCCAGGGTAGCTGTAGCCATTATGTCCTCGCCTTAGAACGGCGGGCCTTGCGAATGAGGCCCTGAGAATTTCGTCCCTGAGAATGCAGGGCCATGCAGTCGGGTGGTTCCGGGCGGATCCCCTTTTGGAGAACCCGCCCGATACCGATAAGATTAAGCCGTGACCGACGTCTTGCGCCAGCCGCCTTCGTAGGTTTCGCGCGCGGTCACCGAATAAGGAACCGGGCTCACCACTGCACGAACAGCGATCTGCTTGTGCGGCTCGACCGTGGTCTTGCGCGTGCCGCCATTCGGCTCGCCCCAAAGGACGGTCAGTTCGGTGCCGACTGGGATCTCGTGATCGATCGTCGCGAGCGAAAGCGCGCGCTTCTCGTTGTAGGAGTAGCCCGTGAACATCGAGAGGCCAACCGTGTTGCCAGCGGAGTCCATGACGGCGTCGGCATTGGTGTTGGCATAGTTTGCCAGCGGCAGATCGAAGAACTTGTAGTGCGAGTCAGCTTCGGTGTCGAAGAGCGACGCATAGATCTTCGCCATGTCTTCACCGTTCCAGGCCAGCGTAACCTTCTTGCGCTGCGTGGAAGGATCGATGGCTTCGAGCGCATCACGACCGATGAAGTCATGATCGAACTTCACGAATGGGCCGTAGCCGATCTCGTAAGGATTGACGTAATAATCCTCGATGTTGTTCGATTCAAACGAACCGCCGATGGCGCCCGTTGCTTCATAGCTGTTGGCAGGCAGCCACTCGCGATAGGCCTTGAGCTTCTCGCCTGTGTAAATTGGAGGCAGCGGGCTTGGGATCCAGCCGGATTCCAGCGTGTTCGACGGATAAGCGCGCGAACCGACGGGAACGAGACCGAATTCCTTACCAGCTTCCAAGATCGCGCCACGGGCGTCTTCCTGTGTCTCGTAAGGGCCCCAGATTTCGAGGCCAGGTGCGCCGGCCATGCCGTGACGCAGCGTGCGGATCTTCATGCCAGCGATATTCATCTCTGACATGTTGAAGAACTTCAGCTTCTCGAGCGGGCCGCCGTGCAGCTTCTCGATCACATCCCAGGCCTTGGGGCCCTGGATCTGGAAGCGCCATGAGATGCGCTTCACTGGTTTGCCCATTGGGCGGCTTGGCGAGCGATCATCATTGACGATGTCAACATCATAACCACCGGTGGCAGCATGATACATCAGCCAGTTGGCGGCAGGTGCACGGCCAACATACACAAACTCTTCAGGCGCGAGGTAGAAGAGGATGCCGTCGCCGATCACATGGCCATAAGGCGTTACGGGCACATACTGCTTGGCCTGATTGACCTGGAACTTGGCGGTCGAGTTGATCGCCGTATCGGTGATCAGCTTCAGCGCGTCCTTGCCGCGGATATACAAGTCAACCATGTGGTGCGTCTGGTCGAACAGGACGGCGGTGTTGCGCCATGCCCACTGCTCGGAGCGCCAGTTGGAAAATTCAGGTGCAACAACCGGATACACATAAGCGCCGATCTGGCTGTTGCGCAGCATTTCAACCGGATTGCCGGCAGCTGCGAGCACTTGCTCAAGATTAGTAGGTTTCGACATGAGAGGCCTCTCCTTGGTGAACGCGAGGTAGGGTCAACGCTCGACGATAGGTCGAATCAATGGACGCCGGGAACATACGTTTTTTTGTATGTAACACAAACAGAAATTTTCGGGCTGTGACAATGTCCACTCGTCACAAAACCCAAGCGGGCCGCCATTGGTCGCTCCTATGCCACCGCCGACCGTCCGAAAATATTGCTGCATTCGCGAAGGCAAATTGTCTCTCAGAATGGGCGCGGCAGTCGTTTGGCGGCAGCCCGTCAATTACGCCGTACCCAATGAGATCAGCTTCATGTTGCTGCGCAGCAAAATCAGATGAAGGAGCGTTTGGGATCGGACCCATCCCAATCCTGTGTTTGCTCCCAAAATCGGGTAAAGCCCTCATCCATTCCGGCGGTCGCAGGGATCAATTCGACAAATCCCGGCGCCCCTTCTCCACCCTCGAAATAGGCGACGGAGCCTCCAGTGGGCACCGGCGCGCGATGGGCAATCACCTCGCCACACGCGATCCGCCGCTCCACCTCCTCCTCGATATCATCCCGCGCAATGCCGAAATGATGGAAGCCATAGCCGACCTTCTCGATCGTCTCCTTGTAAACCGATGGCTCATTATCAAGCGGCTGCAACAGCTCGATGTTCATCGATCCGGCAAAGCTCATCGCGATGGCGACATTGCTCGTGCAGGGCGTGCCGCGATACACATGCCCCTCGCCGCCAAAGCTCGGCAGCACGAACCACGGCCCAACCCCGGTCTTCTTGATCCACCAGTCAATCGCAGTATCAAGATCCTCTACGACATAAGCCATCTGGCAAATCGTGCCGATCTCGCCGCCGAACTTCATACGCTTGGGCATTATTCTATCCTCTCTGCTATCTCGATCATCACTGCCGCCAGCTGGTCTGGCATGCAGATGAAGGGGCTATGATCGCTCTCCAGCGTCGTTACGCTCTCGCACGGTAGCTCTGCCTGCATTGCGCGCTGAAGGTCCATGGGGATCGTGCGATCCTGCCTGCATTCGATATAGTGGCGCGGCACGGTGCCGAAGCGCTCTTCGGTGATCTGCACCACGGTGCCGAGCGGGCGCACCGGTTCTGCGACAAGGCGTGCTGAGGATGCGCGCTGATCCTCGTCCGAGCATAAGTTGTAAAAGGCAGGGATGGCGCTGGCGGGCAACAGCTTTACACCCAGCCCATTTGCGACCGGCGTCAGGCCGCCCTCAAACACTGCATCGCCACGCGCCCCCAAGACATCGCGAAAACTGCGGCCATCAGGCGCCAGCATCGCCGCAATATAGATGAGTGCATCGAAGGCCGTAGGGTCTCGCTCGGCAGCCTGACTGACGACAATGCCACCGCGACTATGCCCGCACAGAATGACGGGGCCCTCCAGCTTGCGCGCCTCATCAACGGCAAAGTCGGCCCACGCATCCAGCGTCACTGTAGCCAGCGCTCGTGCGTCGCCACCCATGCCGGGCAGGTCTGGCGCGATCATCCGATGCCCCGCCGCCTCGATCGGGGCGCGCAGGCGATCAAAGCACCACCCGCCATGCCAGGAGCCGTGGATCATCAAAAAGCTGGCCATCCCCGTGTCAGTCCAGCGTGATCACGACCTTGCTGAACAGATCCGGCGAACCGACATGCTCGAATGCCGCGTGGACATCTTCGAAAGCAAAACTTGAACCGATCACGGGTTTGATGCCGTTCGCATCAATCGCGCCCGCCAACCGCGTCGCCATGCCGCGCGAGCCGACAAAGATGCCCCGCAACAGGCTGCCAGTCATCATGAGAGCCGATGGGTTTGGTCCACCAACCGGATTGAGCACGCCGATCAGCGCCACTTCCGCATTATGGCGAAGCGCGGCAAAGCTGTGGTGCAATGTGCCCGCGCCGCCAACCTCGACAACCTTGTCTACACCGCCAAATGTGACGCCGATATGCTGGCCCCAATTCTCGATCTCGCGATAATTCACGCCATGATCCGCGCCTAGCGCCTTCGCGCGCTCAAGCTTCTCGTCGCTGGAAGACGTGATCACCACCTCGCACCCCGCCGCTTTGGCAAGCTGCAAGGCGAGAATGGACACGCCGCCAGTTCCCAGCAGCAACACCCGGTCGCCCGCCTTGATGGGACGCGGTCCTTCGAACAGCGCATTCCATGCCGTGACGCCTGCGCAAGGGAGGCAGGCAGCCTCCGCATAGCTCAGCGATTTCGCGATGTGCACGACGCCCTGCTCTGGCAGGACGACCACTTGCGCCAGCATGCCGTTCGTCGCGCCAGCACCCAATGCAGCGCCGCTGTTCGGGTTGGGTGGACCATCATCCCAACCCTGGAAGAAGGTGCCAGCGACCCGATCGCCAAGCTTGAAGCGGGTGACGCCCTCGCCCACCGCAATGACCTCGCCCGCGCCATCGGACAGGGGAATGATCGGCGATGGCACCGGGCCACCCATATAGCGCCCGATCACCACGGCCTGATCGCGATAATTGAGTGAGCAGGCATGCACGCGGATTGCCACTTCGCCAGCCTTGGGCTGAGGTGTTGCCAGTTCCACAAGTTTCAAGTCGCTCAGCGCTGTCGCGCCTGCTGCCAATTGCCATGCCCGCATGTTCATGCCTCCAAATCTATGATGACGAGCGGCGACCAAGCGCCGCCCCGCCCCGAAACTTACACCCGACCCGCTTTAAGACGGGCGGTGCTGCGCAGTCAGATCAGCCGAAATTGCCTCCGCTGCACGCCGCAAAGCGCCCATGTGCCGCTGCACCACCGTAGCCGTTTCCGTGCGCCGTTGCAGCCATGTGATATTTACCGATGCGACCGGCAAAGCACCGACCATCACCGGCACTGCCATCGACCTGCGACCATCCTGCCGGACGCTTTGCCAATTGCGATCCGGCCAGGGGTGGAATGGCTCGCGCAGTGCATAGCCACGCTCGCGGATGGTCGCGAGAATATCTTCCAGCAATTGCTCGCCATCAGCGTCATCCTGCGCCGGCCGAATACGCTTGAGGATCGCCGCGCGCTCATCGGCGTGGCAGGAGGCAAGATAGGCGCGCCCGGTCGCCGTATGCAGAAAGGAGAGCCTCCCGCCGACTGGGCCAAGCGTGATGGAATCCAGCCGCAGCAAATTGCTGTTGCTCTCCACGATTTCGAGATGATCGCCGCGCGGCACCGCCAGCGCGGAAGGCCAGGCCACCTCATCGGATAGCTTTGCGAGATAAGGTGAGGCGACCTCTGCAATCTCGTGACTGGCGAGGATTTCCGTAGGAACGGATCGCCGGGAACTGGGCAGAAAGGCGCCGTCGGCAAGGCGCTGCCAGATATGGCCATGTTTGCCGAGCGTCACGACCATCCGCAGCAGCGTCGCTTTGGGCAATCCGAGCGCCAGATGCAGCTCGTGCAGATTTGCGCCTTTGCGGCGATCAATCTCGGTCAGCACCTGAAGCCCTCGCTCCAACGCGCGCACCGTTTTCACTTTCCGCTCGATCAAGCGCCTCTCCTCTCGCGCTTATTTTTCACTTGGCGAAATAGCAGGTCCTACCCTCCGAACAAGCACGCAGGCCTGACCATGAGGCGTTTTTGACTGTTTTGCGCGTATTTCCGCGAATGCGTGCACAAGCGTCCGGCTCCGCTTTGATCGACCGATAGCCGACTCGCATGTTAGCGATCGCCCGACCATGTACGCAGGCCGGGTGCAGTGCGGTCTTCGCTGGAGAGCGCGTCCGCCACCGCAGGCCGCGCGCGCATTCGGTCGCGCCAATCAGTGACGCGCGGATAGTTTTTCACGACATCTAGATCAGGGAACATCCGCTCCACCATCGCGCCGCAATGGCTGAAGAAATTGATATCCGCGGTGGTGTACATCTCGCCCGCTAGCCAGGGCGTATCCGCCAGTGTCGCCTCGATCTTCTGCAGGGCATAGACGATCTTATCCATCGCGTTGGCCAAATCAGCATCCGAGAATCCCGAGCGTGCCGTAGCCCATTTCTTGCGTTGATCGGGCAGCGGGATGTGCTGCAGCAATTTCTCGAATTCGCCATTCTCAATGTTGCGGGCGATGACCCGCACGAGCCGGTGCCAGCCATGCATGGAGACATGGTTCATCACATGCTCGTCGACGAACTTGTTCCAGTAGCGCACCTGCGCCTTCCCAGCCGGATCGCGTGGCATCAGGGGTATCTCGGGGAAGACATCCTCCAGATATTCATTGATGACGGTGGTGTGCGTGATGATGGTGCCATCATGATCCAGCACGGGCACCTGCCCCTCTGGATTGATCGCCTTGAACCAATCGCTATGCTGCTCAAACTTGTGCAGATCGACATAGATGCTCTCATAGACCAGCCCCTTCTCCTTGAGCGGGATCATGGATTTAAGCGAGTTCGCCAGCGGCTCGGCGTGATAATATTTCAGCATTGGTCCTGCATCCCAGTTTGTTTTTGGTCTAAACTTCCATCGTATTCAGCACGCCGCCATCCACCGCCCAATCCTGCCCGGTCACATGGCTGGCGGCAGGCGAGAGGAGGAAGCAGGCGGTTTGCGCCAGTTCCTCTGCGCTGCCCATGCGTCGTTGGGGAATGCGCTCGTTGATCTTGGCCGCCTGCTCGGGCGGGATCAGTTCGAAGGCCGGTGTCTCGATGAAGCCCGGGATGATGCAGTTGCAGCGCACCCCGCTCGGCGCCAGCTCCACGGCAATCGCGCGGGCAAGGCCAAGCACGCCATGTTTGGAGGCGACATAAGCGGGGTTGAGCGCCATGCCGCGCTTGCTGGCCATGGAGCCGGTGACGAGGATCGACCCCTCGCCTGCCGCCACCATAGCGGGCGCTACCGCCTGGATCGCCCAGAAGATGCTGGTGAGGTTGACCTTGATCACATCATCGAACAAGTCCGTGCTATAGCTGAGCGCCGGGGCGAAATTGCCTGCCACGCCGGCATTGGCGAACAGGCCATAGGCGGGCCCGAAATGCGCGGTCGCATCGGCGAGCGCCTGCTCCAATGCGGCCTTGTCTCCCACATCGGCGGCGAAACCTGCGGCATGTTCGCCGATCGCGCGCGCGGCCTCATCCAGCAGCGCCTGCCGACGCGCGATCATCGAGACCTTTGCGCCTTGTACGGCGAGCATCCGCGCGGTGGCAAGGCCAATGCCGCTCGATGCGCCGGTGACAATCACATGCCGCCCGTCAAAGTCGATCATCGCCGCTCTTCCTCTTCGCTAAACCGATCAGCCTCGCCCAGGCGCGGGCATCGTCGCTGTCCGTTTCATCTGGTTTCCATATCTGATCGAGCCATGCCCGCGCCTGCGCCTCATCCATGCCGATACGCTCGCGGTGCCATCGATAGAGCAACGCCGAGACGCGAAAGTTCATGATGCAATGAATGTGGACGGGGCCCCCATCATGCTCCAGCGTGGCGCAAAAGGCGCGATAATGCGTCTCGTTCGGGGCGTTGAAGGGTATCGGAATATGGGTGTAGCGCAGCCCTGCATTGGACATGAGCTTGGAAGCATCCGGCAACGCTTCAGGATGCTCTGCCAATGCGAGATTGATGACATGCTCCACGCCGATCGCGGCCAGCCTTGCCGGATCGTGCGGCTGCAAACGGCCCGATGTCGTGATACGCTTGTCGATCCGCAGCCAGTGCCTGATGTCGGTCGGATCGGCCACCATGCCCCTCAGCCCAACCCAAGAATGCGCACGGCATTATCCTTGAGAATGAGCGGCAACACATCCTCCTTGAAGCCGACCTCCTGCGCCGCCGCGATCCATTTTTCGGGCGTGATCAGCGGGAAGTCGCTCCCGAACATCATCTTATTTTTCAGCTGGGTGTTGGCATATTGGATGATCTGCTTGGGGAAATATTTTGGGCTCCAACCCGAAAGGTCGATAAACACATTATCCTTGTGCAACGCCATTGAGAGGCTCTCATCGGTCCACGGCCATGAGGGATGCGCGAGGATGAACTTCATGTCCGGAAAGTCGGACGCTGCGTCATCAACCAGCATGGGCTGACCATATTTGAGGCGAATGCCGCCGCCACCGCGCATGCCCGTGCCCATGCCTGAATGACCAGTGTGGAAGATGGCGGGGAGCTTATACTCCGCGATCACCTCGTAGATGGGATAGCCGGTCCGGTCCGATGGGTGGATGCCCTGAATGAGATGGTGGAACTTAAAGCCCTTCACCCCATAATTCTCGATGAGATCGCGCGCCTCGCGGGCGCCCAGCTTGCCTTTGTGGGGATCTATGGAGGCGAAGGGGATCACGATATCGCTATGCTCGGCGGCAAGCTCGGCAATCTCATAATTGCTCACCCGCTTGGCGCCGACGGCACTTTCGCAATCCACCGTGAACAGGCAGAAAGCGATCTGGCGCTCCCGGTAGAAGTCGATGATCTCGGGGATTTTCGGGCGCTCGCGCGGCGCCTTGAAATAGGCGCTCGCCGCATCGAAAAATTGCGCCATCACCGGATCTTCCGGGTCGTGACATGAGACTTCTGCGTGCACATGCACGTCGATGGCCTTCACCTTGTTAATGTCGATTGGCATTGTTCTGGGTCCGACCTTTAGCTTCAATTCACCATACGGGCTTGATCGCCCCAATATGGCTGGCGCAGCGCCTTCTTGTCCATCTTG
The DNA here is from genome assembly GCA_966205705.1 of uncultured Alphaproteobacteria bacterium. GTDB lineage: Bacteria > Pseudomonadota > Alphaproteobacteria > Sphingomonadales > Sphingomonadaceae > Sphingobium. The sequence continues at coordinate 9,915 of CBIHKY010000066.1, forward strand.
CCCGCAGCCGTGCGCGGGATTTCGTTCACGAAGGTCACGCTCTTGGGCGCTTTCACGCTGCCGAGCCGCGCTTTGACATGTGCGATGATCGCGGCGTCATCCCCCTTCGCGACGACAACGGCATGCACTTGCTCGCCCCAATGGTCATGCGGCAGGCCAATCACGGCGCATTCGCTCACCGTGTCCATCTCCATGATGCAGGCCTCGACTTCCACCGAATAGACGTTGAAACCACCCGAGACGACCATGTCCTTCTTGCGATCGACGATGTAATAATAGCCATGCTCATCGCGGCGACCGATATCGCCCGTGTGATGCCAGCCATGGGCCGAGGCCTCGGCGCTCGCCTCCGGATTCTCGAAATAGCCTCCGCCCACAATGCCGCCGCGCGCGACGATCTCGCCCACCTCTCCGGTTAGGAGGATATTGCCATCATCATCCATCAGCTCGACCCGCAAGGAATAGCTGGCCTTCCCGCAGCTTGAGAGCCGCTCGGGATGAATGCCCTTTGCGGCTGCGGCCACGTCAGCCGGCGGGAGCCATGTCGCGATCATATGGCATTCGGTCTGCCCATAGCTTTGGCACATGCATTCCCCAAAAATCTCGACGGCGTGCCGTAGCTTATCAGGAGACACCGGCGAACCAGCGAGCAGGAAATAACGCAGGCTCGTATAATCATAATTCCGCACATTTGGGTGAGCGAGCATCGTGTAGAGGGCTGTCGGCGGCAGGAAGATGTGCGTGACGCGATCGCGCTCAATCGCCTGCATCACCGCCTCGGCATCGAAGCCCGGCAGCACGGAGATCGTTGCGCCCATCGCCACCGCCGCCATCGCGACTGGCCCTGCCGCATGGGTGAGCGGTGCGGTGGCGAGGCACACCGGATTGTCGGCGGGCATCAAATTGCCGATCGTCTCCATCAGCGTGCCCCAACTACGGTTCAAGATCCGCACGCCCTTGGCCGGGCCAGTCGTGCCGCCGGTTGCGATGATTGCGGTGAGATCATCGGGATTGCCGACGGGATCGCCAAGGTCCGGCGCATCGGGCGTATCGGGTGGCAGCATGAACTGATCGAGCGAAATATGCTCCCCATCCCCGGTATCAAGGCAAATCAGCTTGCGAATGCTCGGCACCTGCGCCTGCACCTGTCGCGCCTCATCCGCGAGACTTGAGTGATAAAATAGCCACCCCGCCCGCACATGATTGAGATAGGCGATGTTCGCATCCAGCGCATTGCGGGTGTTCACCGGAATCCACACCGCCCCTGCCCGCCACAGCCCGAGCAGCGCCGTGAGAATCGCGCCATGATTGGGCGACATGATTGCGACCGGCTCCTGATGCGCCAGCCCAGCCCTATGCATCGCCCCCGCGAGCCTGTGCGTCAGGCGATGCATCTGCGCATAAGTGATGCGCGTCTCACCGAAGATCAGTATCTCACGCTCGGGGCAAAGCTGCGCCTGCTTGTCGAAATAATCGATCGAGCGCATGTACTGCCTTCAACCCCAGCGATTGATTTCCGGCCCCGGCGCAAAGCCATGCGCCGGTTCCGCCGTGCGTGCCTGAGCTAGCGCCTGTTGCACGCTGGGCCGGGCTTCCACCCGCGCGAGCCAGTCCGCGAGGCGGGGTTTGCCCTCAAAAGCCGCCGGAACGAGCTCGCGCATCGGCGCCAGCCATGCATAGCTTTCCAGATCGGCGATGCTGAAATCGCCCATGATCCAGTCGCGATCAGCCAGCCGATCCTCGACCTTCTTCGTCGCCTCATAGATGCGCGCAATGCTCCCCTCGCGCTGCGCATCCGGCAGTTCCCCAGCGCGGGTCGCGACCCAGCGCTCACGCAAATCCTGCGCCTCGATGGGAGCAATCAACCGGTCGAATGCCGCATCATCCAGCGCCGCCAGTCGGGGCGTCGTCCACTCAAGATTGGCCAACGCCGCAGCACTAGGCGCGAGGCGCTCGATGGTCCAGCGGCACCAGGCCATCATTTCCCAGCGCAGATAGGGGTCGGTCGGGCGCAGCTTTGCGCCGGGCACCAGATCGTCAATGAAGCAGCCGATAAACACGCTGTCGGTGAGCGCCTCGCCATCCACCACCAGCACCGGGCCTTCGCCTTCAACGCTATATTGCGCCTCAAGGTTGAGCGGAATGCCACTGCTGTGGCGCTCGCCCAAAGCCAGGTCAATGGGGCGCAACTCCACGCTCAAGCCCGCCTCGAACGATGCAGCCAGCACTGTGAGCGACGGCCCTGTCGGCTCGCCATGAAAGAGGGTCATCACCATTTCTCGACGTCCTTGCCCTCGAAGATATTGATGCGGCTAGCCATAGCCGTGCGGCCCATCGCCCATGTCGTCTTGGTTGCCGGTCGTGCATAAATTGCGCGCAGCCAGCGCATGATGTTCGGCGTCAGCTCATCATTGCAATGCTCAGCCTGCGAGAGCGGCAAGAAGTAGGCGGAGTTGAACGCATTGATATCCGCCAGCGAATAGCTGTCACAGGCCAGCCACTCGCGCTCGCTCAGCGTCTTCTCGACCAGATCGATACCGATGAGAATGCGCCGCTTGGATTCCGCCAGCTCCTCCTCGCTGAACAGGCCATAGATCGCCTTGCGCCACGCCACCCGCCGCTCCGGCAAGGGAATGCGCTCGATGGCAGCCTTCAGCTCTTCGGGGTCGCGCTCGCGCACCTTGGGGCCGATGCCGACATTCCAGCCAAGCATCGAGAGGCTGGGTCCAAGCCACTGATCATAATATTTCATCCACCAGCGCACCCGCCAGCGATCGCGCGCGTCGGTCGGCATCAGGGCGGGCCCGTCAAAGGCCTCCTCGACATATTCCATGATTGCGGTTGATTCATTCAGCAGCCGCCCACCATGGGTCATCGCCGGAATAGTGCCCATCGGGTTGATCGCGAGATAGTCCGGCTTGTGCTGATCGAAGGCCAGCAGATCGATATAATGGCTGTTAAACGCCACGCCCTTTTCCACCAGCGTCAGCATCGGCTTGCCGCTGTTGGCGTTTGGCTCCCAATGGTAAAGCGTGACATCGCTGTTCGCAGCGCTGCTCAATAGCTGATCCTCTCATAATCCTTCGGCACATCATCTCTGCGATGTTGCTGCTTGGCAAGAGCCGAAAGATGACTTTGTCTATTTTGTGGGCCTATGTTCAAACTTCGGTTGCGCATCAAAACATCGGATGGGGATTGGCGGACGTTTCCGGCATTGGTTGGATGACATCCCAATGCTCCACAATCTTGCAATCCTTCACCCGGAACATGTCGACCGCCGCAAAGCCGAGCGTGCCGGGCTTCAGCATGGAATGATAATGCACGGCGACATGCGTATCGTCGCCAAACACGCGCTTGATATCCACCTTGAGCTGCGGGTTCGCATCGAAGATCGGCCCCAAATGCTCCAGCGCCGCCGCCCGTCCATCCTGCGCGAAAGGGTTATGCTGGATATAATCCTCAGCGACATAGGTCATAAATGCCTCCCGCCACTTCTTCTCGACAAAGAAGAGCTGGCTGAACCTTGAGACCAGCTCAACGGCGGAAAGCGCGCATCGAGGCGCGGGCTCTGCCGCTGCGGGCATGGCAGTCATAAGCACTGCGCCGCTGAGAAGCGCGCGGATCATTCGCTCCGCTCTTTCTTGAGCATCATCGGTGTGAAATTCTCGACCATGAAGCTTTTTCCCAGCACCGGATGCGCAAAGCTCATCGGCACTTCATAGCGGTGCGGCCAGGTTTGGCGCACTTCTTTCTCGGGGAGGATGCGATCGGGTCCATCGGGGTTTTCCGGGAAGGTGACCTGCGCGGGTTGCAGATGCGCAATGGTATGCGCCCAGCCCGTTTCATATTCGCCCTGCCACTGCATCATATAGTCGAGGCGCTTGATCTTCCACACGCCATCTTCTTTGACATAGTCATTCTCGTAGATGCCGGATTCCCAAAATTGCTGCGGCATTCCCTCGGGCTTGTCTTGCAGCACATCGTCATGCCAGCCCCCCGCGAGGATACCCCGAAAGCGCCCCGTCGCGGTGGCACCATCATCGGCAATCGTGATGACATCTTGAAGCTGGAAATGGTCGAGCAGCAGCCCATGCACTGGCCCCCTGCGACCCCCTGTGAAAAAGTTCTGAAACCATGTGCCGTAAAGACGCATAACCCCTTCATATCCAACATATTCGCCAGAGAGAAATACGACGACGCCATCCTTCGCGAACAGCCCTGCGACCTCCTCCGGGCGATTATAGTCGATATAATAGCCATAGGCCCATTGGAGCCGACGAATGGCGTTGATGTCTTCGAGCTGCTGGACCTTCTTTTCCAGTTGGACCAAGCGCGTTTCCACGTCAGACATTATCGACTCCTCTCTCCTAAGCTGTATGCTTGGCTAACAAAGCAGAACAGGCAAAGCGAGAGGATAAAGTCATGGATTGGAGCGAAAAGACTGCCTTCATCACCGGCGCAGGCACAGGCCTGGGCTTTGGCATCGCCCGCGCATTCAGCAACGCCGGAATGCGGCTTGCCCTCTCCTACCGCAATGAAGATCAGCGCGAGGCCTGCAACCAATGGTTCGCCGAGCAAGGCCGGGATCAACCCTTATGGATCAAATTGGACGTCACGGATCGCTCTGCCTTCGCCCGTGCTGCAGAGCAAGTGGCGCAGCATTTCGGCGGCTGTGATGTGCTGGTCAACAATGCGGGTGTGTCGGTTTTCGGCCCAACGGACGAAGCCAGCCACGCCGATTATGATTGGATCATGGGCGTCAATTTCGGCGGCGTCGTGAACGGCATCACCGCCTTCCTGCCGCTCATCAAAGCGGGCGGCAAAGGCGGGCATGTGGTGAATGTCGCGAGCATGGCCGCTTATCTCTCCGGACCACAGGCTGGCATCTACACCGCTTCCAAATTCGCCGTGCGCGGGCTTACGGAATCGTTGCGCTATAATTGCGTGCCCTATGGCATCGGCGTCTCGCTGGTCTGCCCCGCGCTGATCGCGACGGACGCCTGGACAAGCGCCCTCAAACGCCCAGCGAAATTTGCGCACAGCGGCTTCGCGCCAGTTGATAAGGCGGAACTCACGCGCTTTGGCGAACTGTTCAAGGCGGGTATGGACCCACTCGAGGCAGGTACGAAAATTCTGGAAGGCATGTCCCGGAACAAGGGGCTGATCTTCACCCATCCGGAATTTGCCGAGGATTTTCGGGATATTTATGAAGAGAGCCTCGCCGCCCTGCCCGATGAGCCAGCCCCGGCTGAGCGAGTGGCAGTCGAGCGTCAACGCCGCGCAGCGAACAAGGCCGCGCTTGAGGGCGCGAAGATCAGGCTGGACGATCTCGTCTGAACCGCTCGACAGGCGGCGATATTTTGGTGATGATAGCGACTGGCGAAGGCAAGCTGCACATAAGGGGAGGGATAGAGATGTTCATGAAAGCGCTGGCGTTGATGCCGCTGTTGATGGCTGGCACCGCAATGGCTCAGGCCCCGGCTGAAACGCGGCAAGCCGTGCAGCATTGCGCGGACATGAAGAGCGCAAGCTTCGGCGCCGATGTGCAAATCACCAACACGGCGTTCGTGCCCGCAGGCATCCCAGCAGCGCCTGTGTCCAATTCCGAGCCGCCCCTCAAAACCGCCTTGCCAGCCTATTGCCGTACTGACGGCGTGATCAACGAGCGGGTCGGCGCGGGTGGCGCAAAATATGGCATCGGCTTCTCGCTTGCACTTCCGCAAAGCTGGAACGGGCGCTTTCTCCTGATGGGCGGTGGCGGCCTCAATGGCAGCATTCGTCCACCCTTCGGCACCGCCGCAGCCGGAGCCACACCAGCCCTCGCTCGCGGCTTTGCCGTGCTCAGCCATGATAGCGGCCATAAAGGCGCGGTGTTCGACAATAGCTTCATGAAGGATCAGCGCGCCACGCTCGACTTTTCTGAAAGCTCGGTGAAGACCGTCACATTGCTCGGCAAGGCGATCAGCGAGCGCTTTTATGACAAGCCGATTTCTAAAAGCTATATGGCGGGCTGCTCGACTGGTGGGCGCGAAGGCATGCTTGCATCGCAGCGCTACCCTGAATTGTTCGATGGCATCGTGGTGGGCGCGCCCGCCATGCGCACCGGCAATTCAAATCTCGGCACGGCCTATGCAACCGTGATGTTCAATCAGGTTGCGCCTAAGAATGAAGCGGGAATGCCGCAACTCAACAAATTGTTCACAACGGCAGACCGCGCCCTCATCCGCAAGGGATTGCTTGATCAGTGCGACGGACTCGATGGCTTGAAGGACGGCATGATCGAGAATGTCGGCCAGTGCAAATTCCAGCCTGCCAAGCTCATGTGCAGCGGCGAGAAGGCCGCCGATTGCCTGAGCGAAGACCAGACGGATGCCATAGAGCGCGCCTTTGCTGGCCCCAAGGACAAGGCGGGTTACGCCCTCTATGCACCCGTGCCTTATGATACCAGCATCGTCGCTACCGATGGCGGCATCCCCGGCTATCTGCCAACCGGCGTGCCGGGTCCATTGGGCAAGCCGACGCAGGATAGCAGCATCGATCTCGACGCGCGCATCAACGCCATCCGCAATGATGCCGGGCAGCGGCTGACCGACACCAGCTACTGGACCAATCTCAACACCTTCCTCGATCGTGGCGGCAAGATCCTCTTCTATCATGGCGTGAGCGATCCCTGGTTCTCCGCCTGGGATACGTGGGATTATTGGTTGCGCGCCTCCGAGACGAACGGCGAGCGCTGGGATGATGCGAGCCGCTTCTACATGGTGCCGGGCATGGGACATTGTCGTGGAGGCGATGCCTTCGACCAGTTCGATATGCTAGATGCGGTTGTGAAATGGGTTGAGGAAGACAAGAAACCGCAGGCCATCATCGCATCGAAGGATGATCCAGCCGCCGCCACGCGCCCACTCTGCCCCTTCCCCTCCTATGCGCGCTACAAGGGCGGCGATGAAACCAAGGCGGAGAGCTTCGTCTGCGCAGAGCCGCAGGAATAAGCGATGCCCGCTAAAAAGATCCGCCGCGTTGCGCCCGCCGTCTCCGCTCTAGCAATGGCGATGTCACCCGCAGGCGCGGCGCAGGCCGACGCCCCTCGCCTTGAATTCGCCTTCGAGGAAATCGTCACCCTCGCGCCGCCGGAAAATCTCGGCAAGACGGCTTATGGCGAGCGCATCATCATTCCCATCACCGGCGGCACTTTTGAGGGGCCGGGCATAAAGGGCACGATCATCCCTGGCGGTTGGGATTGGCAATTGCGCCGTGCCGATGGCTGCACGGACGTGAAAGCCGATTATATGCTGCGCACCGATGACGGCGTGATCATCAATGTCGTCAATCGCGGTGCGCTGTGCGGGCCGGACAAGGACGGAAAGCCCCGTCCCGGCCGCACCCATCCGGTGTTCGAGGCGCCGCTCGGCAAATATGAATGGCTGGGGCAAAGCGCCTTCATCGGCACGCTTGAAGCGGTGATGACGGACGGCAAGCTGACGGGTGTTAAGATACGCTTTTACCGGGCGGTTTGAGCATTCGCGTCAAAGGCTGAGCGGGCTGCTGCCACCGTTTCCACATTGGTTTCGGCCCAGGTCCACACACCGCAAAACGCCTCGCCCAATGTCTCGCCGAGCGCGGTCAGGCGATACTCCACGCGTGGCGGCACGACTGGATGGACCGTGCGAACGAGCAGGCCGTTGCGCTCCATCTGGCGGAGCGTCTGGGTCAGCATTTTCTGGCTGATGCCAGGCACCTTCTCGAAAATGCGCGTGAAGCGCTGCTCGCCATAATCGTGGAGGACCTCGATCAGGATCATCGTCCATTTGTCGGCCACTTGCGCCAGCAGATCATGCACGAGCGCCTCAACCTTCGGGTCGATCTCATCATAGCGCTCCGGGCTGGCCGGTTCGGTTAAAGGCTTGGGAACTGCCATGCTCGGCCACACTCTCTTTCAGGTAAGTATAGATATTTTCGGTGCCTTCTTTCACTTTGATTGTATCGGACTAAATGGGTGTCCGTCCACATCAACTTGCGCAGGAGACCCACATGAAACGCACAGGCAACACCATTTTGATGACCGGCGGCGGATCCGGCATCGGCCGTGCCCTCGCCCAACGCTTCCACGATGAAGGCAACACCGTCATCGTCGCCGGGCGCACAACAGCCAGCCTGGATAAGACGATCGAGGGTCGGGAAAACATGCACGCGCTGACGGTCGATGTGAGCGATTCAGCCAGCATCGAGGACTTCGCGAGCGAGGCGATCGCACAGTTTCCGGCGATCAACATCCTGTTCAACAATGCAGGCATCATGCAGCGCGAGGATATCAGCTGCAAAGCTGATCTCTCGGTCGCCGAGCAAACGATCATCACCAATCTGCTCGGCCCCATCCGGCTGACAAACGCGCTGATCGATCATCTGGTAGCCCAGCCTGATGCCGCCATCATCAACACCACGTCGGGCCTCGCCTTCGTTCCGTTGGTGAACGCGCCCAGCTACAGCGCCAGCAAAGCAGCGCTCCATAGCTGGACGGTATCGCTGCGCGCCCAATTGCGCGGCAAGGTCGAGGTGATCGAGCTGGCACCGCCAGCCGTCCGCACGGAACTGACCCCCGGCCAATCAGCGCTCGAAAATTATATGCCGCTCGACGACTATGCGGCGGAGGTCATGTCACTCTTTGCGCAGACGCCCACGCCGGAGGAAATTCTCGTGGAAAATGTGCGCCTCCTTCGCTTCGCCGAACGCGAAGGTCAGTTCGACAAGGTTCTGGAGATGATCAGCTCGCTCTGAGAATTGCGGGCGGCGGCACGCGCCGTCGCCCAGCCATCATACGCTTCTGGCGGCCTCATACTCGGTCATAGGCACCCACCAGCCATGCACCTGCGGGCGCATCCGGGTCGGCACTGGCACCTTGGCGACCGGACCTGCGCCCAGATCACCGGCATTCCAGATCCACAGCGCATGCGCATATTGATCCGGCCCGGTCTCCTGATCGACAACCGCGACGAGCCAGCCCTCATGGCCCGGGTTACTGGCGGTGACATGCACCGTCTCGCTCATTCCATGCGCTGGCGGCAGATTATAAGCGCTGATCGCCCCGGTCTCGAAATCCTTGCGCAGCACTGCGGAGAACATCACGCCGACCACGCCACCCATCACCGGCGGCCCGACCTGCGCGGGATTCATGCTGCCATACCAGCCCTTCTTGTAACGGCGCCCCTCGTCGGCCTTCGCAATCCGCGGCATGTCTCCGGGCGGGCCGATCGGTGTCACCTCAACGCCCTCACCCTCGTTCGCCAAATCCATCGTCCAGCGCTGCAAGCCGCCACCCAGCATAGGTGGCGGAACATTGATGCCGCTATCGGCCTGAATGTGCGGAAAGGCGATCGTGTCCGTCACATGATGATCCATGTGAACCTTGCCGTCCGGCGTCTCGAAGGCGTTCTTCATGTGGAAGCTG
>CBIHKY010000067.1:0-19248 GCA_966205705.1 uncultured Alphaproteobacteria bacterium
ACGACTTATGATCCCGATCGGCTGGCTTATGATCAGCAGAAGGTCCGTCAATTCTATCTGACGCAGGGCTATGCGGATTTTCGCGTCGTCTCCGCCGTGGCAGAGCTGACATCGAATAAGCAGGACTTCATCATCACCTATGTGGTGGAAGAGGGCGATCGCTATAAATTTGGCGATGTGACCGTGAAGAGCGACATTCGTGATCTGAGCTCCGACGGGCTTACGCGCTCGCTGCGGATGAAGAAGGGCGATTGGTACAACGCCAAAGCTGTTGAAGATACGGTCGAGCAGCTGAACCAGACGGCTGGTTTGTTCGGTTATGCTTTTGCTGACGTGCAGCCCGAGTTCAACCGGAGCAAAGAAGACCTGACGATGTCGCTCAGCTTCCGCATCGCCAACGCGCCGCGCGTGTATGTCGAGCGGATCGACATTAACGGCAATACGCTCACGCAGGATAAGGTCATCCGTCGCGAGTTCCGCCTGCATGAGGGCGACGCGTTCAACACCTTCCAGGTGCGCCGCTCGCAGGACCGCATCAACTCGCTCGGCTTCTTCCAGGAGCGGCTTGAGATCGAGCAGAAGCCCGGCTCCGCGCCGGACCGCATCGTGCTCGAAACCAATGTGGAAGAAAAAGCCACCGGCGAGCTGCAATTGTCGGCAGGTTTCTCCAGCCTTGAGAGCTTCATTCTCTCGGCATCGATCACCCAGCGCAACTTCCGCGGCATGGGTCAGGAACTTCGCACCTCGGTCAATTATTCGAGCTATTCAAAGTCGCTGAATGTGGGCTTCACCGAGCCATATTTCCTCGACAAGAATATCGCGATCGGTGCGGATATCTTCCGGCAGGATACCAATTCGTTCAACTTCACGTCGGGTAATGACCGGAACACTTTGTACAGCCAGATTCGCACCGGTTTCCAGGTTCGTGCGGGCGTTCCGATCACCGAATATCTCTCGCTTGCCCTACGCTACGGCCTGACATTTGATGATGTGACGCTTGATCGCTCACAATATTATAGCGATCGCATCACACCCGGCGTTCTCGAGTGCGATCCTCTGCGTGGCAGCCAATATCTGTGCGACGCCATCGGCAAGCGGTCCACCTCCACACTCGGCTTCTCGCTCATCTACGATACGCGTGACAATCGCATCCGTCCGACCCGTGGCCACAGCCTGACATTCAGCCAGGATTTTGCTGGCCTTGGTGGCAGCGTCAAATATCTGCGCAGCCGACTTTCGGCCGACAAATATTGGCCGTTGGGCGGGGGCTTCATCTTCTCGGTCAAGGGTGAGGCTGGCTACATCAAATCGCTTGAAAGCTCATCTTCCCCATCTTCCGATCCGGTGAGACTGGTCGATCGCTTCTTCCTCGGCGAACCGCAGATGCGCGGCTTTGATATTCGCGGCGTTGGTCCCCGGATCATTCGCAAACAATATCTGTATGACGCAGCGGGCAATGTTACCGGTCTGAACGAAGATCGTGAAACATGGTCAGACGATTCGATCGGCGGTCGCGCTTATTATCTCGCTCACTTCGAGGTCGAGATTCCACTCGGCGCCGGTGCGCGTGACATGGGCCTTCGTCCTTCGGTATTCGTGGATGTGGGCGCCGTCTTCGGTGTCAGGGCACCATCGCTTATCGATCTGCCCGGTTCCATCACGCTACCATTCTACAATGCGGCTGGTCTGCGCCAGTGCTTTGATGGCAATGATTCCAGCAAGCTGACGGCGATTCCCAACGACGCGAGCTGCCCTGCCGGCCAGGTCGTGTTCGGCCAGTCGGTTGGCGGCTTCAAGGAGGTCTTCCTGGGCGACACCCCTAAGCCCCGCGTATCGGTGGGCTTCGGCGTGAACTGGAACTCGCCGTTCGGGCCTTTCCGCATCGATATCGCCAAGGCGCTGCTCAAGACCGAAGGCGACGACACAAAGCTGATAACCTTCAACATAGGGACTCAATTCTGATGCGTAATTCCATCCTTTCAGCCATTGCGATGGCAACCGTTTCCGTTGCCGCGCTCGGCGTTTCCGCGCCTGTATCCGCACAGGTTCGCCAGGCAATTGCCGTCGTGAACATCGAGCAGGCCGTTGGCCAGTCCTCCGCTGCGCAGACCGCCGGTCAGCAGATGCAGGTGACGTACAAGGCCAGCATCGACCAGTTCAACGCGCGTCAGACTGCGCTGAACACGGAGCTTCAGCAGAAGCAGGCTGCTTTCCAGGCAGCAGCACAGGCCGCAGGCCAGACCCCACCTCCTGCAACGCAGACCAAGCTTCAGGCTGATTACACGGCGCTGCAGCGTCGCGCGCAGGAGGCTCAGGCTGAGCTTCAGCGTCTTGAGCAGCCACTGTCGCTTGCACGGGCCTATGTGCTTGAGCAGATCGGTGCCAAGCTGAGCGAAGCGATGCGTAACGTGATGACAAAGAACAAGATCGACCTTTTGGTGAAGGCTGACGCAGCCGAGGCATTCGTGCCGACTGCAGACGTTACGCGCCTTCTGGTGACCGAGATCAATGCGCTGGTTCCTTCCGTAGGCATCACGCCACCGGCAGGCTGGCAGCCAGGCCAGGCTCAGCAGGGCGCAGCACCTGCGGCAGGCGCAGCGGCTCCGGCAGCAGCGGCACCTGCTCCCCGTCCGGGCGCAGGACGCTAAGAGCCGATGAGCGGAGCGGAAGCAGAGGCAAGCGAGCAGACCGGCGGGTTGGATATCCGCCGGATCATGGCTGCGCTGCCACATCGCTATCCATTGTTGCTAGTTGACCGCGTGGTCTCGATGGTTCCCAAAACCTCGATCCACGCGGTGAAGGCCGTCTCCATGAACGAGCAATTCTTTCAGGGGCATTTCCCTGGGCGCCCGATCATGCCGGGCGTGCTGATCGTCGAGGCACTGGCGCAGACGGCGGGCATTCTCGCAGTGGAATCGCTTTGGCTCGCCGGTAGTGGTAAGCTTGTCTATTTCATGGGGATCGAAGGCGCGAAATTCCGTTCACCCGTTGAGCCGGGCCATCTGCTCGATCTGCATGTCGAGTTTACGCATCTGCGCGGATCGATCTGCAAATTTTCGGGCAAGGCGTCGATCAATGGCAAGCTCTGCGCTGAAGCGCAGTGTACCGCAATGATCGCAGATCCGCCAAAGGACTAAAGCGGGCATAGTTGCCCAATAATTATTGCCAGCGCGGCCTTTGCACGTTAAGGGCCGCGCTTCCTATCCGCCCCTGACTGGTCGGAAACCAGTCGCTTATGGAGCAAAGACCATGAAAAAAGACGGCCATCCCGATTACCACTTCATCACTGTCCAGATGACGGACGGCAGCACGTTCAAGACGCGCTCCACCTATGGCAAAGAAGGCGACACGCTGACGCTGGATATCGATCCTTCGTCGCACCCAGCTTGGACCGGCGGCAACCAGCGTCTGCTGGATCAGGGCGGCCAGGTCGCTCGCTTCAACAAGCGCTTTGGTGGCCTCACCCTCAAAAAGGGTTGAACCACTTCCAGATACGCGAAGGGCTCCGATTTCGGATCCCTTTTTGTTTGTCTGGTTGAGTAATTGTAGGTTCGAACGCTATAAACCCGTCAATCTTTCGGATAATCGATTGGCTCGGGTGTACGGAAGTCGTGCTGGGCTGGTGGGTCGCTTGATGGGAAGGATTCATCCGAAGACTGATCCAGCTTGTCCCAATCATGCCCTTCCTCGTCACGCGCATTTTCTGGCCCGGCGTCGCGGGTATGTACGAACGCATCCTTATGTGCTCCCGAGCCTGCGAACGCCGCAGCAGGGGCGTCAGACGACTTCATAAGCCCGAGGCGCTGCCACAACCAATAGGCTGCTCCCGCAGCGGCTACGGCAACCACAGCCAAACCAGTCTTGCTGTTCGTGGAACTGCTCATCTTGCCTCCAAAATCCTAAATGCTCTTACACGGAAAATAGGCATCCAAATCCGTAACCATCAGGCTCGGGAAATGTTCCATATTTCGATGGGGAAGGGCTGGTATGTCTGGCTATGCGATTGGATGGGAAGATACAGCCCTGATGAGAGGATTTGGTGACCGGTCATTCAAAATGCCGACGCCGATGCAGGCACTGCGCGATCAACTTATAAGTCTACTTCTAAGGGGAAAAGGAGAGCTGGCAGCCTTGCGCCGCTCAATCCAGAAGAGTGGCTCCCTGAGTAGGATTCGAACCTACGGCCATTCGATTAACAGTCGAGAGCTCTACCGCTGAGCTATCAGGGAACAACTTCTTCGCCGATATCGTTCGGCGAGGCCGGGCCTATAGCAGCGCGTTTGAAAGGAAGGCAAGAGCCGTTATGAGATAAATTGCTCTGCGGCGATCCGATCGTCGAGCGTATGCTCGGGATCGAACAACAAAGTCAGCGGCATCGCGAAATCCACCGCGATTTCAACTTGCGCAACATCACGCACTTCGCGCTGATCAGCCACGGCAGAGACCGGCCGCTTGACCGGATCGACCACCCGCATCTTGATGCGCGTGCGTTCCGGCAGGATGGCGCCCCGCCAGCGCCGGGGCCGGAAAGGGCTGATCGGGGTGAGAGCGACCAAAGCGCTATCGAGCGGGAGGATAGGCCCTTGGGCAGAGAGGTTATAGGCGGTTGATCCGGCCGGGGTGGCCACCAGCGCGCCATCACAAACCAGTTCCGAGATCACGATGCGATTATTCACGGAGACTTCGAGCCACGCGGTCTGGCGCGTTTCGCGCAGCAGCGAGACCTCGTTGATGGCCGGCAGTGTCACCTGCTCGCCGCTCACGGTTGTTGCATGCATGCGCAGCGGGTTGACCTTGAATGCCTTGGCGCGGGCGAGCCGCTGGTCGAGCCCATCCTGCCGCCACTCATTCATCAGGAAGCCGACGGTGCCAAGGTTCATGCCGAACACGGGCACCGTGCGGTGGTTCTCCAGCATGGCATGCAAGGTCTGCAGCATGAAGCCATCGCCACCCAGCGCGATCACCGTGTCGGCCTCAGCGAGGCTGACAAAGGGCATGACGGCGCGCAGGCGCTCCGCAGCATCCTGCGCAGTGTCCGTGGCCGAGGCCAGAAGGGCCAGTTTACGCTCTTCCATGACCTGTAAAACCTATCCTCCCGTCACACTCATGTGACGGCGCGTCGAAGGGGAAGCACCCTTTGCGACATTGAAATCATGGGCGAGCGGCTTGGCGGCCAGCGCCTTGTCGAGCAGCGCATCGAGGCCGGACACGCCCTGCTCGCGAAAAGCGGCTTTCAGATCGATATGATCCTCATGCCCAAGGCACATATAGATCCGCCCCTGGCAAGTGAGCCGCATCCGGTTGCAATCGGCACAGAAATTCTGCGAAAGCGGCGTAATGAGGCCAAGCTTGGTCTTGAGACCAGCCAGCCCGAAGTAGCGCGCAGGGCCGCCTGTGCGCTCCTGCAGAGGAATGAGGTCATAAGCCTCGCGGATGGGCGCGATCGCCTCAACCAGCGGCAGGTAGCGATCAGAGCGGTCCTCAGCGACCTCGCCAAGCGGCATCGTCTCGATCAAGGTGAGATCGAACCCCATACGTTCGCAATAATCGAGCAGCGGCAGAACTTGCCCCTCATTAAAGTCCCGCAGCGCAACCATGTTGATCTTGACCTTAAGGCCCACATCGCGCGCAGCCTCAAGCCCGGCCAGCACCTTGGATAGGTCGCCACCACGGGTAATGTGCGCAAAGGCGTCGGGATCGATCGCGTCCAGACTCACATTGATGCGGCGGATACTGGCATCCATCAGCATTTGTGCATGCGTCGCCAATTGGGTGCCATTGGTCGTTAACGTGAGTTCATCGAGCGCGCCGGACTTCACATGACGCCCCAATGCCCAAGCCAGTTCGGCAAAATCGCGTCGTACCAGAGGCTCGCCGCCAGACAGCCGAATGCGCCGCACACCACGCGCGATAAAGCGCTCGGCGATGATCGCGATCTCCTCAAGCGTAAGGATTTCGCTACGTGGCAGAAACTGCATCGTCTCGCTCATACAGTAGCGACAGCGAAGGTCGCAGCGGTCCGTCACCGATATGCGCAGATAATTGATGCTGCGACCGTGGAGATCGCGCATTGCGTCTTGGCTTAAGGATGTGGTCGCGTTTGCGTTCGCCATATACATTAGCTAGGCGATGCATGTTGATGGTGCAACCATCCCGCCCGAGATTGAGGCAGGCCGACCCACTTTGACGCATTCTCCATCTCTTCATGACGACGCGTCCAGGACGCAGCTGAGCGGCTTGCCAACCAGTCCCGAGGGGCTGCCGCTCTTCATTCTGTCGCTCGATCAGCGCGATGAGCTGTCCTTGCTCGCGAGCAGACTTGGCTGGAAGCCAGTTGCGGCGCGCAGGCCAGACCGGGCGGAGAGCCGCTATCTGAGCAGCCTGGCGCGCATCGCCCTGCTGGATCTGCGCTGCACGCCGGCTGATGTGGCAATGGCGATGGTGCAGGGCATAGCGGACGCCGTGGAGGCCTCAGGCGGCGCTGTTATGGCGCTGCTGGATGATGTGGGCGCAAAGCATGTGCCGGACCTTGTCGCCGCGGGCGTCACGCATATGCTCGATGGCGCGATCACGTTGCCGCGGCTGGAAAGCGCATTAAGATCCGCTGACAAGCTGGCCGAGCGGCTCATGGGCAGCATGGCCGCCTCTCGCAATCGCCACGCCGTGCAGAGGAGCGACGCGTTGTTCTGGCGCTGGAACGGCACGGAGCGCACGCTCTCAGTTAGCCCCGCGCTTGCCGAATTGTTGAAGATCATGGTGCCGGATGCGGACTATGCGCGCTGGAGCATCAGCGATCTGGTGCGTGCGCTCGATCGCACGGACAGGGCAGGTGCGCTTGCTGCGATCCGTCATGCCGTCGATGATCTCATGCCCGCAGCCTTCGCCCACGCCGTGCCTGCGCAGCCGGGGCGCAGGCTGGTGCAACATCTTTACCCGGATGCACAGGGCTTTAGCGGCGAGGTGGAAGAGCTCGCCACTCACCGCCATCTCAATTCCCGCGAGCGTGACCCCATGACGGGCCTTGCGAGCCGCTTGGGTGCGCTTAGTTGGCTGGATAAGTCGCAGGAGGATCAGCGCTTGCCGGTTGTCCTGCTCATCGGCCTTGGCGAGTTTGATCGGGTGAACAGCGCCTATGGGCGCCTTGTGGGCGATGCGATGCTCACGCGGGTCGCGATGCGGCTTACGCGGCTGGTCGAAGCGATGGGTGCACGTGATGCGCTGGTCGCGCGGCTGACTGGCGCGGAATTTGTGGTTGCGCTGCTGGGTGAGGCCGGCTCGGGCCAGGCCCCGCTGGACCGAGCAACTTTGCTCGCGCGCCAGCTCGTTGCGGAGATTGGACGTCCGTTCAATGCGGGCGACTTCCTCATTCGCCTCTCTGGTCGCTGTGGCATTGCAGTGGGGCAGGAGAGTGACACGGCCGAGATGCTGCTGCGCCGGGCGAGCAATGCGCTGGCTGATGCCCGCCGGGGCGGCGCTCAGGGTGGGATTCGCATCCGCATTGCCGACCAGAACAGCCAGATTCTCGATGATGACCGGCTGCATAATGATCTGCGTTATGCCTTGGACAGCGGCCAGATCCAGATCCTGTTTCAGCCGCAATATGCTATGGCCGATGATGCGATTGTCGGGGTGGAAGCGCTCGCGCGCTGGCAGCATCATGATTATGGCGAGATTGGCGCGGGGGCGCTGTTTGCAATCGCCGAGCGCTCGGACTTTCTGTTGCCGCTCTCCGATCATATCCACGCGCGCGCGCTGACGGAGGCTGCGGCGTGGCCGGAAGCGCTCAGCCATCTGCGCCTTGCTGTGAATGTGACGGCAGGCGATATCTCCGAGCCGGATTTCCTGCGCAATTTCCTGCGCCTCGTCGATGAAACCGGTTTCGAGCGCAGCAGACTGACGGTCGAACTGACCGAAAGCGGCCTTGTCGAGAATCTCGAAGGGGCAGGGCTGTTGCTCGCGCAATTGCGGGATGCCGGGCTGGCTGTGGCGGTGGACGATTTCGGCACGGGCTATTCGAGCCTCGCTTATCTCAAGGCTCTGCCGCTCGATTATCTCAAGATCGATAGCAGCCTTGCACGGGATATTACGAGCACGGCGCGCGATAGCATCATCGTGCGGGCGATCATCGATATGGCCCGGTCGCTTGATCTGGGTGTGATTGCCGAGGGTGTCGAGACAGAGCAGCAACTGGCACTGCTCGCGCGTGCGGGCTGCACTTGCTATCAGGGTTTTCTGCGCTCACCACCGGTCACGAGCGACGTGCTAAAAACCTTGGTCGAACAATCGCTTAGTCGTTGAGCTCAGGCCGCCTGGCGGAATTCCAGCTCGAGCCGATCCCAGATTTCCACAAGCGCGCCGACCAGATCGCGCATCATCTCTTCGCTATGCGAAGGGCCGGGCGTGAAGCGTAGCCGCTCCGTGCCGCGCGGAACGGTGGGGTAATTGATTGGCTGCACATACACGCCATATTCGGCGAGCAAAATGTCACTGATGCGCTTGGCCTTAATGGGATCGCCAACCATCAGCGGCACGATATGCGTGACCGACGGCATGACCGGCAGATTGGCTCCCGCCATCTCGGCCTTAAGGAAAGCGGCGGAGGCCTGCTGCGCATCCCGTTCGATCTGGCTCTGCTTGAGGTGGCGGACCGCCGCCAGCACGCCCGCTGCCAGAACTGGTGAGAGCGAGGTCGTGAAGATGAAGCCTGGCGCATAGCTGCGGATGACATCCACAATGACCTGATCGGCAGCGATATAGCCGCCCATCACGCCGAACGCCTTGCCCAGCGTGCCTTCAATGATCGTCACCCGATCGGCCGCTTCATCCCGCTCGGTAATGCCCCCACCACGCGCGCCATACATGCCGACGGCATGCACTTCATCGCAATAGGTTAGCGCGTTGAACTCGTCAGCCAGATCGCAAATGGCGTGGATCGGCGAGATATCGCCATCCATCGAATAGACGCTCTCAAACGCAATCAGCTTGGGCGCCTCGGGATCAGCCGTTTCCAGCAATTCGCGCAGATGAGCCAGATCGTTATGGCGGAAGACGCGCTTCTCGCAGCCGGAGTTGCGGATGCCCGCAATCATCGAGGCATGGTTGAGCGCGTCGGAAAAGATGATGCAGCCGGGCAGCAGCTTACCCAGCGTCGCCAGCGTCGCTTCATTCGAGACATAGCCCGATGTGAAGAGCAAAGCGCCTTCTTTGCCGTGCAGATCGGCAAGCTCGGCTTCCAGATCGACATGATAATGCGTGTTGCCGCCAATATTGCGCGTGCCGCCTGAGCCTGCGCCCACATCGTGCAGCGCTTCTTCCATGGCGGCGATCACTTTGGGGTGCTGGCCCATTGCGAGATAATCATTGGAGCACCAGACGGTAATCGGCTTGGGACCATTATGGCCCGCAAAGCAGCGCGCATTAGGAAAGGCACCCTTGTTGCGAAGGATGTCTATGAAGACGCGATAACGCCCTTCACCGTGCAGGCGCTCAATCGCCTGATTGAAGATATGCTGGTAATTCATGCTCGGCAGCAACCCCGTCTCAGTACTCGCGCCCATAACTTGCCATGGCCTATAATGCCACTGATAACGCATCGCAGCTGGACAAAAGGTCCTAGTGGTGCCGCGCTACAACGCATTGATTTGGCTCAACCCGAATTTGGCAAGCGCTGGCGCCAGGCGCATGACCGATGCGTCTCGCCGCGTGAAGACAGCAATCCCATCGGGACGCGCTGTCGGCCAGGACGCATCGCCATTCAGATAAGCGATCCGGCGCGCGATCCCTTCGCCACCATCAAGAAATGTGATCGGGTGGGGCGCAGCTGCCGCCAGCTCATCGCGCACGAGCGGAAAGTGGGTGCAGGCCAGCACGACCATGTCCATCTTGTTGCCGCCCGGTTGATCCAGCAGGCCAGCAAGCGCATCGGCGGGAATCGCCGGGTCAGCAGGCTCACCACGTAGGCGCGCTTCCGCATAAGCGACCAGCGCTGCGCTGCCATGGCGTAGCACTATGCAATCCGCGCCATGTTCTGCGGCAAGTCGGTCAACATAGGGCTGACGGACCGTGGCATCCGTGCCCAACACACCAATGACGCGCGAGCGCGAGGCCAGCGCGGCTGGTTTAATCGCGGGAACTGTGCCGACCACCGGAATATCGAGCGCGGCACGTACGGCGGAAAGCGCGATGGTGGAGGCGGTGTTGCAGGCGATCACGGCCATACGAGGGCGATAGCGCTCCACCAGTCTGCCGAGCAAAGCGGGCACGCGCGCGGCAATCTCCGCCTCCGTCTTGGTGCCGTAGGGAAAGCCCGCGCTATCGGCTGCGTAAACGACAGGCATGGTTGGTAACAGCGCCTGCGCCGGGCCGAGGATAGACAAGCCCCCAACGCCGGAGTCGAAAAAGAGGACAGGCGCTTCTGGGTCTTGCATCATGTCAGGCATCGCCGCTTCTTGTGCCTTGGCTGGCGGCGATGTCAATCATGCAGCCTGATGCTCAGCCCAGCTTGCGACCATAACGCTCGGCGGATTGCAGCGTATTCTCCAGCAGCATCGCAATCGTCATCGGCCCGACGCCGCCTGGCACCGGCGTGATGTAGCTGGCCTTCTTGGAGACGCCCTCAAAATCCACATCGCCAACCACCTTGCCGCTTGGCAAACGGTTGATGCCCACGTCGATCACCACCACACCATGCTTGACCATTTGCGGGAGGATGAGGTTGGGCACGCCAGCGGCCACCACCAGAATATCCGCAAGGATGGTGAACTGCGCCAGATCGCGCGTTTTGGCATGGCAGATCGCCACGGTCGCATCCTGCGCCATCAGCATCAGCGCCATCGGCTTGCCCACAATGTTGGATGCGCCGACGACCACGACATTGCGACCCTCGATGGGGATATTCTCATGCTTGAGGAGGTTCATCACCCCAAAAGGCGTGCAGGGCGGGAAGATCTGGCGACCAACCACCAGCGCGCCGACATTGTAGAGGTGGAAGCCATCGACATCCTTTTCAGGCGCGATCGTTTCCAGCACCTGTTCCATATCGATATGCGCGGGCAGGGGAAGCTGCACCAAAATGCCATGCACGCTTGGATCGGCATTCAGCGTTTTGATGAGGCCGAGCAGCTCTTCATTGGTGATCGTGGCGGGGAAGCGGGGACTGAACGACTGGATGCCAACAGCTTCGCAGGCCTTGACCTTATTCGACACATAAAGCGCGGAGGCCGGATCTTCACCGACCAGAATGACGGCGAGGCCAGGGATAACACCGGTGGCAACCTCAAGCGCATCGACACGCTCTTTTTGCTCGACGCGCATTTTCTTGGCGACATCGCGCCCATCGATAATCTTCGCCCCGGCGGGCTTGCGGGTGTCCAGTGTCGTCGCGGTCACAACAATTTCCCTCATTAAATGTCAGAGCGCAGCAGCATCATGATCGAGCATGTCGGCTCGCACGGATGAACGTCAAGGCCGCCGAAGCAAGATTTCAACGGCATGTCACCGATAAAACCAAGAGCCTCCACGAGAATGATTGCGCAATTTCCTTATGTTGCTGCCCATAAGAAGCGGTTGTTGACAAGTCAAACACCGCGCACCTCCGCGCTCAATTTGCGCTGCAACACTGGTCGCGACCAGCCCGCTTGGCGGCATAAAGCGCGCGATCCGCTGCGGCGAGCCACTGCTCCACCGTCGTTATAGCCGCCGACATCGGTGCAATGCCAAAACTGGCGGTCACGCAAATCTCGCCGCCTTCCGGCAGTTTGATGCTGGTCTGGCCGAGCAATTTGCGGAAACGGTCTGCAGCATCAAGAGCCGCGCTTCCCTCCGTCTCTGGCAGCAATACGGCAAACTCTTCGCCGCCCAGACGCCCCAGGCTGTCCACTGGGCGGATCGTATCGACAACCAATTTGGTCGCCGCGCACAGCACGGCATCACCAGCGCTATGCCCATGAGTGTCATTCACTCTTTTGAAGTGATCCAGGTCCGCAAGCACGAGTGACGTCGGGCGCCCGTAGCGATGAAACCGCGCGATCTCATCATTGGCTTTCTCGAAAAAGGCTCGCCGCGTGAGCGCTCCGGTAAGGGAATCGCATTCCGCGATCTGCCGCAACTCAAGCTCGCGCTCGACGATCTTCGCGAAGTTGGAGAGCATCGCGATATCGTGCGCGCTGAACTCGCGAGGCTTCTGGTCGATGGCGCACAAGGTGCCGACAACATAGCCCTCCATCGTGCGGAGCTGCACACCTGCATAGCTTCGAATGCCAGGCTCTCCGAGCACGAGCGGATTAGCAGCAAACCGCGCATCGATCTGCGCGTTTGAGACAATGTAGGGTTCGGTCTGCTCGATGGCGTGCGTGCAAAAGGAAATGCTTCGCGGCGTCTCGGTCACGGCGATACCGGCGCTCGCCTTGAACCACTGCCGCTCCTTGTCGATCAGCGAAACGGCGACAATCGGCACACCCAGCACGGATTGGACGAGCGACACGACATGCTCGAAGGGTTCTTCCTTGGGCGTATCGAGGATAGCAAGTCGGCCGAGCGCGGCGAGGCGGCCAGTCTCATCTCCCAGAATGATCGGTTTGAGATGAGTGTCCATAGAATATGCCAGCGCCCTTCCCGATTTCAGGTAGCGCACACACAACAATGCGTCCAGCAATCGAGCGCAATTTTCGCGCCATGTACGACGCGATTCTGCATGTCTTCCTGCGCTATTGCCAAAGCAGATGGCCGACCATTCCGACGCGGATGATAATGATGATAGCAAAGAAATTGGCGGACAGGGTGGGATTCGAACCCACGGTGAGCGTTAACCCACGGCGGTTTTCAAGACCGCTGCCTTAAACCACTCGGCCACCTGTCCACTCACGCCGCCCCTAATCGAAGTTTCACGGCAATGGAAGCCCGCCTGATCTTGCCGGGCGCATCTGGCTCAAGAATGTGCCGGATGCGCCAGGATGTTCAGGAGGCGGCTTTGCCTCATTCGCAAAACCTGCCAATATGCGCCCATGCAATCCTTATACGCCCTGTGCCGCCGCCTGTTTCCCGCCGCTCTCGCCGCCATCACGTTCTGCGCGCTCGCGCCGGTAGCGCAAGCGCAGGATATGCCGCTGCCCTCTTCGAATGCGCCTGTCGATGCCTCGACGGCTGCAGGCTTCTCCAACTATCTTGAAAGCCTGCGCGGCAAGGCACGGGCGATGGGCGTCAGCGATGCGACTTTTAATCGTGCGATCACCGGGCTCAGCTTCAATCCGCGCGTCGCGGCGCTGGATCGCGGTAATGGGCCTACGGTCGGCGATGCGCCGATCCCCCCATTCGAGCCCTATAAACAAAAGCATATCGATGGCCGCAAGATCGCGCGCGGGCAGGCTGTGTATCTTGCGAATCGCAATTTGCTCACCGGCATCGAGCGAGAGACCGGCGTGCCTGAGGAGATCATGGTCGCCATCTTTGGCCATGAGACCAATTACGGCACCATCATGGGCGATTTCGACCTGCTGCGCTCGCTCGCCACGCTCGCTTATGAAGGGCGCAGGCGCACGCTGTTCGAGCCTGAACTGCTCTCCGTCATGGTGATGCTGGAGCGTGGCATTCCGCGCGAGCGGCTGATCGGCAGCTATGCCGGCGCATTCGGCTACCCGCAATTCCTCCCTTCCGTCTATCTGCGCGATGCGCGCGATGCCGATGGAGATGGCATGGCGAGCATCTGGTCCAGCCAGCCGGATGCGCTGGCCTCCATCGCTAATTACTTCGTGCGGGCAGGCTGGCGCAGGAATGAGCCTTGGGGGATTGCCGTGTCGGTCCCTGCGGGTTTTGATCGCGCCCGCTTCGTCAGCACATTGCGCCCGCCTCGCTGCCCACGCGTGTTCGATCGGCATAGTCGCTGGCTCTCCATGCGCGAATGGCAGGCGCTAGGCTTCATCTCCGCGAAGGGAAGCTGGCCCGATGGCGCGATCATGGCGACGTTGATCGAGCCTGATGGCCCCGGCAAAACGGCCTATCTGCTCACAAGCAATTATCGCGCGATCCTGGACTATAATTGCTCGAATTTTTACGCACTCTCGGTCGGTCTGCTAGCGGACGAGGTTCGGCGCTAATCGATCAACCCAGGGCTAGGCAGAGGCAAAGGGGATGGCTAATGACGAGCCTTATCTATGGCCTCGCCCACGCTTCCAATGCGCCTATCCTGCAGCTGACTGACAAGACCGGATATTCAATGCGACATTTTCTGCCTTTTGCTCTCGCCGTTCCGTTTCTCTTCTCAGCTGCGCAGGCGAACACGCCCAGCTTCACGTCCACCGCGCCCGTGGCCTATATGGTCGATCTGTCGTCTGGCCGCGTGTTGTTCGAGCGCGATAGCAATCGTCGCATTCCGCCCGCGTCGATGGCGAAGATGATGACCACTCATGTGGTGTTCAAGCTGCTGAGCGAAGGCAAGCTCAAGCTCGACCAGAAGTTTACGGTCCGCCCGGAGACATGGCGCAAATGGCATAGCCAGGGTTCGACCATGTTCCTCTCGGCCAATGAGTCGGTGTCGGTCGAAAATCTGCTGCACGGCGTGGTGACGCTCTCCGGCAATGATGCCTGCGTCGTGCTGGCCGAAGGTATCTCAGGTTCGGAAGAAGCCTTCACCGATCTGATGAATGCCGAAGCCAAGCGGATGGGCCTGACGAATAGCCATTTCGGCAACAGCAATGGCTGGCCTGATGAGGGGCGCACCCATGTGTCCGCACGTGATTTGGCCGAGCTTGCCCGGGCCTCGTTCGTGCAAACGCCCGATCTTTATCGTCAGTTTTACACGACGAAATCCTTCACCTGGGGTCAGACGATGGGTGGCAACGCGATCAGTCAGGCCAATCGTAACCCGATTCTTGGCCGCATCGATGGCGCAGATGGCCTCAAGACCGGTCACACCGAAGAAGCAGGGTTCGGTTTCACCGGCTCTGCCGAGCAAAATGGACGTCGGCTCGTGATGGTCGTTGCAGGCTTGCCTACGTTCAACAGCCGCATCGAGGAATCGGTGCGCTTCATGGATTGGGGCTTCAAGGCCTGGAAATCCCGCCCGATCGCTAAAAAGGGCGTGACGCTTGGGCAGGCACAGGTACAGGGCGGCTGGTCCCGTCAGGTTGATCTGGTGACGCCGCGCAATCTTGTCGCAACGCTCCCCGCATCGGCCAATGGCGAGGTGAAGGCGCGGATCATGTACAAGGGGCCGATCAAGGCGCCGATCGCCCAAGGGCAGGAAATCGCGCAACTGGTGGTCGATGCAGGCGATGGTACTACCCAGTCCTTGCCGCTCGTCGCAAAGGAAGCGGTTTCCGAAGCAGGCTTTTTCGGTCGGCTCTGGATCGGCTTCCTCTCGCTGTTCAGCTAAAGACGATGATCGCACCCGGACGGTTCATCTCGCTGGAAGGTGGGGAGGGCGTCGGTAAGTCTACACAGGCGCGCCTGCTGGCAGACGCGTTGGCTCAGCGTGGCATAGAGACGGTACTGACGCGAGAGCCGGGCGGCAGTGATGGCGCAGAAGCCATCCGCGGCCTGTTGCTCTCCGGCGCTGCGGATCGCTGGTCCGTGCGCGCCGAAGCTCTGTTGTTCGCAGCCGCCCGCGCCGATCATATCGAGCGGACGATATTGCCTGCGGTGGAGGCGGGCAAATGGGTGATCTGCGATCGCTTTCTCGATAGCAGCCGCGCGTATCAGGGGGCGAACGGCGCGTTGAGCGATGCCGATATCCTCACGCTCCACCGCATTGGATCGGCAGGCCTGCTGCCTGACCGCACTTTGCTGCTGAGCTTGCCGCTTGATGAAAGCAGCGAGCGAGCGAATATGCGCGATGATGGAGCCGCGGACCGGATCGGCGGACGGCAGGCGGATTTCCATCGCGATGTGGCGGACGCCTTCCGCCGCTTTGCCGATGAGGAGCCCGATCGCTTCCGCACCATCGCTGCGCACGGCTCGATCGATGATGTGCAGGCACGTTTACTCGCTGCCTTGAGCGACCTGATACCATGACCGAGTGGCTTGGCCATAATGCGCAGATCGCCGCGCTCATGGAAGCAAGCGCCACAACGCGCATGCATCATGGCTGGATTTTTGCCGGGCCGCGTGGTGTCGGCAAGGCGGGCGTTGCGCTCGATTTCGCCAAGCGATTGCTGGTGACTGGTACGGGGCGCACGGTTCCCTCGGAAAGCCTCGCGCCCGATGAGAATGATCCCATAGTCCGCTTGCTCGCAGGCGGCGCACACCCTGATTTCGTGCGGCTGGAGCGACTGGAGAAGGATGATCGCAAGAGCGATACCGGCCAGCTTGCCCGCAATATCACGGTGGATCAGGTGCGTGGCCTTGCCCGGTTGCTTCACAGCGCGCCATCCATGGGATCGCGGCGGATCATCCTCATCGATAGTGCCGATGATCTGGAGACAGGCGCAGCCAACGCGCTGTTGAAGAGCCTCGAAGAGCCACCCGCTGGCGCCGTCTTCCTGCTGATCGCGCACAAGCCCGGCAAATTGCTGCCCACCATTCGCTCGCGTTGCCGGATGATGCGCTTCGCAGCGCTGGATGACGAGGAGATAGTGCAGGCGCTGGCTGGCGCGTTGCCTGATGTGCCCGCTGCCGAACGTGCAGCGCTCGCCGCAAGCGCTGAGGGCTCGCCGGGGCAGGCCATCGCAACACGGGATTTGAATTTGCCTGCGCTTGAGACGGCCTTGGGGCTGATTGCCCAAGGCGGGCGGGAGGCCAGCTCAGAACGGGCAAAGCTCATGTCTGCGCTTTCCGGCGTGGCGGCGCGGCCAAGGCTTGAGGCCTTTGTCGATCTCGTGCCCCGCTTCATCGCCCGGCGCCTGCGCAGCGCTCAGGGCACATCGCTGGGGCAGGGCATCGAGGCCTATGAGGAAGCGCAACGCTTGGGAGCAGGCGCCGTTACGCCCTTGCAGCTCGAACCGGGTGCGCTGGTCTATATGCTTTGCGGCACTGTCGCGGGGCTAGGGGCGGCGCGGGTCTGACGGCCTTCAAGCCCTTCAATCAGCATCGGCCTTTCCATTATCCGTTCCAGCGCATAGCCTGCGCTCCGGCAATGCCAGCAGGGGGCAATAGATGGCTGCGATAGAAGAGCGAAATGATCAGCCACTGACACCACCCGCGCCGGGACTGGCACGTTGGAAGCTTGTCGGACCGGGCCTTGTCGTTGCGGCCACCGGCGTCGGGGCTGGCGATCTGGTGGCGACATTGATCGCGGGCGCACGCTTTGGCTATGCCTTGCTCTGGGCCGCCGTGCTGGGCTGCATCTTCAAGATCGCGCTGGCGGAGGCAACCGGACGCTATCATTTGGCGACGGGCTCCACGATCCTCCACGGATGGCGCTCCTTGGGCCGGTGGACGAGCTGGTATTTCGGCATCTACATCATCCTGTGGGGCTTCGTTTACGGCGGCACAGCGATGAGCGCGACGGCGCTGCCGCTGGCTGCTCTCTTTCCCGATGTGCTGCCATTCTGGGCATGGGGCGCGCTCTCCGGCATCGCGGGCGCGATGTTCGTGCTGTTCAATCGCTATGATGCGTTCGAGCTGGTGATGAAGCTGTTCATCGGCATCATGTTTATCGTCGTGGTCGGCCTCGCGATACTGGTTTCGCCCAATATTGGCCAAGCGATGCTGGGGCTGGTGCCGACTTTGCCCGAGGGCTCGGCCATCTACACGCTCGGCCTCGTCGGCGGGGTAGGGGGAACGATCACGCTCGCGGCCTATGGCTATTGGGTCAACGCCAAGGGCTGGCGCTCGCCGGAATGGATGGGGATGATGCGGCTGGATAATCGCGTCGCCTATATCGCGACCGGCATCTTCGTGGTGTCTATCCTCATAGTCGGCGCCGAGCTGCTCTACACGGCACAAATCGCGCTCTCGGGCGGCGATCGGGGTCTGCTCGACCTTGGCGATATATTGGAGGATCGCTTCGGCATCACCGTGTCGCGCATTTTCCTCATCGGCTTTGCGGCGACGACCTTCTCCTCCGTGTTGGGGGTCTGGCAGGGCGTATCGCTGTTGTTTGCAGATTTTGTGCGCAATTTGCGGAACAACCACTCCAAAATAGTGGATGTGGATGCACCCGCGCTGGAGACGACGCCGGCCTTTCGGTTCTACGTGTTGTGGCTCACTTTCCCGCCCATGGTGCTGCTCCTTCTAGGGCAACCCTTCGCGCTCATCATCGCCTACGGCGCATTCGGCGCGTTTTTCATGCCGTTCCTGGCCATCACGCTGATCTGGCTGCTCAACAGCTCGGCCATGCCGCCAGAATGGAAATCGGGATTCATGTCCAACGCTCTCCTGGCGCTGGCATCGGTCCTCTTCGTCGTCCTCTGCATCGACCAGATCCGCTCCCTGCTGTAAAGTCGCGGAGGCTAGGCATGTAAGCCCAGCGCGGCTAGAGAGGCCGCAGTCACGGCCGCATATCGACGGTCGCTTTACCAGCAGGTTTTCATGTCGACGCCGTTCACCATCACGACCGCGATCAGTTATCCCAATGGCCGCCCGCATATCGGTCATGCCTATGAGGCGATTGCCACGGACGCTTTTGCGCGCGCCGCGCGCATGATGGGGCGCGATGTTTTCTTCCAGACCGGCACGGATGAGCATGGCCTCAAAATGGCGCAGGCGGCCCGCGCGAGGGACATCGCGCCTGCCGAGCTCGCCGATGAAATGTCCGGCCATTTTCGCGATATGGATGAGCTGCTCGACATCAGCTGCAACCGCTTCATTCGCACGAGCGAGCCGGAGCATCATGCCGCCAGTCAGGCAATCTGGCAGGCGATGGCGAATAATGGCGATCTTTATCTCGATCGCTATGAAGGCTGGTATTCGGTTCGCGACGAAGCCTATTATGACGAGAGCGAGCTGACCGTCATCGATGGCGGCGAGAAGCGCTCGCCGCAAGGCACGCCCGTCGAGTGGACTGTCGAGGAGAGCTGGTTCTTCCGCCTCTCGGCCTATCAGGACAAGCTGCTGGCGCTTTACAATGAGCATCCAGAGTTCATCCAGCCGGAGAGCCGCCGCAACGAGATATTGCGTTTTGTCGAAGGTGGCCTGCGCGACCTCTCAATCTCCCGCACCAGCTTCGATTGGGGCGTGAAGGTGCCCGGTTCGCCCGAGCATGTGATGTATGTGTGGGTCGATGCGCTTACCAATTACATCACCGGCTGTGGCTATCCTGACGATCCGGAGCGCATGGCTCGCTATTGGGCTGAGGGTGGCGATATCGTCCACATC
>CBIHKY010000068.1:0-18577 GCA_966205705.1 uncultured Alphaproteobacteria bacterium
CGCTTTCACAGTCCAGCGCGAGCGGACATCATCGATCTTCTCGATCGATTGAATATTATCCATGATGTGCACCAGATTTGCAGGGCTGCGCCAAAAGGCATAAATCTCGGCAGCAGGCCTGTTGATGGTCACGCTTTCGGCAAGCAACTCTCTCGCGCCATGCATTTTTTTCGACGTTTCGATTGGCGCATCGTCGCCGCTGCGCGCGGATTGGTGGATGTCTGTGGACATGCGCGGGCTCCTGTTGGGTCGAAGATCGAATGATCCGCACCCGTCAGAGTTCCGTATATTAATACAGATCAGTGTGAGAGGAGGCGCAGGTCAGCTTCAGACGACGTCACGGCTATCAATCGTCACGTCCGATGCCTGGCCTGCCAGCGGATCAACAATCATCAACCCGCTTGTCGCTCCATCATGTACCGCCGGGGCGAGGTGCCCAGGGCTTTGCGGAACATCGTCACAAAACTAGGCACGCTCTCATAGCCTAGGTCGCTGGCTGCCTGCTGGACCGAGACCCCGGCAGCTGACCATTTCACCGCCAGGACAACGCTGAGCTGCTGTCGCTAGCGCCCGCCGTTGACATTAGTATCGAGCTGGAACTTTAGCCCGTGACCCCGGCCAATCGTAACCATCTTGTGGATCACGTTCTTCGCTCGCAGGCTCAAACGACTTTAATAAGTTCACGTCGCCGCCAAGGTAGCGTGTCGCGGTGGGATAGGCATAAAGCGGTCGGGTTCGCACACGGCCATCTTCAAGGTGCGCGCGGGCAATCAACTCGTCCGGTGCACGATCTTTTTCGACCCACGCCACGAGCGCTCCAAGAAAATCCTGCTCATAAGGCACATAACCGCCCGAACAATGATAGCCTCCCGGTACGAGGAACATACGTGCGAATGCGCGTGTGGTAGACAGGCCGCCCATCTGGTCGCGCACGGCCTGATAATAGTCCAGCATGCCATAAGCGCCAGTTGCATTGTCCGCCACGCCCTGCCACATCAGCAGCTTGCCACCAGCCGCACGGAAGGCAGAGAGGTCCGGATTGCCAGCATCATAAAGCTCTCCGCCTTTCATCAGGCGGTTCAAGCTCTCCTTCGAAAAGCTCCAGTCGCGCCATGAGAAATTAGCGGGCAGTTCGCCTTGCAAGAGCAGATATTGGAGGAATGACTGAGCGGCGAACTTGCCTGTCTGTGTCGGGCTGCCGCGCCCCACCCAGCCCAGCTCGCCGCCATAGGGCGCACCGCCGGGGAAGAGGGCATGGCCCTGTGCGTCGCTTGGCCCCCGATAATAAGCATGGGCCGCGGCGACCTGATCCGCTTTCAGGCAAGTCGATTGGTCTTTCTCTCCCGCCTTGCACGTCAGCACCGCGGGATCAAACCGGCAGCGGCGCGGATCGTCGATCTGGGCATCGGGAATGCCGTCCAACCCGTCACAGGCCTTGAGCACTGCCTTGTGAAGCAGGGACACGGCTTGCGGCGTGAAAATCTCGCGCCCGTCAGGATATAGTCCATGTTGCGCTTCCCACAGGAAGAGCTGCATGGCTGCTGGCATCGCAACCGACGAGCCGGCTATGACGCCGTCGAAATCGTCCGGATAGCGCTGCACTTCCATCATCGCCTCGCGCCCACCGCCCGAGCATCCGACGAAATAGCTGCGTGCAGGCGGCTCCCCATAAAAACGCGCGATGATTGCCTTGGAGGAGACGGCAGTGGCGTGCGCCGCTTTGTGCGCGAATTGCTCGCGCAATTCCGGGCTGCCCATTGCCCAGGTCCCATCGCCAATGCCCGCGCTGTAATGGCCGCCGTTGTTGAACGCGACAGCAAAGCTGCCGGCATGAAGATGGGCATTGCTGCACCGGGGTGTGATCTCCTGCCCGATGATGCCGCACATGCCCCCGCATCCACCTTGCAGAAAGCGGCCAGCATAGCTGGAGAGTGGGAGGCGCAGCTCGAACGCCGTTTGCGGCGCGGCATACGCCTTCACAACGCAGGTCGCAGCCTCGCCGTGCGCGGCGGGTTCAGCATCGGCGGACAAGATGCGATAAACAACGTCCTCGGTCTGCTGCGAGACGGGCAGGACAAGGGCCTTGCAGTCGATCTTTGGCGCCACCGTGGCCCGCGCAGGGAGAGGAACGAGAACGACATCGCCTGCCATGGGCGCGTCGGACGCTTGGCTGGGGCTGGCCATTATGAGCAATGCTGCGAGTCCGATGCGCAAGCATGCGGCCAGCTGCCGAGCGATCCTGCGGACCATTGCCCTAGTCGAGCCGTTAAGCATGGCGGGCAATCAGCATCTGTTCGGCGCCGAGCGGATCTTCCTGCACGGCGGATTGGGTGTCGAACACCATCGTGGCCCTACCATCGGTCTTGTAGACAGGCCAGGAGGCAAGGCAGTCTCCATTTGGATCTCCGGTGCGGGCGAAATTGGCCCAATAGGAGCTCATGAGATCGGCGAGCTGCTGGGCGTTGGCCATTCGGTCACCAATGCTCGCATAGGCTTCTGTCACGACATCGAACACTATTGGCACTTCGATGCCATGAGGGCTGCGCAAACGGCCGCCCTGTGCAGGCGAGGTCCAGTTTACGAGGTAGGAATACACCGGCTTGCGCGCGCCGCTCGCGCGCGCATCGGCGACCGTTCGTGCATTGCGCCCCATTCCGGCCTCTGTCGTAATAGCGAAGAAGAGATCGCTCGGCGTCGCTTCAGGCCGCAGCTTGCGAAACCCCTCGATCAACGCGGCTGGCGCACCAACGCGGCCCTGCAATGCAGCAGGCAGGCTTTCCCAGCTGAGGTCAAATGCGCCGGGTGGGGGGAACAGGACGGTTGTCTCTGTGCTGGTATGCCCCACCATCACCGGGATATCGGGAGAAATTGTGGGAAGCGCATTGCCGAAGGGCGTCTGAGGTACGCTGGCACCGTCGGGCACAAGGCCGGGTCCGAGCATCGGATGCCCCCCGGTCGCCGTCTGCAAGGCCGCGAGCAAGCTGTCGACGGGCACTTTGCGCAGTGCAGAGACGTCCCCTGCACCGATATTGAGGGCCTTGCACAATCCTGCGGTGATCCGCTCGGCTTCGGCCGGGGCGACAGTTGTGGTTCCAAAGCCGCTCTGCAGAATCGCCCGTTGGAAGAGCCCTCGCGCAGCCGGCATCGCCATCAACCCTGCAACCTTGAGGCCGCCGCCGGAATGGCCAAAGATGGTCACATTCTGCGGATCACCGCCAAACGCCGCGATATTGTCGCGTACCCATTTGAGCGCGGCGACCAGATCGAGCTGTCCCGGGTTGGCAACCACCGATGCATCCTGTGTGAGGCCACCGAAATAGAGATAGCCGAACAGGTTGAGCCGATGATTGACGGACACCACAACGACATCCTGTCGGCTGGCGAGGTTTCGTCCGTCCGTGACCGGCGTTGCGCCCGAGCCAACCGAGAGCCCCCCGCCATGGAGCCAGACCATCACCGGTCGTTTGGCGCTGCCTGCGAGGCTCGATGTCCAAACGTTGAGCGCCAGGCAATCCTCACCCGACGCCATCGGTTCGCGCCAGGAGGCGTAGTTCGGCCCGTTTCCGCCGTCGGGCAGTTGCGGGGCGCGCAGACCAAAACCCAGAGCATCCCGTACGCCGCGCCAGGACTGAGGGGGCTGCGGCGCCGCAAAGCGGTTTCGCCCGGCAGTGGAGGCGCCGTAAGGAATGCCCCGGAAAATATGCACGCCTCGCTCGCATGCGCCGCGCAGGAGCCCCGATGTTGTTTTCACGACAGGCGCCTCGGACGCGAAGGATGGGCGAGCGATCAAGGTTGCCAGACCGGCCCCTACGCTAGCAGCAAAGCGCCGACGCGTTAAGCCTGTGACGCGGAGTTCACCGTATGCCATGCCCCATCCTCCCATTTTCCCTCGCCAACGAATCGCTGGCAGAGGCATTTATGACTTCATGTATGATGTTGAGTTCTCAACTTGTCGACAGTGAAGACTTCGTCTCTTGCCAAGGCATGAGCGCTTGGATAAAGAAGTTGATATCTCAACAACTATTGACGAACCGGATGACTCGACAGGTTGCGAAGATAGTCAGGCGCCGAGCAAAACTCTGCTCGTAGGGCAGCACCTGGTTACGCAGTCTGTTGGCTTTTGTTTGTTTCGAACCCGCCAATTGCGCGGGCGAAGGCTGAGGCAGGCCAACTACGTACTACGGCAAAATTGCCGGGTGCTAAAATGAAGGAGAGGGATGTATGAACGTTCAAAAGTGGGAAAAGTCGAAGAGCGCCTCCAAGCCGCTCCTCCTCTTATCAGGCGCGCTGGCCGCCATCGCCATGTCCAGCGCGGCCGCAGCGCAAGATCAGGCAGCGACCAGCCAGATGCAGGCTGAAGCGACTGCGCCGCAGGATGCCGAGGTCGACAGCATTGTTGTGACCGGGTCGCGCCTTGGCGCAACAGGCTTCACGTCGCCAACGCCGGTGACCATGATCGGCAGCGATCGGATCGAGAAGACCGTCGCCTATTCCGTTGGAGAAGCGCTGGCTCAGATGCCGTCCTTCCGCTCGACCAATTCACCTGGCACGGCGGGCATCTTTCCGGCGAATGCTGGTGCGCGCATCTCCGACCTTCGGGGACTTGGCCCCTCGCGCACGCTCGTGCTCGTGGATAGCCGCCGCTTTACGCCAAGCACCTCCACTGGAACCATCGATCTTAACCTGATCCCGACCTTGCTTGTCGAGCGCACAGATATTGTAACCGGTGGCGCATCGGCGGCCTATGGCTCCGACGCTGTTTCTGGCGTCGTTAACATCGTGCTCAACAAGCGGCTCGAGGGCATCAAGACCTCACTCGGTTACGGTGTTACCGATGTGGGCGATGGCAAAACCTATTCCGCACAGTTTGCTGCGGGCAAGAGCTTTGCCGATGGTCGCGGCCGCGTCATTTTTGGTGCGGAGTATAATAAGGATGAAGGCACGGGCGGCTGCTACACCCGCGATTTCTGCGGTAATGAAGTTGCCGATCTTACCGGCACGCCGGGCGTAAATGGTCGCCCCGCTCATAACATCACCAACAATGTCCGCACCGGAACGCTCACCCCGGGTGGCCTTATCACGGCGACAGTCAACGCAGCGGGTGTGCGCACCCCTGCGCGTGGCGGTGTGCTCGGCGGCATTCAGTTTGACGCCAGCGGCCAGCCCGCATCCTTCGTATATGGCCAGAACGGCAATGCGCTATTTCAGGAGGGCGGCACAGGCGTCGGGCTGAACGCATTCTTTGACGATCCGCTGCTCTCCATCCCGGTCGAGCGCTACAATTTCCTCGGCCATTTCGAATATGAGGTTTCTTCGGCCTTCACCGGCTTTGTGGAGGCAAGCTACGGCCATGTGACCGGCAAGACGCGCGGTCCGGAGATTCGCGATATTGGCTTCCCGCTTGCGGGCGACACTATCAGCATTGAAAACCCGTTCCTGCCTGCCTCGGTTCGCCAAACGATGGCGGCCAATGGCATTGCAGCCTTGACGCTTGGTAAGCTCGGCACCGATTTCGGCACGATGGACAGCGTGTCGACCCGTGACACGATGCGTTTGCTCGCCGGTGCCAGGGGCGAACTCAGCGATCGCTGGAGTTGGGATGCCTATGCACAATATGGCGTGACCGATTATCATCAGGTGACGGTTAACAACCGGATTACCGCGAATTTCAACAAGGCGATTGACGCGGTTGCAGGCCTTGGCGGCGCTCCGGTCTGCCGCGTGAATGCGGATAGCAACCCGAACAATAATGACCCTGCCTGCGTTGCGCTCAACATCATCGGGCAGGGGCGTTATTCGGCGGCTGCAAAGGCCTACGCCTTTGGCACAACGGTTCAGACCAGCGTGTTCAGCCAGACTGCCGGTGCAATCAACCTTCAGGGCAAGCCTTTCGATACCTGGGCAGGGCCAGTGGCCTTGGCGTTCGGCGTAGAAGGTCGGCGGAACAGCCTTGAAATTGCGGTTGATCCAATCTCTGCTGCAAACGGCTTCTATGTGTTCAATCAGACCCCGTCCGAGGGTGATGTGAGCGTGGTCGAAGGTTATGCCGAAGTCGGCGTGCCGTTGCTCAAGGACAGTGCGCTTGGATCGAGCCTCGACCTGAATGCTGCTGTGCGTCAGGCCCGCTACACAAACACAAGCGGCTCGACGAAGGGCAAGTTTGACGCAACGACTTGGAAAGTCGGCCTGACTTATCAGCCATTCGAATGGCTGCTGCTGCGCGCCACACGGTCTCGTGACGTGCGGGCGCCAAACACGTCGGAGCTGTTCACGACACCAGTGGGTGGTCTCGCGGCTATCTATGACACGAAAACTGGCACTCAGCCGTTCGTGCAACTATTTACCGGCGGCAACATCAATCTGAAGCCGGAGACCGCCAACACCTTTACGGTTGGCGCGACGCTCCAGCCACAGGGTGCGTTGAATGGCCTGCGTTTTTCGGTCGATTATTACAAGATCGAGATTGACGATGCGATTGCCAATCTGGGCGCTCAAACCATCGTCGATAACTGCAACTCGACCAATGCCGCCGATCTTTGCTCGCTCGTCACGCGCAACGGCAACGGCTTGCTCCAGAGCGTGTCCGTGCTGTTTCTCAACCTGAACCGACAGGAGCTTCGTGGCCTTGATTTCGAAGCAGGCTATCGCAGGCCTTTGGGGATGGATCGCGCCATCGATTTGCGGGTGCTGGCGACGCGCACGCTCGAACTATCCAACAGTTCGCAGCCTGGCGTGAATCGGGCTGGGGACAATGGTCCGCTCGGCGTGCCAAGCTGGGTTGTCGATGGGTTCGTCTCGGTCGATTGGGGGCGTCTGGGCGTCAATCTGCAGGGCCGCTATCTGTCGAGCGGCAAGGTCAACGCCGCTTATGTCGGTCCGGAAGACGCAGGCTACAGCGTGCTGCTGCCCAACAGCATCAACACCAACCGAGTGCCTTCGCGATTCTATACGAATGTCGGCCTGACCTTCGATCTGATCGCTGATGGATCGCGCAAGGTCGAGTTGTTCGGCAATGTCAGCAATCTGTTCAACGTGAGGCAGCCTGGATTTTGGGACGGCAACAGCAACGCTGTCTATTATGACAATATCGGTCGCCGCTACCGCATGGGTGTGCGCGCGAGCTTCTGATAGAATATATGAACGTGGGCAGCGACACGACGTGCTGCCCACGTCATGTTTGGCAAGCTTGCCATGCCTTGCTGCGGATCGCCAAGTTCAGCTGATGTCACAACGGCATGCCGCAGGTTTGAAATTCCTGTAGGAGAGTGGAATGAAACTGATCCTGTCATCGACCGCAGCAGCCGCCCTGATGCTGATCAGCGCTCCCCCGAAGGCGATCGCACAGCACGCTGCGCTGAAAGTCGAGGCAATCAAGGTTCATAGTCCATCCATCGAAGGTAATCTCGAGGGGAACAGCGCGGATCGTGACGTGTTCGTCGTGCTGCCGCCAAGCTATGGCAAGGATCCTGCGCGTCGCTACCCGGTCGTTTATTTCCTTCATGGCTTCTTTGCATCGGCAGAGAAATATATGGCGGGGACAAAAATCGCAGAGGGCGCGGCGGTCGCTTTGGAAGCGACCAAGCGAGAGATGATCATCGTCGTTCCGGATGCTAATTCCCGCCATGCCGGTTCGCTCTATTCCAACTCGCCCACGGTTGGCGATTTTGAAGGCTTCATTGCCCGCGATCTCGTGCATGCAATCGATGCTCGCTATCGAACATTGCCCAAAGCCGAAAGCCGCGGTCTCTCGGGCCATTCGATGGGCGGCTATGGTACGTTGCGCATTGCGATGAACCATCCAGGTGTCTTCTCGAGCATTTACGCCATGAGCGCTTGCTGCCTGGCCCCTCGAGCCCCCGTCGCAGAGGAAATGAAGCCGCTGGAGACTATGACACCAGAGGAGGCAGCCAAAGGCAATTTCATGGTGCGCTCTACCCTGGCGAGCGCAGCCGCCTGGTCCCCGGACCCTGAGAAAGAGCCATTCTTCCTCGAAACCGGGATCAAGCCAGACGGCACGATCGATCCGATCGTCACAGCAAAATGGGCGGCGAATGCGCCACTGATTATGGTTGCCCAGCATATCCCGGCGCTCAAAAGCTTGAAGGCAATTGCGATGGACGTGGGCGACAAGGATTCGCTCCTTGCCAGCAATAAAGCGGTGCACGCGGAACTACAGCGTTTTGGCATCGAGCACAGCTGGGAGGTTTATGACGGCGACCATGGCAACCGCATCACCGAGCGCTTTCGCAACAAATTGCTGCCTTTCTTTGCGGGGCAGTTGACAGATAAGTGAGGCCTGGGGCGGGGGCAAGGATCGATAATTAGGTGTTTTCGTTGCGCGTCAGCTAAGGATGACTTCCCTCTCCCTCACTTCAACATCTACGGTGTCAGCTTCCGACCCTACGGTCGCCAACGCAAGTTTTCCGCAAAATTCAGCATCAGCCCTGCATCACCGCCCGTTATCGTCGCGACACGAAATGGCGCGGGCCTGCTCACATGCGTGAGCGGCGCAACGAGGAACACGCGAAGGTCGTCAGTGTTCTCAGGCGGTGAACTGATGGCACAGGCGACGTCTTTTGAAACTCGCTGCCCATGGTTGCATCGAAGCAAACGAGCGATATGTCGCACCGCTTGGGTTTAGGTCGTGCGTTCGGCAATCGATCAATGAGTTTCGTCGTCTTCACTGCCGAACTCAGGCCATGCAAGGCCGCCCTCGCCAGCAGCGGCAATCGCTATCGCTGCTGCTGCCCATCCTTCGCGCGGATTCTCGCGAACCGGCTTCACTGTTAAAACGCCATTTTCCACGGCAAATCGCGCCTTGTTGAACACGCAATTGCTCAAGCACAGATTTGGCAGGTCTGCCTCCGAGCGTTATAACAATGATGTAACAGAGCCGCCTCTATGCTCTTTATTTCGATGAATATGATCGTAACAGCCAGCATTTCTGCCCGCTGACTACCGGTGGGGGCATGATTTGTGAAGAAGCAAGCCACTCACCCGGGGCGTTACAAAGCGGTCGTGTGAGCCCTTTCTCGAATGTCTCTTGTCGGCATACCGATCCTACTCAGAAGTGGCGGCTTAGCGACAGGCGCCAATTTCGCGGTTGACCAGGAGTGATCCGGTCTAGGCAGCAGGAATCAGGGAAAT
Source organism: uncultured Alphaproteobacteria bacterium (assembly GCA_966205705.1). Taxonomy (GTDB): domain Bacteria; phylum Pseudomonadota; class Alphaproteobacteria; order Sphingomonadales; family Sphingomonadaceae; genus Sphingobium. The sequence goes on from CBIHKY010000068.1 coordinate 9,148, forward strand.
AGCGCTCGCCCAGCAGATTGTTGACGTTCAACTGCATGCCCCAGTCACCGAAGCTATAGGACAGGCCTGCATCTAGGAGAATGTAGGGTGGAAGCCGATAAAGCGCGACGTCCGGCACTGCGCCGTTGCGGCTGCTGTTGTACACGAAGCCCAAATTCGCGCCCACATTGGTAAGCGGTCCTGACGGTATGACATAGCGGCCGTAGAGACTGACATTATGCCGGGGGATATTCTGTAGTTCCGTGCCAGTCGGTATGGTCTCATCGTCCAGCACCTTTGCCCGGATATAGGCATAAGCTAGGCTGACCGTTGCGCCTGGAAGCGGACGCCATTGGCCCTCCACTTCGACACCGCGGCTGCGCTGCTTGCCGGTAACACGGGAGAAATTAGGGAAGGCGGGATCGCTGGTAAGCACATTCGAGCGTTCAAGATCATAGAGCGAGATCATTCCGCTCAGTGTTCCGCCACCGGGTGCGAACTTGAGGCCGCCTTCGATGTTCCGTCCCCGTTCGGGCGGAGCCTGACCGATGATGCTAGGTGCGCCGCTGGCGTCGGTGTCCAGCACGATCTGCGATCCGAACTGGGGTGTGAACGACTTCGCCCATGTCGCGTAGAAAGCCAGGTCGGGCACGATTTCGTAGGTCGCGCCGACGCGGGGACTGAACGCCGTCTGCAACTCGCCATCGGACTTGGCCCGGTCCCACCGTCCGCTGAGCGTCACGGTCAGACGATCGGTAAGCGTAACATGATCCTGAAGATAGAAGCCGAGCTGATCGTTTTTCGCGGCCCCGGAATAGGGGGCGGGGGTGGGCACGAGCGGCGCGCCATAGTCCGGCGTCACAACATCCAGCGGGAAGGTCGAAGCGTTGAAATCGCCGTCCCCCTCATACCGCTCGCGATTCTGGCGATAGTCGACACCGGCCAATATAGTATGGCGGATGAAACCGGTCGCGAATTTGCCGGTCGCGCGGCTATCGACGGCGAAATCCTTGTTGGTTGAGCTGTAGGGGCCGTAATAATAGCGACCGAGGGTCCGGCCTTGCTGCACCCCGTCCACGACATTGTCGTCCAGGAGGCCGCCGACGAACATCCAGCGATCCCAGTAGGTGGTGCGATGGGTGTAGCGCAAAGTCTGGCTGATACCGAACGCATCGCTGAAGCGGTGGTCGAACATCGCGCTGATCGATTTACGATTCTGATTATAGATCGCCTTCTGGGCGCCACCATTATTAATCGAGAAATCGATGGGCGTAGGGCCATAGGCGCTGGGGAGGATGGTGCCCCAGCCGCTGACCGGCGAAAAGGGGTTGTCGCGATCACGCTGATAGACGCCCAACAAGGTCAGGCTGGTATCAGGCGCCATCTGCCATTTGATCGAAGGGGATGCATAAATGCGGTTCTGCCCTGAATTACGAACGAACGATCCCGCATCGCGGTAGACGAGGTTGAGCCGGGCCGAGAGAGTGCCGTCCTTGTCGAGCGGCGCATTTGCATCCACTGCGCCCTCGACCAGATCATAGGAACCAGTCGATAGCGTCATGTCCATGAAGGCATCCGCCTGCGGCCGTTTGCTGACGAGATTGACGATGCCGCCGAGCGGCGCGGAGCCGAAGAGCGCGGAAGCCGGCCCTTTGACGACTTCCACCTGTTGCAGTCCCGCCAGTTCATTATTGCTGCCGACCCCGGCCTCGCTCAAAATGCCGTCGAGATAGATGCTGCCATAGGCCGCGTCATAGCCACGGATCGTATAAGCGTCGAAGAAGCCGTAAGTGCTGCTGCGCGACACGCCTGCGACGGTCCGTAGCGCATCGGCCAAGCGTGTGACGCCTCGCTCTTTAAGCGCGTCTGCCGTGACGACGGAAATGGCCTGGGGTGTTTCGATCAGTGGCACGTCCGACTTTGCCGCATTGGCTTGGCCCAGCTGGATGCCGGTTACGACGATCTGATCCGACCCGACGCCGCTCGCCGCCGGTTCTTGCGCCAGTACGACCGAGGGTGTCAGGCACGCCAAGGCCATCCAGCTCGCTGACAGGTACCACTTCATCATCACGCTACTCCCCAAATGATTGCGGCGCCGTAGTGCGATTGATTGGCATTAGCAACACTTTAACTCATGGATTGTCCCTGATCGGCGTGGCCATTGAGACTTGCGGCGCGCGACAAGTTTCGTCGGCGCTCAAGCAACTTCTAAACATGGCATGGTGGCTCACGAACGTCGCATTCTGGCGACTATGGTCGTTCGTCGCAGTTATCGGGAAAGGCAGAAAAGTCCCAAGGCGCCCATTGGCAGGCTGCGACAGCTTGGTGAGCGAATGGTATTTTTTAGGGAGCCATTTAGAGCGGCGGAACATCCGCTTTGTTTGCGAACCGGGCCATCTAACCCTACTTCGTTTTCCATCGCTCCAGCTGCTCTAAAATATCGTTCGTAATCTGATCGCGGGTAAATCCAGTTAGGTCACGCTGTCGGCTGGCGCCTTCTACACTGGCCGAGCCACCAGCCCTGGCTTCGACGCGTTTCAGACGCCTCCAGCGCGGTGAAGGCGGCCAGCGGACGTGAGCGCGGCGCCAGTTGATAGACGAAGCGGCGATCGGTGAAGGCGATCGTCAGCGCGGCCACGTCTTCGTCATAGTCGAGCCGGCTATCGGCCCAGCCTTCCGCCACCATCGCCTCGCATACCGATGTAAGGGCGGGGAGCGCATCGCGCTCGATTTGGCTGGCGATCTGCTTGCGCGTGGCGGGGGTGAAAAGGCGCTTTAGCCGTTCCCCAATCGGCGCGGCATCGGTTTCGATCGTCTCACCTGCAACATCGGCACTGGTCTGGCGGACGAGGCACCAGGCGAGCAGGATCATGATGAAGCAGAAGGGGAGGGCCGCCACCAATGTCGCAGCCTGGAGCGCACCCAATCCGCCAGCGATCAGCAACAGCATTGCGGTCGCGCCTAGCACCAGGCACCAGTAAATGCGCTGCCAACGCGGCGTTTCCTCCGCACCTCCCGATGCCAGCGTGTCGATCACCAGCGATCCTGAATCTGCAGAGGTCACAAAGAACACGCCCACGAGCAGGATTGCGAGCGATGAGGTGAGCGTGGCACCCGGCAGATATTCGAGGAATTCGAACAAGGCAGTCGAGAGGTTCGCATCGACTGCGCGTGCGATCCCGCCCGCCGCCACGCCCAAATCAAGCGCGATCGCAGTGTTGCCAAACACGGTCATCCACAGAAAAGTAAAGCCGGTCGGGACCAGCAGAACGCCAACCACGAACTCCCGGATCGTTCGCCCGCGCGAGATGCGTGCGATAAACATGCCGACGAAGGGCGACCAGGCAATCCACCACGCCCAATAGAAGAGCGTCCAGTCGGCCATCCAGGCGCGTGGCTCATAGGCATAAAGCGTGAAGGTGCGGATGAAGAAATGGTCGAGATACAGGCCGAAATTCTGGATGAGTGCCCGCAGCAGGAACAGGGTCGGTCCGGTCGCGAGCACGAAGACCATCAGCAATACTGCGAGGATCAGGTTCAGTTCGGACAGCCGCCGTACGCCACGATCAAGCCCGCTCAACACCGAGAGCGTCGCGATTCCCATGACGATGACGATGAGGACCATTTGCGTCGCGATCCCGTTAGGCAGACCGTAAACATAATTGAGACCTGCACTCATCTGCGACACGCCGAGGCCAAGCGACGTGGCGATGCCGAACAATGTTCCGCAGATCGCAAATATATCGACCGCATCGCCCGCCCAGCCATTTATCCGTTTGCCGAGCAGTGGCTGGAAGCCCGAACGCAGCGTCAGTGGAAGGCCCTTGCGGTGCGTGAAATAGGCTAGGCTTAACCCGACGACCGCATAGATGGCCCAAGCATGGACGCCCCAATGCGTAAAGGTAATGACCATGGCCTCGCGCGCAGCAAGGATCGTTCCTGCTTCAACCTCAGGGGGGCGCTGTAATGCTGAATCGGCTCAGCCACTGCGAAATACATGAGGCCGATACCCATGCCCGCAGCGAAGAGCATTGCCAGCCACGAGAGATAGGGGAAGTCGGGCTCAGCATCGTCTGGCCCCAGCCGCAGCCGTCCCGCCGGGCCGAGTCCCAGCACTAGAACGACCACCAAAAAGCCCGCGACCGAACCGACATAAAACCAGCCGAACGTGTCAATCACCCAAGCCTGTGCCTGGCGAAAAATCAGGTCTGAGGTGCTCGGCGCAGCGAGCGCACTTCCTAACAGCAGCGCGGCGACGATTGTTGCGCCCCAGAATACGCGCGGGTTCATGACGGCTTTGGGCATGTGATCGACCTACACGACTATGGCTAGCGATCAAACGCCGCCGTGCGGAAAGGGTGCCATCGCATCAAAGTAGGCCGCGCTTCGGTGGGCGGCATGCAATGTTGGCGATCCCAGCCTCATTATCGCTTTGCGCGCTAAAGGCCGCTATTTGCGTTTTTTGTCGATGAGCTGCCTCTCCGGACACGGCCACTTTAGCACATGACGCTTAACGGACGTTTCGCTGTTCGCTTTCGCTACCCGGATTTAAAGCGCGCACGGTTCTCACATCATCGACACTGAAAAGTTCGGTCAAGCTGATGCCCGCCAGCTCGTCCCGTACCCAACGAACAAAGCCACGACGCTCGATCCCTGATTCAAGCTGTATTTTTACGGCTAAGCCGGGTGCGAAGCTGCCGTCATGCGCGATCTTCATGCCTCGCTGGGACACATCACGGACACGCGCGGCGCTCATTCCACGCTCTGACGTTATGACAGCAGGCAGATCCGTCAGGAAGCGGGGAGATCGCGTTTCTCCCGACCGGAGCTGTTCCGCAGTCAGACGGAGAACTGCCGCGCTATCGATCGCTTCAGCAAGTTTAATGGCGCATTCCTCGCCATTGTACCAAACAACTTTGCCTTCGATGCAGATTGTTTCCGAGATCCAAACCTGCACAACATCGTCAAGCATCACCGGCATGCTAATGCCCAGTTTCATCCCGCCATCGGAAATGTTGCGAATGTAGACGAGTGCTTCTTGACCGCCCACGGCGGCTCTCGCCACGCGAAATACTGTTATTGTGCGGTTGTCTGCGCGGCGGTCCCAAAGGAGATCCGGCAATAGGGCGATATCGGCACTGCTTCGTTTTAGCGGTAGCATGATACGTCTCCTCTCAGACGATGGGTTTCACTCTCTCATTATTCCAGATATCGTTAGTCAAAGATCGTAGCTTTCTTGCCCACAGGCGGCTCGCGGGATCAGTGAGGGCTGGCCTTTCGCAAGGCTTCATGTGCGGTTTTGAACCCGGCCATCGAGAATGCCATCTTGATGCTCTTGCGGTTCTGCAGGTCATAGCTGACCGCGCTTTTGTCGGTTGAGGCGAGCAGACTGCTCATCTGAGCCGGGGTGAGGATGGTCCCGGCTTCACATCCTGTCGCGCGGCAGGCAATGAAGGGAAGGCGCACGATCTCCTTATCTTGAGCGTCGGTAATGCGCGCGCCAGGCTGTAGCATCACGCCCAATGGCAGGTCGAAAGAGAGCTGATAATTGCCTGTGCCAGAGACTGGCCGTAGGAGGATCGAGGTAAGGATCGCTGTCTTTCCGGCCTGATCCTGCGCTTTCACGACGGACATCATGCCGCAACGCTTCTCACCCTGCGCAGGGCCTTTCAGCGTTTCGCAACGCAGGATCCAGGCGTCGAAAGGTGTTTCACTGGCCTCCACATCGGGCGCCGATGCCGGAGCCGCCGCCGCAGCAAGTGCAAATGCGATCATGGTCGTGATCATTGAAAAGTCCCCCGAAAATTATAGTGTTTAGGCAACCGGCGCTCCCCAATGAGCGCCGGTTGACAGTTCTTCTTACCAGCGGATGCTGACGCCGCCGGTGACGGCATTGGCGCTGAAATTGCCAGCATTGCTGTGGCGATAGTCGACCTTCAGCGTCACGCCGGAGGTCAGCGCCGCATTCACGCCCGCATTGAGCCGCACGGAGGTGCGGTCCATTTCCGGCGCTTCCACGCGGAAGCGGGCGCCATGCAGCGTGGGCGTGATGAGCGATGAGGCATCGTTCAATTCGCGTGCTGCAAAGGCCGAGGCATAAGGCATGAGGACAACGCCCTGCGTCGCAATTGCGGTGGTCACCCGTGCGCCAGCACGTGCCACGACCGAGCGGCGGAAGTCCTTGTCCAGCGTGAGCGCGACGGTCTGATCGCCGGTTTCGGCAAAGCCATCGCGGCGCAGGCCGTCATAGGAGATGCCAACAGCCGGGGTCATCAGCAATCCGCCGAAGCGCAACTTGAAGCCAGCCTCTGCATCCGCACCGAAAGACACGCCATCGCCTTCACCATGGGCCGTCTGAGGTCCAGTGGCGAGATCCACAGTGCGGGTCGCATTGTAGAGATCCATGCCGAAGGAGACGAGGCCGTTCGCATACCAGTTGCTGGCGTTCAGGCGACCATAGACGATGCCATGATAGCTGTCGGCCGAGCTATTGCCCGCAAAGGCCGTGCTCGTCTTGTTGCGATTATAGGCAAATGCACCGCCGATGAGCGCGTTCGAGCCGACCGCACGATCCACGCCGATCACCATCGTGACATTGTTGCCGCGATAGCCCTGACCACGCACGTCACCATCCACATGGGTGATGTCCCGGCTCATGATGCCCCATACGCGGCTTGCGAGCGGCGCATCGATATCCAGACCATCGACACCAGCGTTGAGGTGATCGGACACTGCACCATGTGCGAAGCGAGTGGCTTGGATCACCGAGTCCATCGTGTTAGCGTAGATCGCACCCGACGCCTGCTCCAGCGCCCGGTTCAGGCCTGCCTGACCCAGCGGATACAGCCCATCGAGCAGCGCACCGGAAGGCCCGCTGTTCACCGTGCCGGAAGCGGTACGGAAGCTGTCGATCGCGCCGCCAGCCGCCGCCGCATTGAGCAGCGTGCTGTTGGAGAACATCGCGCTGAAGTCGCTTGGCGTGATGTAGAGGATGATCGCGTTGGACTTGTACAGCACGTCGAAACGGCTGTTTGTGGGCAGTCCAACCGCAGGCTGGGTGATCGCGTCATAGGTTCCGACCACGCCACCTTGCGCCGTGACGACCTGGAATTGCGCGCCAATCTGCGGGTTGAAGCTATTCGTCGCGCTGCCGGTGATGCCGCGCAGGACAGGCTCGATGGTGCCGTCAGCCGTGTAGACGCTGTTGGCGCCGACCAGCACCAGCGTATCGAAATGACCTGCGCCCGTGCCAGCCGTTGTGCCATCGATATCCACCGAAAGCGTGCTGCCAGCGAACTGCGTCACGCTACCGTTAACGGTGAGCTGGCCGGGTGAATTGCCCGGTGCCAACCGGCCACGCACCTCGACATTGCCGTTGATGGCGCCAGCGCCGCTGCCCGTGCCTGACGGATCGACCCACACATTGCCCGTGAAGACATTGTTGAAGCTGAGCGTGCCGTTGCGAACGCAGGCGCCGATCATGTTAGAGGCGGCCGAGGCCAGCGTCATGCGGCCCGTGCCTTCCTTGATCAGGCACTCATAGCCATCGGCACCGCCCGTGAGCGTCACATTGTTGGCGCCGGTATCGAACACCGCATTCGCGCCGCCGATATGGACCGCCTGACTGACGGTCATTGACGATCCAGCCGCAAAGCTGCTGTCCGCGCCGATATAAAGATCGCCATTGGATGCGCCGAGCGCCTGCGCCGATGCCACGGTGAGGCGCCCACCGGTTACGCCGGTCATGCTCTGGCTGTTCTCGCCGCTCAGCGTGTAGGTGCCACCTGCCAGCACGACGCCGCCGGTGCCATTGATCGGGCCATCGAACCCGCCATCACCGTTGGTGATCATGAGTGTCTGACCACCCAGATTGACCGCGCCATTGCCCGAGAGGTTCTTGACCGCAGCGCCGTCCGTCGTCGCGGAGATGTCGAAAATGCCGTTGTTAACGAGTTCTGCCGAGTTGGCGATGGAACCCGCGCCTGAAAGCGCAAGCGTGCCGTCGCTGATCGTCGTCGTGCCGGTATAGCCGTTATTGCCCGCGAGGGTCATCGTGCCTTGTCCGGCATTGGCGCTATCGACGACAAGGTTGCCGGTGCCGTTGATGGCGCCGTTAAAGGTGCCGTCGCCATCGGTGATTGCGAGCGTCTGTGCGCCCAGATTGACTGCGCCATTGCCCGAGAGGTTCCTGAGCGTTGCGCCGCCAGTCGTATCGGAGATGTCGAACGTGCCATTGGCGACAAGCTCGGACGAATTGGCGATGGAACCCGTGCCGGTCAGGGCAAGCGTGCCGTCCGTGATCGTGGTCGTGCCGGTGTAACCATTGGCGCCAGACAGCGTCATTGTGCCCTGGCCGCCATTGGCGCCAGCGACCACAACACCGCCAGTGCCGTTGATCGAGCCGTCGAACGCGCCGTCGCCATCGGTGATCGCAAGTGATTGCGCACCGAGATTGACTGCACCATTGCCCGAGAGGTTCTTGAGCGCTGTCCCGTTGGTCGTGTCGGCGATATCGAACGTGCCATTGTTGACCAGCCCAGACGAATTGGCGATGGAACCCGCGCCTGAAAGCGCAAGCGTGCCGTCGCTGATCGTCGTCGTTCCGGTATAGCCGTTATTGCCCGCCAGGGTCAGCGTGCCTGCACCCGTTTTGGTGATGCTTCCGGTTGCGCCGGTGGCGTTGTTCAACGCGCCGGTCATCACCGTGTCATGGCCAGCGGTATCGATCGTGCCGCCGCTATTCTTGATGGTGATGCCGTTCGACACCGTTACGTCACCCGTTGCGGTGAGCGTGCCGCCATCGAAAACAGGGTTTACATCGCTGTTTTGGAGGTCAGTGAAGGTATACTCATCATCAATGTCTGGCGTGTTCGGGGTTCCGACAGTGACTTCCGACGATCCGGCGGGCACGCTGCCGACCTGCACGTTCGAGAAAATCAGGTAACCGCCTGCGCCAAAGGCTTCACCATGCCCATTAGGAATGAGCGTAACGCTGGAAAAGCTGTTGCTGTCGTCGATGGCGGCAACGAAATGCTCTTCGCGGCCGACCGTGGTGCTAATGCCGCCGACACGCAACGGCGTAGCGCCATTGAACATCATGTAGATTTCAGAAGCATTCGCCGTGCCGTTGTTCGGCGTCGTGTTGTTCGTGGTGCAGCAGGTGCCCCAATCCGACACGAGTAGGCCAGCTGCGTTCACCGAGAATGGGGTCGTGTGACCAGCGTCGGAATAGAACGAGACCGTATAACCCTTGGCGATGGTGTCGTTGAAATCGCCGCGTGTGTAGTCAACATCCCATTCAGTGAAGCCCAAGCTGTTTTCGTCGCCATTCGCATTGTTGGGCGCGATCGTTCCTGCAAGTGTCGTGACGACATAAACGGTCTGTCCATTGGACGAGACCGAAAAACTGCCGGTAGTGGAGTTGTTCAGGTCAATAGCAAAGATGTTGGAC
>CBIHKY010000069.1:0-18467 GCA_966205705.1 uncultured Alphaproteobacteria bacterium
GAAGATGAGGATGCCATGGACCCGATCACGCTTCACAGCCGCAAGAAGGAGCTTCAAACTCTGCTCGCCGAGATACGGGCCAGCCCCTCACGCGCGTGGAACCGCGAGCGGCAGCGCGTGATGGTCCTTCAGCAAATGGTTGCAGGCGAAGCGAACCGGCTGAGCCCCGATCTCGTTCACGGCATTTAATTGGCCTGACCGAGCGCGGCATCAGCCTTTCTCGATTGCCCAGCATTAACCACTTAAAGCCATCAAGCCCTCCACTGCGACGAGTGGAGGGCTTGCGCACTTGCGTTGAGCGACTCGGCAGACGATAAGCCCTGAGACATATGAGGAAATCGGCGCGCGCGGGCGCCGGATCTCGGGAGGAATGACGATGGCGACGCGAACAAACGCAGCCTCACAACAGATTTTAAAGAGCTTTGGACTGCTACTGGCTCCAATCATGGTGCTGGCCGGCTGTGGCGCATCGACCAAAACAGAAGCGCCTATCGCCAATATTCCAACGCCAATTCCAAGTAATGTGCCGCTCATTGAGGTCGCACCACCTGCCCCCTTGCTGATCGGCGCCAACCGCGGTGAAGACCTGTGGCATTTGCGTTCCGGCCTGAATGTGGCCGTGCTGCTGTGCCAAGGCACCGATAATCAAGCTCTCGTCGCCAGCTACAACAAGATGCTCTCGACCCATAAGGGCCTGCTCTCCGAAGCGGCGCAGATCGAGGTCAATCTCTACAAGGCGAAGGGCGGCAAAAAGTGGCAGGACGCTTATGACGACCATATGACCAAGGTCTATAATTCCTATTCCGGCACGCTGACCCGCGACGATTTCTGCGGTCGTTCCAAAACGATCCTGACCGAGGCGGAGGGCGCAACGCCTGTCGCTTTCAACGATCGCGCAACCACGATGTTGTATGAGCTGAACAGGGCGGCTGGCCTGCCAGACCCCGATGGCGCGCTTGCTCGCCGCAGCCTCACCTCCACCCAGACGGTCGACGCACGGCCTGCCGGAACGACCGCAACACCACGCTGAGATTCGAATGCGATCACAAAAAGGGCGCTGATCTCGCGATCGGCGCCCTTTTTCTATGCGTGCTGCTCAGCGCTGTCGCCGTTTAGTCCTTGTTCGGCACCGAGAGGCTCTCGCTGAAATTGAATGGCCGGGCTTCCGGCATGGAGGCGATCATCGCCTGGAAGCGCTGCTCTACCGTTTCCTTCCAATTGCCGTGGGTCGAGACATAGAGCGTATTGTTGCGGATCGCGCCCACGATCATGTCGCCCACTTCCGTCGGCTCCATCCATGTATCCGAGACCACGCGCTGCGTGAGCTGCTCCTCGGCGTCCTGCAAGCCGCTGCCGGTGCGGAAACGCTCCGGGCGGTTCTGGCCGGATTCATGAATGCGGCTCTTGATCGGCCCGGGCATCAGCACTGTCACGCCGATATTGTCCTGCGCCATGCTATCGCGGATGGACTCGGTCAGCGTGATGACGCCCGCCTTGGCCACAGCGTAAATCGCCATGAAGCTCGGCATGGGCGTAAGGCCAGCGAGCGAGGCGGTGTTGACGATGTGCCCGCCCTTAGCCCGGCGCCGCATGCCGGGCGCGAATTCCATGATGCCATTGATCGGCCCCATGAGATTGACGCCAATGCCATAATCCCAATCGGCATAAGTCGCCTGATCGAACGGCCCGGATGGATCGATACCCGCATTGTTGATCAGGATCTCCGGCCCGCCCATCACCGCTTCACATTCGCGCGCGGCCTCGGCCATTTGCTTGCGGTCGGACACGTCCAGCTGGATGGTGTGGACATTGCGCCCCTGCTGGCGCTCGTCGAAAAATTGCTTGGCCTCGTCGAGATGATCCTGCCGGATATCGGCCAGTACCAGCTTCGCGCCCGCATCCAGCAACCGCTGCGCAATCCCAAAGCCAATCCCGCTCGCCCCGCCAGTGATGAACGCGGTTGTGCCTGCGATATCCATATACACTCTCCATGCGGGCTCACCGCCCCGTTACGATCTGCACTGCCAAGGAGTTGCGCGCTCTGCAATAAGCCAGCGCGAAAAAACGGACATAATCAACGCGGAATATCAGGGGCGCTTACTCTTCAGCCTCACGCGGATGCGCCTTGCGCCACTCTGCCGGGCGCTGGAACGTGCCGCGCCAAATGCCCTTGCTGGCCGATTTGGCCCGTCTTTGCTCATCGGCATAATTTCCGGCACGCGCGCCATCGCCGCTCACGGCCCATCCGGCACTGACCAGCGCCGCCGCAACGTCGCTCACACCAGTGACGCTGCACAGCGCGATTGCCCGCCCGAACTGGTCGCCTTCGCTAGCCTGACAGCGTAAATCGCCCCGCGCGACCAGATCTTGCAAGGCCTGTCGCGCTTCAACACCGCAGCTCCACTGGCCGCCATCCGCGCCATTGCATGATTGGCGCAGTTCCACAGCGTCGATCCCTTTGAGCCGAACATCGCGCGGGCCGATGCGCAGGCTATCGCCATCCACCACATAGACGCGCGTGCCATCTGCGGTGACCAGCGTTTCGGACGGGCGCAACAGCGCGAGGATGAGCAGCAGGACGGCGAGAATGAGCAAGGCCCACAAACGCTTCATCCAGCGCCGCAGGCCTCGCATCAGACTGTTCATGCCATGCAGCCGGGGCAATGCACCCGGCTCACCTCGCTTGAGATTACTTCTTGGCCGCTGCGAGCGACCTTACCGATGCCAGCGTGTTTTTCACATGATCGCGATAATCCAGCGCGCTATGGGCGTAGACGATGCGTCCGGCCGAGCTAATCACATAGGATGTGCGGTCAGTCTTGCCGGAAAAGGCCGGATTGTCGCTCTTGAGCGCAACATCATAGCCTTTGATCACGCCGGGACCTGCAGAGGCCACCGCAAACTTGCTGCCGCATGCCTCGGTCGAGAAGCGCTGCAGCACATCCACCGCGTCCGCCGACATGCCGATGACGGTCGCGCCAGCAGCTTTGAACTGGTCAGCCGTATCAGCAAATTCCTTGGTCTCTGCCGTGCAGCCCTTGGTGAAGGCGGCCGGGAAGAAATAGAGCACGACCGGGCCCTTTTTCAGCTGCTCGGCGAGGTGCAGCTTGAACACTTTGCCCGCCAGCGCGCCACGTGTTTCAAAGTCCGGCGCCTTGGCACCCATTGGCAGCGCAGCCTGCGCGCCTGTCGCCAGCAGTGCCCCGGCAAGCGCTGCAACCAAACCCGTCATCCGTGCGATCCGCGTCATCATCGTCATCCTTGCCTAAAAACCATCCGCCCTTGCGCCAATCTGCCACAGAAGCGCTTGGCCCGCCAGCCCTGAGCGGTTACGAGCGGGCATGGCGATTGCCCGCCTTGCCCTCACCGACTTTCGCAATCATGCCGACGCGCTGATCGTGCCGGATGAGCCCATGATCGTGCTCTCAGGTGAGAATGGCGCGGGCAAGACGAATATTCTCGAGGCCATCTCCCTGCTCGCCCCCGGTCGCGGCCTGCGTGGCGCGGCTTTGCGGGATATGGCGCGGCAGGGCGGCGTGGGAGCCTTCGCCGTCTCCGCGCGCATCAGCGATACGCAGCTTGGCACCGGCACGGAGGCAAGCGCGCCGGACAAGCGCCAGGTGCGCATCGATGGGCGCACATCGCCTGCCAATGCGCTCTCCACCCATCTCGCGCTCAGCTGGCTCACGCCCGCAATGGACCGGCTGTTTCTGGAGAGTCCGGGCGGGCGGCGGCGCTTCTTCGATCGGCTCGTGCTGGCAAGTGACCCCGCCCATGCGCATCACAGCGCCCGGTATGAAGCCGCGATGCGCGCGCGCAACGCCTTGCTCGCCGAGGAGACGCCCGCCGACCCGGATTGGCTCTCCGCGCTGGAAGCCCGCATGGCCGAGCATGGCGCCGCGGTCGATCTGGCACGGCGCACGCTCATCGCAGCGCTGGAGACGCAGATTGAGGAGACAGTGCAAAGCCTGTTCGCACGCCCCTCGCTGATGCTCTCTGGCGCGCCGGAGCAGGAGGGCGTGCTACGCGAGGCGCTGACGAACGGACGCCAGCGCGACCGCGCCGCCGGGCGAACACTGAGCGGTCCCCACCGCGCCGATCTGATCGTGCGCCATGTCGCCAAGGATCAGGATGCCGCGCTCTGCTCAACGGGCGAACAGAAGGCGCTGCTGCTCAGCATCATGCTCGCCCATGCGCAGATGATCGGGGAAGCGCGGGGGCGCCCGCTCGTGATCCTGCTCGATGAAGTCGCCGCCCATCTCGATCCGCTCCGCCGCGGCGCGCTCTTCGAGCGGCTGCGCGCGACCGGCGGGCAAGTGTGGATGACGGGGACCGAGGCCGGGCTGTTCGAGGGACTGGGCGCGGCCACCCGGCTGCATGTCGGGAACGGGCAGGTATTGGCGTCCGCTGATGCCGCGCTGCGATAACCCCGCGAACATCATTAAATGCGATGAATGACGGGCGAGACCAAGCTGTTGGCAACAGAATATTAAGTGCTTTTCACGCATAAAGCCTGATGCGGTCGGGCAGTGCCCAAGCTTCTACGCGGAGAAAAGTCATGGTGAATGTGAAGTTCGGCGCCGTCGCGCTTGCCTTGTCGCTCATGTCCACCCCCGCTCTGGCGACGACCACGATCACGGCTGCGATTGTCAATCCTGCGAGCCAATGGGCTGGCATCGATTATTTTGGCATCAGCGCGTCTCAATTCTCGATGGTCGATCAGACGCTCACCTTCACCCTGCCCGAATATAGCAAGATCGACCTCTATATGGGGGGATCATCCAAATTCCAGTTCAGCGACATTTTGATCAACGGCGCGAGCATTGCCAACAACCTGACGGTGAATGGCCAGAATAGTCTCGTCGGCTCAGGCTATGCCGGCGCGGGCACGGTCGCACTGCAATTCAAGGCTGGCTATACGTGCCGGGATTGCTGGGGCGATTGGTTTGGCGGCTATGTACAGGTGACGAAGGCACAGGCACCCTCCGCTGGCCCTATCCCTGAGCCCGCGACCTGGGCAATGATGATTGCAGGTTTTGCGCTGGTCGGCGTCGCCATGCGCCGCCGGAAAAGAGCCATCAGCTTCGTCTGACCTTTCGGGTCAATCCCACGCCATAACGATTTTGCCGATCACCTCGCCTGCCTCCAGCACGCGATGGGCCTCACGCAGATTATCCGCCGTGGCGGCGAGGGTCTGCGTGCGCGTGGAACGAACCTTGCCCTCATCCAACAGCCCAGCGAGCTTGGCCAGCATTGCGCCCTGCTCCTGCGGATGATGGTCGTTGAGGGACTTGGCGAACATGAATTCCCAATGGACCGAGAGCGCCTTCTGTTTGAAGGGCTTGATATCGAGCGTTGCGGGGTCGTCGATCACCATGAGGTGGCCGAAGGCGCGTAGCAGGCTTGGGATCACCGGGAGATAGGCATCTGTGTGCGTGGTGCTGAAGATGGCGTGGAGGTCACGCACGCCGAGCCCCGCGAGCTCATCCGCCAGCGCGCGACCAATGACGTCATCGGCACCCATGCCTCGCGCCCATGCGATCGTTTCCGGGCGGGAGGCGGTCGCGATGATGCGGGCGGGGGTGAGCGCCTTCATCAGCTGGATGGCCATTGAGCCGACGCCGCCTGCCCCGCCGATGATGAGGACCGTGCTGGCATCGTCATAGCTGATGCCGCGCTCCAGCATCGCTTCATGCGCGGTCAGTGCTGTGAGTGGCAAAGCAGCGGCATCGGCAAAGTCCAGCGATGCGGGTTTGTGCGCGACAAGGCGGTGATCGACGATCTGCTTCGTCGCATAACTGCCTGCGCGCATGAGATTGCCCGCATAATAGACTGCATCGCCGGGCGCGAAACCGGTCACATCTGCGCCGACCGCCTCGACCACGCCTGCGGCATCCCAGCCGAGAATGACGGGCGCCCCATCGCTCGCGCTGCGTGTCGAACGAATCTTGTAATCCACTGGATTGACCGCGAAGGCACGCACCGAGACGAGGAGATCGAGCGGCCCCGGCACCGGATCGGGCAGATCGCGCAGGGTCAGGGCGAACTGATCGAGCGGATGGGCCTGATCGTAGCAAAATGCCTTCATCGCGCTCACTCCTTCAGCCGCACCCACACAGGCGCATGGTCACTCGGCGTCTCGCGCCCACGATAGGCTTTGTCCACCTGCGCATCCACCAGACGGTCCGCCGCCGAAGGCGAGAGCAAAAGATGATCGATGCGAAAGCCTGCATCGCGCTGCCAGGCACCCGCCTGATAATCCCAATAGGTCCACACCCCGCCTTCCGGATGACGCGAAGCCAGTGCATCAGTCCAACCATCGCCCAGCATCGCACGATAGGCGGCGCGGCTTTCCGGCTGCATCAGCGCATCCGATGCCATGGCAGGCGGCGACCAGACATCGCGATCAAAGGGGATGACATTATAGTCCCCCGCCAGCACGGCAGGGATTTCCTCCGCCCAGATCTGCGCCGCGCGTTTGCGCAGCCGCTCCATCCAGCGCAATTTATAATCGAATTTCGGGCCGGGCAGCGGATTGCCATTGGGCAGGTAGATGGAGGCGACGCGCACGCCCTTCACATCGGCTTCCAGATAGCGGCTATGCTCATCTTCCGGCTCGCCCTCAAGACCGCGCGCAACCTCGGTCGGCGTGATATCTTTGGCGAGGATCGCCACGCCGTTGAAGCCCTTCTGCCCGTGCCAGATGGCGCCATAGCCCACATCCTCGAACGCCTTGACGGGGAAGCCCTCATCCTGCGTCTTGATCTCCTGCAGGCAGGCCACATCCGGCTGAGTCTCGACCAGCCACTCGATCAGGCGCGGGAGCCGGGCCTTGATGCCGTTGATGTTGAAGGTGGCAATACGCATCCCAATTCCCGTCGCAAATCACCGCGCAGCATGTGGCGGCCTGACGGGCAAATCCTGAAACAAGTTCAGGGCGAGGTAAATGGGAAAGCAGCCACCGTATCGAGAAGATACGGACTAAAAAGCGTTAGACCGAGAAGCTGGTCCCGCAGCCGCAGCCAGCCGTCGCGTTGGGGTTTTCCACCTTGAACGCCGCGCCGCCAAGATTATCGACGAAATCCACCACACAGCCGCGCACCAGATCGAGGCTCATCTCATCGACCACGAGCCGCACGCCGTCGGTTTCGACCACGGTATCATCGGCCTCCGGGCCATCGGCCAGACCGAAGCGATATTGAAAGCCGGAGCATCCGCCGCCTTCAACCGCGAGACGCAGGATGGCAGGCTTGCTTTGACGCTCGGCGATCCAGGCGACGCGAGCAGCAGCAGATGGGGAAAGCGCAATGGTCATGCGCACTTAGATAGGGATGCCGGGTGACCGGGGCAAGTCGCAGCTTTTGTCTGCGTGGCCCTATCCATCAATGTATCAATTAGAAGAGTGGAAGGTCGAACCTTAGCGATCACGATTGTCGGATGGACGCTTGGCTTCCGGGCCACCCATTGCGATCTGGCGCTCATCATGTGCCTTGGCTTCTGCCAGTGCCAGCTCAAAATTCGTGCCTTCGATGTAAGGCATCGGGTTCACGGCGTTGCCAGCGATGCGGACTTCATAATGAAGGTGGCTGCCGGTCGAGCGACCCGTCGAGCCCATCAAGCCGATCAGCTGACCGCGACGAACGCGCTCATTGGGCTGAGCGACGAGCTTGGACATGTGGCCGTAGCGCGTTTCCATGCCATTGCCGTGGCTGATCTCGACGAGGTTGCCATAGCCATTCACCCATTGCGAGCGACGGACAACGCCATCTGCGGTCGCATAAATCGGGGTGCCGATTGGGCCTGGAATATCGATGCCCTGATGCATACGGGCGCGGCCATTGAAGGGATCGCTGCGGCTGCCGAATGTCGAGCTGAGGCGGATGCCTTCGACTGGCTCGCGGGAAGGGATAGATGCTTTGGTCTGGGTTGGCTGTTCTGTGGGGCGCTCCATCTTCACCCAGGCGGAGAAGAGAGACGAGAACTGCGCGTCATTGCCGGCGTCTGCCATGGCGGGTGCGGAGAAGAGAAGTCCTGCAACTGCAGCGAGCTTCAAAGCACCCTTGAAAAAGCCGTCCTTGAAGAAGGCGACGGCAGACAACTCGATCATGTAGACCCCATATCGGACCCCTTTTTTGTGGGTCCCAATGTTTTTTGCCGGTTCAGGTGAACCTGCTGGGATCTTTCGAGCGGTTTAAACGCTCGGCCGCAAGGCCTTCATAGAAATCGCGGGTTAAACCGGCCTGACTCCGCGCTGAGTCGTTGAACGGAGGCTTAACGGCACCATGAATGTGGCGTCGCACTAGGTTTTTGTAGCATTCTTGCGGGTTTCCGCCTGCTCTGTCCGTCGACCAGAGAAACCATTTCGTCCCTGCGGCGACATGGCGAATCTCATCGTCAACGATTCGTTCGAGCATCTTTGCAGTCCGCTCATCGTTGAAATGCCTGAAACGCACGATGGTTTCCGGCGTGATGTCGAGAGCGCGCGCTTCCAGCACCATCGGGACCACAGCGAGACGAGCCGTGCAGTCATAAGCGGTGTCGATCGCGGCCTGCCACAACCCATCGTGAGCGGGCAGCGCGCCATAATGACTGCCCTGCTCTTCCAGCCGCCGCGCGAGCAGAGCGAAGTGCATCGCTTCGTCCGCGCCGACCTTGAGCCAATCGTCGGCAAATTCGGGCGGATAATCAGCGCCAAAGCGCGCGACCATGTCGAACGCCAGATCGATGGCGATGAACTCGATATGGGCAAGCGCGTGGATCATGGCGATGCGCGAGCGTTCCGATCCGCCCTTGCCGCGCTTGGGCATTTTGTTAGGCGGCAGAAGCTCCGGCTGATCAGGGCGTCCGGGACGCTCTGGCGGCACTCTGTCAAACCGGTGAGACAGCCGCCCCAGCCGCCAGTCGCGCGCCGCCTTGCGGGCCGCCATCGCCTTGGCGAGCGGATCGCTGCACTGCAGCACAGAAATGCAGGCATCGCCCAATGTCGGCGCGTCACTCATGTCCATTCCGTCCACGCCTTTACCAGATAGCCCGCGCCCACGATGGTGACGATCCAGGCCGTATATCGTTTGAAATTCACGTCGCTGATCCGGTCCAGCACTTTGCCCCCCAGCATCGTTCCGAACATCGACAAGGGGATCGCCAGGGCGAAGACCCACCAGGGCGGCATGTCTGCCGTGTCCGCTGCCAGCAGGGGCGCGCCGAACACCACGATCTTGGCGATATGGCTGAAAGCCTGCCCCGCAGCCTTGGTCGCGACGATCTGATGACGCCCCAACACGGTACGCACGAAGAACACATCCAGCACTGGCCCCGCCACGCCCGCCGTCAGATTAAGGCTGGAGACGACCAGCCCCGCGAGGAAGGCATGGGGCTTGCGTGCGGCATCAAAGGCGATCCATTTGCGCGGCAGCCAGACGACCAACGGCACCAGCCCGAGAAGCAGGAAGAGCATGGGCCGCGATGGCATGAACCCAATGGCCAGCACCAACGCAGCTGCAGCAAAAGCGCCCAGCGCGTAGATGCCGACGATCGAGAAAACGACATAGCGCCGGTGGACGATCGCACGCCAGCCATTGGCAACGAGCTGCAAAATGCCATGCGTAACGAACGCCGCCGAAACCGGCAGCAGCAGCGCGAGCACGCCCATCAACATCAGTCCGCCCGCCATCCCGAATATGCCGGAAAGGATGGCGGTGACGAAAGCCGTGATAATGATGATTGCGCCAGTCATGCGCGGCGGGCGTTAGACGGTTGGCGCGCGGAAAGAAACGGGGCTGCTCAGCCCAGCGCCTTCACCGCCTCCAGCACTTGCGCGGCATGGCCCTTCACTTTCACCTTCGGCCAGACCTTCACAATCTTGCCATCCGCATCGGCCAGGAAGGTCGCGCGCTCGATGCCCATATATTTGCGGCCATAGAGGCTCTTCTCGACCCATGTGCCGAAAGCCTCACACACACTGCCATCGCCGTCCGACGCCAGCGTCACGCCAAGGCCATGCTTGTCAGCAAAGCGCTTGAGCTTGGCGGGCGCATCCTTGGAAATGGCGATCACCGGCACGCCCAGCGCGCCAAAATCATCGCCCAGCCCGGTAAAGTCGATCGCCTCGGTCGTGCAGCCGGGCGTGTCCGCCTTGGGGTAGAAATAGACGACCACAGGCTTGCCGCGATAATCCGCCAGCTTGATCGGCGCCTCGTCCGCGCCGGTCAGCATGACATCGGGCAGCATGTCCCCTTCGTTCAACATCATTTCATCCTTCCGATGGCTGGGCCTGCGCTGCAAGCGCGTTCCAATTGTTGGCGATGGTCTGCCGCGCGGCATCGATGCTGGCAAGCAATGTTGGCCAGTCCGGCGCAGCGCAGGCCCGTGCGACCAGCCAGCGACTTTCCTCCGCAGGCTCGCTCGCTTGCGGCGCGACAAGGCGCGACACGACGAGATAGCGCGTCAGCAGGTCAGCGGCATCGCGCAGGGCAGGCTCGATCAAGCCTTGCTTCACCAGCATCTCCAGCGCCACGTTGAGGCTCGGCGACAGGCCCTTGCCATGCGTCAGCTGCGTCACATGAATCAGGAATTCCAGATCGACGAGACCGCCCGGCATCAGCTTCACGTCCAGCGGCCCGGCAGGCGGCTTGTGGCTGGCAATATCACCGCGCATCTTCACCGCCTCCCGCAGCAGCAGGGCGGGATCGCGCTTCACCATCAGCGTCTGGCGGATGAGCGTCTCCAGCTCGGTGCGCGCATTGGCGGAGCCGAACACCGGCCGCGCGCGCGTCAATGCGAGATGCTCCCAGGTCCATGCACTCTCCGCCTGATAGCGCGCAAAGCTGTCAAAGCTCACCGCCATCGGCCCCTGATTGCCGGAGGGGCGCAGCCTTGTATCCACCTCATACAGCGCGCCCGCCGCCGTTGGCACGGAGAGCGCATTGATCACGCGCTGCGAGAGCCGGTTATAATAGAGCGTCGCGCCAAGCGGCCTGCGCCCATCGGACTCCGCGTTGAAATCGCCGGTAAACAAGAAGATCAGATCGAGATCGGAGGCATGGGTGAGCAGCCCCCCGCCAAAGCGCCCAAGCGCCAATATGGCTAGCTCACTGCCCGGCACCCGGCCATGATTCTCCTCAAACTCGGCAATCGCCGCGCTTGCCAGCACCTCCACCGCAGCCTCGGCTACACGCGAATAGCCGCGCCCCACTTCAAGCGGATCAACCTCCCGACTGATCAGTTGCACGCCCAGCGCAAAGCGTCGCTCGCCCACGGCATGGCGCACATGATCGAGCCGCTGCTGGAAATCCTCACTGGTGTCCCGCGCCCGCATGTCCGCCACCAGCGCCGGAACATCCGGCGGCAGATCGAGCGCGCTATGGTCGATCAGCGCATCGAACAAAGCCGCCCGCCGCCCCAGCGCATCCGCCAGCACCGGCGCATGAGCCAATATCTGCACGAGCGTCTCGGCAAGGCCGGGCCGCGCGACAAGCAGCCGCAACAGGTTCACAGCGGTCGGCAATCCCTCGATCACCTGATCCAGCTTGTTGAGCGCGTTGAGCGGCGCAGGCGCCCGCGCAATCTCACGCATCAGCACCGGCAGCAGATCTTCCAGCGCCTCGCGCGCAGGCGTGCTGCGCAACGGGCGCAAGCTGCCATCACGCCAGCGCGCAATGCGCTGCACGAAGGGCTCGGTTTCCTCGATGCCAATGTCCGCCAGCTTGGCGGCCAACGCCCGCTCCTCATTAGGCAGGTGGGCCTCGCCCTCTTCATCCTCGCCGACCAGTTCATCGAACTGCAGCCCAGTCGCCTCGACATGCGGCACGAGCGCGGCCAGCAGCGCTGCGCCATCGGCATAGCCGCCCAGCCGCGCGACATTCTCCAGCGCAGCGGGCGAATCCGGCAGGCTGTGCGTTTGGCGGTCATCCACCATCTGCAAGCGATGCTCGATGGTGCGGAACGTCACATAGGCGGCATCCAGCCGCGCCACCGCATCCGGCGCGATCAGCCCGGCATCGCCCAGCACGCGCAAGGCCTCGCGCGTGGCCGGTGCGCGCAGACCGGGATTGCGTCCGCCTTGAATGAGCTGATGCGCCTGCGCGAAAAACTCCACCTCGCGAATGCCGCCGCGCCCACGCTTGAGATCGAACCCCGGCCCAAAGCGCTGCCCGCTCGCATAATGGGCGCGGATGCGACGCGACACATCGCTGATCGCGCGGATCGCGCCGAAATCAAGACTGCGTCGCCACACAAAAGGCCGGATCGCGGTGAGAAACTCGCGCCCCAGCGCCATATCGCCCGCCGCCGCCCGCGCCCGGATGAAGGCCGCCTGCTCCCAGCCGACCGCCGCGCTCTCATAATAGCTGATCGCCGCATCGACCGAGAGGATGATCGGCGAGACTTCCGGCGATGGGCGCAAGCGCAGATCGACGCGGAACACATAGCCATCACCCGTCCGCTCGGAGAGGATCGCCACCATCCGCCGCGCAATGCGCAGCGCTGCCTCCTGCGGCTCCTCGCGGGGCCGGGTCGGGATTGTCGCCGGATCGAAAATCAGGATCGGGTCGATATCCGACGAGTAATTAAGCTCATGGCTGCCATGTTTGCCCAGCGCGATCACCGCGACGCCGCGCGGTTCTTCATCCGGATAGCGCTCGGCAAAGGCTGCGGTCAGCGCCGCATCGACAGCCTCATCCGCAAAATCAGAAAGGTGGCGCGTGACGATATCAAGGTCCCACAGCCCCGCCAGATCAGCAAGCGCCGCGACCAGCGCAACAGCACTGCGCCGCACCCGCAGGCGCTTGTCGATCGGCTCATCCCCAGCCAGCCCGCGCGCCATCTCCCACGCCTCATCGGCTTTGCCAGCCTCCAGCAAAGCAACCAGCGCCGGATAGACCTCAATCTGGCGCGCAAGGAAGGGCGAGTGGCGCCGGGCACGGTCGAGTGCGTCAGCGATTGGGCTTTGGGTCATGCTCTCCATGCCCGCCTCTTAGCGGCGAAGCGTTGCGGCTTGAAGCGCTAGAAAGCCTTGGAGGCATAATCCCGGCGGAAATCATCGGCAAAGGCAGTCAGCCGCCCCTCGCTGATCGCGCCACGCAAGCCCGCCATCAGCGATTGGTAGAAGTGCAGATTATGCTGCGTCATCAGCATAGCCCCCAGCATTTCACCTGCCTTCACAAGATGGTGCAGATAGGCGCGGCTCACGCTCATGCAGGCCGGGCAATCGCAGCGCACATCCAGCGGCGCTTCATCCTCGGCATAGCGGGCATTGCGAATGTTGAGCGGCCCCGACCATGTGAACGCCTGTCCATTGCGCCCGGAGCGCGTCGGCAGCACGCAATCGAACATATCGATGCCGCGCTCGACCGCGCCGACAATATCAGTCGGCTTGCCCACGCCCATCAGATAGCGCGGCTTGTCGGTCGGCAGATGATCCACGCAATGGTCGAGACAAGCGAACATCGCCTCCTGCCCCTCGCCCACCGCAAGCCCGCCCACGGCATAGCCATCAAAGCCGATATCCACGAGCGCCTGCGCGGATTGGCGGCGCAGATCTACATCGAGCGCGCCCTGCTGAATGCCAAACAAGGCCGCACGCGCCGCATGGTCGCCACCGCTATCAAAGCCTTCACGCGAGCGCGCTGCCCAGCGCATGGAGCGCTCCATCGCGCGCATCTGCTCATCACGCGAGGTGGTGGTCGGCACCAGCTCATCGAACGCCATCACGATATCCGAACCAAGCAGGCGCTGAATCTCCATTGATCGCTCAGGGCTGAGCATATGTTTGGAGCCGTCGATATGGCTGGCAAATGCGACGCCCTGCTCGGTCACTTTGGAGAGCGCGGACAAGCTCATCACCTGATAGCCGCCGCTATCCGTAAGGATTGGCCGCTCCCACCCTGCAAATTGATGCAGCCCGCCAAGCTTCGCCACCCGCTCCGCGCCGGGGCGCAGCATCAGATGATAGGTGTTGCCAAGAATGATATCCGCGCCGCTCGCCCGCACTTCGGCAGGGCGCATGGCCTTCACGGTGGCAGCAGTGCCAACCGGCATGAAGGCGGGCGTGCGAATGTCGCCACGCAACATGGCGATCTTGCCCGTGCGGGCCTTGCCGTCAGTGGCATCGATCGAAAAGTCGAAGCGCGCTGCGCCCTGCTCAGCAGGCACGCGGAAGGGCAGCGGGGTTGGTGTCGCAGTCTCGCTCATATCCAGCGCAATAACGCCCTGCGCCCGCATTGGAACCCCTGCTGCGCGTGCGTGAAGCATCCCCGCCCATCACAGCATGTGCAACCTTAAAGCCACACTAACCACCAATCGAACAAATGTTGCAGTGCAGCGGGAGCCGAGTTCCCCTATATGCGTTACTGCCAGATCAATCCTTTCCTCCGGGAGTTACCCCCTTTGCGCTCGATCGGTGCCACATTGCCTCTCGCCGCGCTTCTCCTCAGCGCTCCCGCTCTTGCCCAACGCGGCGAATCGGGTGACTCCATCACGGTAGGGGTCGGCGCCGTCATGATGCCCGATCATGAGGGCTCGGACGATTCGAGCATTCTGCCCGTGCCCGGCGCGCTGGGCAGCATCGGTGGCTTCAACTTCCTCTATCTCGGCAATCGTCTGAGCGTCGATTTGATCCGCGATGGCGAGAGCAAGTGGGATTTTCAGGCAGGGCCAGTTGTCTCGGTTGGCCTCAACCGAGTCCGCCTCAAGAGCAATGACGACACCCGCATTCGCGCACTCGGAAAACAGGATGTCGCTGTCGAAGTGGGCGGTTATGTCGGTATTGGCCGCTGGGGCCTCATCACGAGCGACTATGACCGCGCCTCCGCCACGGTGACTGTGCGCCACGACGTGGCAGGCTCACATGGCGGCACCATCATCACGCCAACGATCACTTATATGACGCCGCTCAGCGAAAAGACGCTTGTGACGATTTTCGCCTCGGCAAACCATGCCGATGGCAATTATGCGCGCACCTATTTCTCCATCTCTCCCACGCAGAGCCTCGCCAGCACCCTGCCGGTGTATAATGCCGAGAGCGGCTGGAAAGACTGGTCACTGGGCGCAGCGGGCAATATCGCCCTCACCGGTGATCTGCGCGGTGGCCTCTCGCTGCTGGGCGGCTTCACCTACACCCGCATGCTGAATAGCATTGCCGATAGTCCGGTCATCGCGATCGCCGGTTCGCGCGATCAGTGGATGGCTGGCGTCGGTCTCGCCTATACATTCTGATCTGACCTGCTAATATCGCCGCAACCCCGGGGAGCTCGCTTGAGCTGAGAGGGATGGGTAGCGCCATCCGACCCGTCGAACCTGAACCTGTTAGTACAGGCGGAGGGAGGGACGGCCATATCATCCATGTGCCTGAAATGCCCCTCCTCCGCCGCTAATGTTTGCGCGAGGATGGAAGCGTTTGGCCGTGACGACCATATCGACATTGACGCTCTGGCTGGCGCAGGCGATCGGACTTTATCTGTTCCTGCTTGGGCTGGCAGGTGTGGTCAATCCGCGCCGCTGGCAGGCCGCGATTGAAGACGTGCGCGCCTCCCCTGCCTTGCAGCTCATCGGCGGCGTGCTCGCCTTCGCGCTCGGCGCTACCATCGCGATTCTCCACAGCCTGCTCACTGATCCGCTCGCCATCGCCGTCACGCTGTTCGGCTGGGCTGCTCTGCTCAAGGGCGCGCTGCTCATAGCCGTGCCCGGCCCGCTGATGCGCCTCGCCGCTGCATCGCTCGGTTATGTGCGCCTCTGGTCCATCGCCCTCATCATCCTCGGTCTTTTCATCGGCATATCCGGCCTGCTTGGCCATGCCGACGCCACGCACATCGTCTCAACGAAAGGTCTCATTCATGGCTGACATTCCCGCAAAGGCCGAAATCGGCGTCACCACCGGCCCCATTCGCGGGAGCCGCAAGGTTCATGTCGCCGCCAAATCCGGCAGCGGCATCCGCGTCGCCATGCGCGAGATCGATCTGGAGCCGGGCTGTGGCGAACCCAGCCTGCGCGTTTATGATACAAGCGGGCCTTACACGGACCCCGCCGCCAACATCGACATCATGGCCGGGCTTCCGGCGCTTCGCCGTGACTGGATCATCGGACGCGGCGATGTGGAAGAGTATGACGGTCGTGCCCTGAAGCCTGAAGATAATGGCCAACTCGGCCCTGATCGCTCCGGCGGCGTGCGGCCCTTCCCCAACGTCGTGCAGCGCCCCCTGCGCGCCAAGGCGGGCATGAACGTCTCGCAAATGCATTATGCCCGGCGCGGCATCATCACGCCGGAAATGGAATATGTCGCCGAGCGCGAAAATCTGGGCCGCGAGCGGCTGGCCGAATATATCCGCGATGGCGAGAGCTTCGGCGCATCCATCCCCGATTATGTGACGCCGGAATTCGTGCGCGATGAGATCGCGCGCGGTCGCGCCATCATCCCCAATAACGTCAACCACCCCGAGAGCGAGCCGATGGCGATCGGGCGCAACTTCCTCGTGAAGATCAACGCCAATATCGGTAACAGCGCCGTCGCGTCGGACGTCGCCAACGAGGTCGACAAGATGGTCTGGTCGATCCGCTGGGGCGCGGACACGGTGATGGACCTCAGCACCGGTCGCAACATTCACGATACGCGCGAGTGGATCATCCGCAACTCGCCCGTCCCCATCGGCACCGTGCCCATCTATCAGGCGCTGGAGAAGGTCGGCGGCGTGGCCGAGGAGCTGACGTGGGAAATCTTCCGCGATACGCTCATCGAGCAGGCCGAGCAGGGCGTGGACTATTTCACCATCCATGCGGGCGTGCGGCTGGGTTACATTCCGATGGCGGCCAAGCGCGTCACCGGCATCGTCTCACGCGGCGGCTCGATCATGGCGAAATGGTGCCTCGCGCATCATAAGGAGAGCTTCCTCTACGAGCATTTCGACGACATTACCGAGATCATGAAGGCCTATGACATTGCCTATTCGCTGGGCGATGGTCTGCGCCCCGGCTCCATTGCAGACGCCAATGACGAGGCGCAATTCTCCGAGCTTTACACGCTGGGCGAGCTGACCCACCGCGCCTGGAAGCAGGATGTTCAGGTGATGATCGAAGGCCCCGGCCATGTGCCGATGCACAAGATCAAGGAGAATATGGACAAGCAATTGCAGGTCTGCGGCGAGGCGCCTTTCTATACGCTCGGGCCCCTTACGACCGATATTGCGCCGGGCTATGACCATATCACCAGCGGCATCGGCGCAGCCATGATCGGCTGGTATGGCACGGCGATGCTTTGCTACGTCACGCCCAAGGAGCATCTGGGCCTGCCCGACCGCGACGATGTGAAGGTCGGCGTCGTCACCTACAAGCTAGCCGCTCACGCAGCCGATCTCGCCAAGGGGCACCCCGCGGCGCAAGTGCGCGACAATGCGCTCTCCAAGGCGCGTTTCGAGTTCCGCTGGCGCGACCAGTTCAACCTCTCGCTCGATCCCGACACGGCGATGGAATATCACGACCAGACGCTCCCGGCCGAAGGCGCCAAGACCGCGCATTTCTGCTCCATGTGCGGGCCGAAATTCTGCTCGATGCAGATTTCGCAGGAAGTGCGCGATTTTGCGGCGAAGCAGAACCAGGGCGTGGAGGGCTTTATCGCGACTGGCCCGACGGGGTCCGAGACGGCAGCCGCGAGCAAGGCTGCGGCGTTGAAGGGCATGGAAGAGATGAGCGAGCGCTTCAAGGAGAAGGGCGGGGAGCTTTATCTGCCGGCTGAGTAAGTTTTGGTTGGGTGCGAGCGGCGGACTGGACCGCCGCTCGTGCTGCCAGAGGACAAGAAGAAGTGCCCGCGCTAATCGGGTCGATCTTTGTGCGGCTCATTTTCAGACTCGACTCTTTTATCGGTTTGTGTGGCTTAGGGGCTGTGCCTAAGCATCCGGCGAAGCAGGCATCTCTTGCTGTTGATCGGTGTATACATGGGTAAAGTTTTATCATCTGCTGGCAAGGTAAGCACACCGGGAGCAAGGTGGCACACATCACGCCGTCTACGTTCCGCCAATCCGAAAGCGACAGACCTGCACAACAGGCATGTTGGCGCTGTCATTCACGCCTATAATCAAGCCCACGCGGCTGTTTTCATCTTCTTTGTCCACGTCGCCATGAGGGACAATCACCACGGCACAGAAGAGATATGGCACGGCTTACCGACAGACAAAGCGCAACGCGACTTTGTCGCAAATTATATGAGGAACAACACCTCAATTAAAGGACCGATAAGACGTTCATTCATGTGGGCTGTGGGATGCTTGAATGAACTATCAATCATGAGAAATGACGCCGCCCATTCGGATATGCTATGGTATTATACTGCATTAGTTCCAGGCTGGGCGACCAAACCAGCGGCCAAGGCCAGAATTACAAAAGCGCCCTTGGAGAAGACTTGGAGACCGCTTTGTGGGGATCTTGCAGCGCTCGCAAATTATATCGACACTCTAGGGTCAGGACTCACTGATCAGAGCCAGAAG
>CBIHKY010000070.1:0-18389 GCA_966205705.1 uncultured Alphaproteobacteria bacterium
GCCTCGGCGGCGTCGCTCGCGAGCTTATCGGCGCGGTCATTTTCGGGGTGGCCGGAGTGGCCTTTCACCCAGCGCCAGTCGATCTTGTGCTCGGCGGTGGCGGCGAGCAAATCCTGCCACAAATCGGCATTCCTCACCGGCTTCTTGTCCGCCGTGCGCCAGCCGTTGCGCTGCCAGCCGTGAATCCATTTGGTGATGCCGTCTTTGACATAAACGCTGTCGGTGGAGAGGATCACTGTGCATTCACGCGTGAGCGCCTTGAGGCCTTCGATTGCGGCCATCAACTCCATGCGGTTGTTGGTGGTGTGCGCTTCGCCGCCGGAGAGCTCCTTCTCCTGATCGTTGAAGCGAAGCACGGCGCCCCAGCCGCCGGGGCCGGGATTGCCCTTGCAGGCGCCATCGGTGAAGACATGCACGACGGGCGGGGTTGCTGGCGTGTCGCTCATGCGGCGGGGCCGAACAGGGTGGCGGCATCCAGCGTCGTGTAGCTATCCAGACGGCGCAGATAGGCCAGCGGATCCTTGCGGGTGACCAGTGCCGTGGCGGGCGTGTTGATCCAGTCGTAAGCGCGGGTGAGCAGGAAGCGCATTGCCGCGCCGCGCGCCAGCACCGGGAAGGCGGCATATTCCGCAGGGGTAAAGCCGTGGGCCTGCGCATAGCCTGCCATCAGCCCGGCAGCGACATCGGCATGAAAGTCTGCGCCATCGACGCTGAAGCACCATGCGCCATGCATGATCGCGAGATCATAAGCGCGGATATCGGTGCAGCTGAAATAGAAGTCGATGAGGCCGCCCACTTCGTCGCCGCGCATCAGCACATTGTCCGGGAAGAGATCGGCATGGATGACGCAGCGCTCCAGGTCCTGTGGCCAATGCGCATCGATGAAGGCAAGCTCATCGCGGACCCGCGTGGCGAGGCCAGGCTGGATCGCGTCCAGCCCATCGCCGCAGTCATCCGCGAGCCGATGCCAGTCTGGCGGGGCAAGCGTGTTTGGTCGGGTGCCGGCAAAGCCTTCCGCAGCCTTGTGAAGCTGGCCGAGCGATGCGCCCGCTGCGCGCGCCTGCACGGCGGTGGGATGCGTGACCGAGACGCCGTTCAAAAATTCGATGAGCGCTGCGGGGCGATCACACAGGGTCTGGAGTGCGTTGCCCTCGCGATCATGGATGAAGCGCGGGACCGGGCAGCCGCGCGCGCCGACATGATCGAGCAGGTCCATGAAAAAGGGCAGATCGGACACGTCAACGCGCTTTTCATACAGCGTCAGGATGAAGCGCGCGCCCTTGCCATCCTTGCCGGTCGTATCGACCAGATAATTGCTGTTCTCAACGCCCTCGGCAATGCCTTTGACGGCCAGCAGCGTGCCGACATCGTAAAGCGCAAGGAAGGTCTCCAGAGTTTCTGCGGGAACCTGTGTGTAGACGGCCATGTGCGATCAATCCTTTTCGAGGCCGCGCGGCAGCTTGAAGGCGATACCCTCGGTGGTGGTGCGCACTTCTTCCTCGGTGATCTCGAAGCGGGTTTGGAGCGCCTCCATCACGCCGCGCACCAGCACTTCGGGCGCGCTGGCGCCTGCGGTGATGCCGAGCGTGTCGATATCGCCGAGCCAATCGAAATCAATCTCGGCGGCGGTCTGGATGAGGCGGGCGCGGGCGCCGGAACGCTCGGCGACTTCGACGAGGCGCAGCGAGTTGGAGCTGTTGGGCGCTCCGATGACCAGCACGACCTGCGCGCGCGCGGCAATCGCCTTGGTCGCGGCCTGGCGGTTGGACGTGGCGTAGCAAATATCCTCACCCTTCGGCGCGGCGATATCCGGGAAGCGGGTCTGCAGGATGGTCGCGATGGCCGCGGTATCATCCACCGAGAGGGTGGTTTGCGTGAGGAAAGCGAGTTGCTGGCCGGGCGCGGGCGTGAACGCCTCGGCATCGGCCTCGGTCTGGATCAGCGTCATGTTGCCATCTGGCACCTGCCCGAAGGTGCCGATCACCTCGGGGTGATTGGCGTGGCCGATGAAGAGGATGTGCCGCCCAAGCTCAACCTGACGCTCCGCCTGGCGATGCACTTTGGAGACGAGTGGGCAAGTGGCATCGAGATATTCCAGGCCACGCGTCTCAGCATTTGCCGGGACCGTCTTGGGCACACCATGGGCCGAAAAGACGACGGGGCGGCCATCGGGCACTTCGTCCAGCTCTTCCACAAACTGCGCGCCCTTGGCCTTCAGGCCATCGACCACGAAACGGTTATGGACGATCTCATGCCGCACATAGACCGGTGCGCCGAACTTTTCGAGCGAGCGCTCCACGATCATGATCGCGCGATCCACGCCTGCGCAAAAGCCACGGGGCGCGGCGATGAGGACCTTGAGCGGCGGGCGCTCGGCGGGCGTCGCGGGCGAGGTGATGGAAGGAGTTGAAGCCATGCCCACCCCATTACGGGCATGGATGCGCGAGGGGAAGGCGGAATTGGTGGAGCGCGACACAGGCCGGTTAAGGCCGGTCTGTTCAGCCTGTTGAAAGGCAGTTGCGGCGAGGTAAGCGGCGGCTGCGCGATGCAGCTGCGCCCTTTCGGTTGCGTGGCCGCGGGAGCGCGACTAAGAAGCGCGGACTTGTCTGCACGCCGGGGCCGTCCCGCGCGACGAAGAATGAAGGATTTGGAGCCATCGTGCGGATTGCCACTGCATCTAAAATCGTGGCGCTGGGCGCTGCCGTTGTCTTGATCTCGGGCTGCGCCAAGCGCGGTGATATCGATTCGGCCGGGCAGGGCATCATCCAGTTCCGCACGGCTTGCCCCACCGTGGGCGTGGTCGCTCACACGGGCGATGTGACCCTGTTCAACCCGCCTGCGACCCGCGATGCCAGCGCGATCGACGTGGTGGCGAACATCACGGACGTGAAATCGACCTGCACGACGACCGATGCGGACGTTTATACGCAAGTGACGTATACGGTGAGCGCGCTGCGGCGTGACGCCGGGCCTGCCCGCTCGATCGATCTGCCGATCTTCACGACCGTGATCCGTGGTGGCACCGCCGTGACGGCCAAGCGCGTGGCGACTGTGCGCGTGAATTTCGCGGATGGCGCCGTGCGCGCGCAATCGAGCGGTTCAGGCGCTGCTTATGTGAACCGCGCTGCGGCGACGCTGCCGCCGGAGATCGAGCAGCTGATCACCCGCCCACGCAAGACCGGCGATGCCGATGCGGCGCTCGATCCGCTGGCACGGCCTGAAGTGCGCGATGCAATCCAGCGAAGCAGCTTCGAGCTGCTGCTGGGCTTCAACCTCACCAACGACCAGCTTCGCTACAACATCACCCGCTGATTTTTTCGGCGGCCTGCGCGACGCCAGCCCTCCTGTTGCGGCCTGCTGTCGGTGTGCCGCCGCTGACAGGAATGCTGAACTCATGAATATTTTTGCCCGCATTGCCGCGCACCTTGATGGCCTGATCGATGAGATGGTCGCGGCTGGCGAATTGCCCGATGGCCTCAACCGCGCCGCCGTGACGGTGGAGCCGCCGCGTGACGCTGCCCATGGCGACATGGCGACCAATGCCGCAATGGTGCTCGCCAAGCCAGCCAGGACGAACCCGCGTGCGCTTGCCGAGCTGATGGCCGTGCGGTTGCGCGCGCTCCCGCAGGTCGAGGCGGTGGAGATTGCCGGGCCGGGCTTCATCAATATGCGGCTGGACCGCGCGCTGTGGGAAGCAGAACTGCGCGACATTCATGCGCAGGGCGATGCCTATGGTCGCTCGACGATGGGCGAGGGCGTGCGCGTCAACATCGAATATGTCTCTACCAACCCGACCGGCCCCATGCATATGGGCCATTGCCGGGGCGCGGTGGTGGGCGATGCGCTGGCGAGCCTGCTGGAAAATGCGGGCCATAAGGTGACGCGCGAATATTATATCAATGATGCGGGTGGTCAGGTGGATGTGCTCGCCCGCTCGGCGCATTTGCGCTACCGCGAGGCGTTGGGCGAGACGATCGAGGCGATCCCCGAGGGGCTGTATCCGGGCGATTATCTGGTGCCGGTGGGGCAGAAGCTCGCGGCGGAACATGGCGAGCGTTATGTGAATGCGCCGGAAGCGGACTGGCTCATCCTGTTCCGCACCACGGCTGTGGCGGCGATGATGGACATGATCCGCGATGATCTGGCGCTGCTCGGCGTCTATCATGACGTGTTTTCATCCGAGGCCGAACTGCAGGCGGCGGGCAAGCCGGAGGCTGCCGAAGCCTGGCTGCGTGCGCATGATCTGGTGTATGATGGCGTGCTCGAAGCGCCCAAGGGCGAGACGCCCGAGGATTGGGAGCCGGTGGAGCTGCCGCTCTTCCGCTCGACGAAGTTCGGTGACGATCAAGACCGGCCCATCAAGAAATCCAATGGCGGCTGGACCTATTTCGGTGCGGACATGGCCTATCATTACCAGAAGGCGCAGACCGCCGATCAGCTGATCGACATTTGGGGCGCGGACCATGCCGGCACGGTGAAGCGCATTCAGGCAGCCGTCGCGGCGCTCACTGAGGGCAAGGTGCGGTTCGACGTAAAGCTGGTGCAGATGGTGCGCCTGCTGCGCGATGGCGAGCCGGTGAAGATGAGCAAGCGCGCGGGCAATTTCGTGACGCTGGCGGACGTGGTGCGCGAGGTCGGCAAGGATGTCGTGCGCTTCACCATGCTCACCCGCAAGGCCGATGCGCAGATGGATTTCGACTTCGCCAAGGTGGTCGAGGCGAGCAAGGATAATCCGGTGTTCTACGTGCAATATGCCCATGCGCGGATTGCATCGCTGGGGCGGCGGGTGAGCGAAAGCTTCCCCGATGGATTGCCCGCGCCGGACCTCTCGCTTTACGGGCCGGAAGAACTGGAGCTGATCCGCCAGCTCGCGACCTTCCCGCGCGTGCTGGAAGCTGCCGCCAATGCGCGCGAGCCGCATCGCGTCGCTTTCTATCTTTATGATCTCGCCGCCAGCTTCCATAGCTGGTGGAATATGGGCAATGATCAGCCCGAACGCCGCGTGATCGTCGCGTCCGATGCGGCGCTGACCTCTGCGAGACTGCACTTGAGCGCTGGAATCGGTCAGGTTATCAAGAACGGCCTCGCCCTCATGGGTGTCACGGCGCTGCAGGAGATGAGTTGATGGCATCGGGCGATGAGAATGACGGTTTCAAGCTGGATGAACATGATCGCCTGCCCTGGCTGGAGCCTGCCAGCGCGCATGAGCCGGAGCCGGAGAAGGTTTCGCCGCAGCGGCTGATGCTGCTCGCCGGGCTGGTGGTGCTGCTGATTGCGGTGGTGAGCGGTGGCGTGATGCTGTTCCGTGGCGGCGGTGGCAGCGCGAGCGGCGGCAATGATGGCGATGTGCAACTGGTTGCGGCGGAAAGCCCAAACTATAAGGTTGCGGCAAACGCATCGGATGCCAAAGCCTTTGATGGCGAGGGCGATGAAGCCTTTGAGGCCAGCGAAGGCCGCGAGGCGACGGGGCGCATCGATGCGAGCCGCGTGCCTGAAGCGCCGCGATCCGACCTGCAACCTGCTACCGTTAAGACGCCGGACGTGGCTGCGACCAAGCCGGTAGCAAAACCTGCCGCCAAGCCGGTGGTGACGGCCGCCGTGCAGCCGGTTGCAAAGCCCGCGCGGGAGGCAGCGCTGAGCGCAGCCGTGGGCGCAACGACCAGCGGCGCGCGCATCCAGCTGGGTGCGCTCGGCTCCAAGGCGATTGCCGAAGAGGTTTGGAAGAAGCACAGCGGGCGGTTCGATTATCTGGCGTCGCTGAGCCATAGCGTGGAGCCGGTGGTGACAGGTGGCAAAACCCTGTTCCGCCTGCGCGCTGGCGTCTCGTCTCTGGCGGAAGCAAATGAGATTTGCGGCAAGCTGCGGGTGGCGGGCGAAAATTGCATGGTCGTCCGCTGAGCGCGGCTGCATCTGTGGCGGTGATGAGCAGGCACATGTCATGAAGCCGGTGATTTTCGGGATCGCCGGGGAGAGCGTGAGTGCGGAGGAGCGTGCGCTCTTCAAGGCGTGCGATCCGGCGGGCTATATCCTGTTCGGACGCAATATCCGTGATCGGGCGCAAGTGCGTGCGCTCACCGATGAGTTGCGCGAGATTGCCGGGCGCGAAGATCTGTTCGTCATGATCGATCAGGAAGGTGGGCGCGTCGCGCGGATGCGCCAGCCGGAATGGCCCGATTGCCCGCCTGCTGGCAATTTTGGCGATCTGTATGAGATTGCGCCCTCCACCGCGATCGAGGCGGCGCGCTGCAATGCGCGGGCGCTGGGCGCGATGTTGGCGCAGGTGGGCATCACGGCAGATGCTGCGCCGGTGCTGGACATTCGTTATCCCGGTGCGAGCGATATTGTGGGCGACCGCGCCTTTGGCGAGGAGCCGATGCGCGTTGCGGCGCTGGGCCGGGGGACGCTGGAAGGGCTGCGCGCGAGCGGGGTTGCTGGGATCATCAAGCATATGCCGGGGCATGGGCGTGCGTTGGTCGATAGCCATCTCGCCTTGCCGACCGTGACTGCCAATGGCTGGGACATGGAGCGCGATCTGGCGCCATTCCGCGCGCTGAACAAAGCGCCTGCGGGCATGACGGCGCATATCATTTACACCGCATGGGACGATCAGCGCCCGGCCAGTCTTTCGCAGCGCGTGATTGGCGATATCATACGCGATGCCATCGGCTTTGATGGGCTGCTGATGTCTGACGATCTCGACATGAAGGCGCTGAATGGTCCCGTCGACGAACTCGCCGAGGCGGTCGTGGCGGCGGGATGTGATCTGGCGCTCAATTGCTGGGCGCGGATGGACGAGATGAGCGCGATTGCAGCGCGGTTGCCGCAGATGACGGACAAGGCGCGCGAGCGGCTCGACCGCGCGATGGCGATGACACGCGATGCGCTGGAGCCTGACTGGCCGATGGAGCGCGCCATTGCGACGCGTGATGATCTGTTCGCGAGGGCGCAGGCATGATGGCTGGCGGATCGGGGGAGGCGGGGCGAGGCCCGACCCCGGACGCCGCGATGCTGTTTGCCGAGGGGGAATGGGGCGAACCCATCCGCCGCCAGCCGGGCGAGGCGGTGCTGACCGTGCATGTGGAAAGCTGGGAAGGGCCGCTCGATCTGCTGCTCTCGCTCGCGCGCACGCAGAAGGTGGATTTGCGCGAGATATCGATCCTTGCGCTGGTCGAGCAATATCTGCGCTTCATTGAGGAAGCGGTGCAATTGCGGCTGGAGCTGGCGGCGGACTATCTGGTGATGGCGGCCTGGCTGGCTTATCTCAAATCCGGGTTGTTGCTGCCCAAAGAAGCGCAGCCTGAACCATCGCCGGAGGAGCTCGCGATGCGGCTGCATCTGCGACTCCAGCGGCTGGAAGCGATGCGCGAGGCGGGCGCGCGGCTGATGGCGCGGGATCGGGTGGGGCGCGATGTGTTCGTGCGGCCAGCGCCCGAGGGGCTGCATCGGCCCAAGGCGATCATCTGGCAGGCGAGCCTGTTCGATCTCATCCAGGCTTATGGCCAGATGAAGGCGCGCACCGCGCCGCGTTTTCATGTCGTCCATCGGCGTGCGGTGATGACGCTGGATGAAGCGATCGAGCGTGTCTCGCGGCTGGTCGGCATGGCGCTGGATTGGGCCGAGCTGCACCAGTTTCTGCCCGAGACGGCGGACCCGCAATTGCGCAAATCGGCGCTGGCGAGCAGCTTTGTGGCGGCGCTGGAGCTGGCGCGGATCGGCAAGGTGGAATTGCGGCAGGAGGGCAGCTTTGCGCCGCTTTATCTGAAGTCAGGCGCGGGGACATGACGCAGCAGAGCGATGGATCGCGGCTGATCGAGGCGGTGCTGTTTGCCGCGGAAGGCCCGCTGACGCCGCAGGAGATTGGGCGCCATGCCGGGCTGTCTGAAAGCGTGTTGCCGCATCTCGCTGTGCTGGCCGAGCATTATGCCAGGCGCGGCATCGAGTTGGTCGAGCGGGGCGGGCGCTGGCATTTGCAGACGGCGGCTGATCTGGCGCACATCCTGCGCCGCGAGCGCGAGGAGCCGCGCAAGCTCTCCCGTGCCGCGCTCGAGACGCTGGCGATCATCGCTTATCATGAGCCGGTGAGCCGCGCCGAGATTGAGGCGATTCGCGGCGTGCAGGTGGCGAAGGGCACGCTCGATGTGCTGATGGAGGCGGGTTGGGTGCACCCGGCGGGGCGGCGCGAGGTGCCGGGGCGTCCGCTCATTTATGCGACGACGGGCGATTTCCTCAGCCATTTCGGCCTTGCGAGTCGGCGCGATTTGCCGGGCATCGAGGATCTGCGCGCTGCGGGGCTGCTCGATCCGGTCGATCTGGCGATGGAATTCATGGAAACGTCATCATCGGGCGACATGAACAGCGATGCGCGGGATGTTGAAGACGGGCAAGATGCCTGATCCTCGCTTTCCAATACGCAATACAGCTAAATCATCGTGGCGCACGGCCATTGCGGAAACATCCCGCAAGGCCTAGTTAGGGCGCTTACACAGGAGATTTTCGATGGGTTTTGGTTCACCCCTCCACTGGATCGTGCTGGTGCTGGTTGTCGTGCTGCTGTTTGGCGGCGGTCGTATCTCCAGCCTCATGGGCGATGTTGCCAAGGGCATTAAGAGCTTCAAAAAAGGTCTCGCCGATGACGACGCCGAGACGACGACGGCTGCCAAGCCTGCGCAGCGCCTTGAGCGCTCGGCAACGGCGAGCGAGCCGACCCCGGTGCGTGACGAGCATAAGCTCGACAGCTGATTTCCGCTTGTTAATACGGCGGATGGCCATGAATGTTTGACGTTGCTCCATCGGAGCTGTTGCTGATCGTGATTGCGGCTATCGTTGTGATTGGCCCGAAGGATCTGCCGCGCGCGCTCTATAAACTCGGCCAGGTGATGGGGAAGGCGCGCGGTATGGCGCGCCATTTCCGCAGCGGTGTCGATGCGATGATCCGCGAGGCCGAGCTTGAGGATTTGCAGAAGCAATGGGCCAAGCAGAATGAGCAGATCATGGCGGATACGCGGCATGATGACATTGGAGAGAGCAGCGCTACCGAGTTGGAGGCGGAGCAATCGGGCGGTTATTTACCTTCACCGGAGCATGGCGCTGCTGAAGCTGCCGAAGCTGACCTGCACCACAAGCCAGAAGCGGGCATAACGCTGGGCGAACTGGCGAGCCAGGAAGCGGAAACCGCCGAGCATGGTGTCGCCGCAGATGCCGGAACGCCTGCAAAGGCGCCAAGCGAGCCAGCTCCAGCGCCGACTTCCGCGCAGGCAAGCTTGCCGCTCGAAGACCCCTCCGTGCCTGAGGGAAGGCGGCCCGCATGAACGACATTGATGAGAATAAAGCGCCGCTGATCGAGCATCTTATCGAGCTGCGCAAACGGCTGCTGATCTGCATCGTCGGCCTGATCATCGCAGGCGGCGTCTGCTATTATTTCGCCAATGATCTGCTGGGGTTTCTAGTCGAGCCGCTGAAAAAGGGCTTTGGCAAGGAAACCGGACGACTGGTTTATACCAAGCTTTACGAGGCGTTTTTCGTTGAGCTGAAGGTGGCCATGTTCGGCGCTTTCTTTCTCTCCTTCCCGATCATCGCCAACCAGCTATGGGCCTTTGTGGCGCCGGGGCTCTACACCAAGGAAAAGTGCGCGCTGCTGCCATTCCTCATCGCGACGCCGGTGCTGTTCTTCAGCGGGGCGGCCTTCGCTTATTATTTCGTGATGCCCACCGCCTTCTTCTTCTTCCTGAAATTTCAGGGCGATGCGGGCGGTATTCAGCTTGAGGCGCTGCCGAGCGTGGATAGCTATCTGACGCTGGTGATGCAGTTCATTCTGGCATTTGGCATCAGCTTCCTTTTGCCGGTGCTGGTGATGCTGCTCAACCGTGCTGGCATCGTTTCCCGCGCGCAGCTGGTTTCCGCGCGGCGCTTCGTGATCGTCGGCGCGGTGGCCGTCGCGGCGGTGATGACGCCGCCGGACGTGATATCCCAGCTGATGCTCGCGATCCCGCTCTGCCTGCTTTACGAACTCTCGCTGGCGATCATCTGGTTTACGGATCGCCGCCGGGCCAAAGAGCAGGCGCTGGCCGAAGCGGAATGAGGAATGGCGAGGATGGCCGCGCAACTTCAGGTTGCAGCCGCCCGCATATCTCCTTGCTTGCTCAGCGCGCGCGGGCAATCTAGGCCTGCAAGCATGACCGTTCATTCCAACACTCTCTCGCTGATCGGCAACACGCCGCTCGTGCGGCTGGCTGGCCCCTCGCAAGCGAGTGGCGCTGAAATCTATGGCAAATGCGAGTTCATGAACCCCGGCGCATCGGTTAAGGATCGTGCGGCCTTGTTCATTGTGCAGGATGCCGAAGAGCGCGGGCTTTTGAAGCCGGGCGGCACGATCGTTGAGGGCACGGCGGGCAATACCGGAATTGGGCTTGCTCTGGTGGCGAACGCCAAGGGCTACAAGACCATCATCGTGATGCCCGAGACGCAGAGCCGCGAGAAGATGGATACGTTGCGTGCACTGGGCGCCGAGCTGGTGCTGGTGCCTGCTGCGCCCTACTCCAATCCCGGCCACTTCGTGCATACCTCGCGCCGTCTGGCCGAGGAAACGCCGAACGCGATCTGGGCCAATCAGTTCGATAATATCGCCAATCGCAAGGCGCATATCGTGGGCACGTCGCAGGAAATCTGGACGCAAATGGATGGCAAGCTGGATGGCTTCACCTGCGCGGCTGGCACCGGCGGAACGCTGGCGGGCGTTGGGCTTGGCCTCAAGGAAAAGAGCGAGGCGGTCACGATCGCGCTCTCCGATCCGCACGGCGCTGCGCTCTACAATTATTATGCGCATGGCGAGCTGAAGAGCGAGGGCTCGTCTGTTGCCGAGGGCATCGGGCAGGGGCGCATCACCGCCAATCTGGATGGCGCACCGATCGACACGCAATTCCGCATTTCCGATGAAGCGGGGATGCACTGGGTCGAGCAATTGATGGGCGAGGGACTGTGCGTTGGGCTCTCGACCGGCATCAATGTGGCAGGCGCTGTGGAGCTTGGCAAAGCGCTCGGGCCAGGCAGCCGGATCGTGACGATCCTGTGCGACACGGGCCTGCGCTACCTCTCGACGCTCTACAATCGTGACTGGTTGGTTAGCAAAGGGTTGACGCCATTTCCCTGGCTGGCAGAATGACCGCAAGAGGCAATGACGGCGCAAGAATGCCGATCGTCCTCAATGGAGATGGAAGCATGGCGCCAAAGAACCAGTTGCGCGCGCATCGTGAGGAATTGCAGCGTGTGCAGATCGGTCTCGTTGGTCTGGCGGGCGTGCTGCTGATCGTGACGCTCGCCAATATCGTCGTGGATTCGGCGCGGCGTGACAATGCTTCTGAGACGGTCAGCGCTGAAGGCGCGGCAATCAACGATGGCGTGCTCGGCAGCAACATGGCGGGTTTGCCTAAAACGGCGGGCAATGAGCCATTGGCCGATCTGGGTGTGACGCCAACGACCGAGGGCTCGGCAACGCCAGTGCTGCCATCGCCTGTGCCGGATCTGGAGCCCGATCCGCAATTGCGCCAGCGCATGGATCAGGACCCTCAACGATCCCAGACAACGCCCTAAGTTTCGCATGAGTCCGAGCGGTTGATGGCGCGGGGGCTGGGCGGTCTGCTGCTTTCGCTCATCGCCGCAGGTGGCGCGCTCGTGCTGGGATTGGCCGGCGCGACCTTGCGCACCGGCAGGCTCGATCCGCTCGACTGGCTGTTTCCTGGGATATCTGCCTTGGCTGGCCTGACGCTGTGGGCAGCGCGTGGCGGGCAGGTGATTTCATGGGGCCGGCTGGGAGCGATTTGGGCTGTCGTCGCATTGCCGCCGCTGCTTTTCATTGCCTGGGCAGGGATGCGCGCGCCGGTTGCGGGGATGGTTTTATTGGCCGTCTCGCTTGCCTTGGCAGCAATGGGGCTGCGGGTGGGTCAGCGTTTCAATCTGGCCAAACGGTTTGCCGTCGCGAGCGCAATGATCGTAGCAGCGCTCCTGATCCCGCGCCTTGTGGATGATGGACTGCGCGATCATGCTGCGCCGGATGCGCCGCGCCCAGTCGTTGCGGTGCTTTCCGCCCTTCCATTGCAGGGTGTGCCGATGGGGGCATCGCAAAGCTTGCCTGCGGCGGAGTCGATTGGCCTGCGCTCGCCGATTTGGGCGGCGCTGGAAAAGCGGATCGATCTGCACGCGCTGGATGCTCTGGATGAGAAGGCGCTAGCTGGGGTGGACCGCATCTTACTCGCGCAGCCGCGTGCTCTGTCGCCGGTAGAATTTGTGGTGCTTGATGCATGGGTGCGCCGGGGCGGGGAGGCCGTGATCCTAAGCGATCCGTTGCTACAATGGACCGACCCGCGACCCTTGGCTCATCCTATGCGCGCGCCGCTCACCAGCCTGCTCGATCCGTTGCTGACGCATTGGGGGCTGAGGCTGGAGCCAGCCGAAATTTCGGTAGGGGAGGCACCGGTGCAGCGCCGCGCAATGGAGTCGCGTGCGATGGTGCAACTGGCTGCGGCGTCGCGCTTCACCAAGATCAGCAACAGCGGATCATGCATATTGAGCGACGAAGGTCTGATCGCCACATGCCGGATCGGCGCTGGCCGGGCGCGGCTCATGGCGGACGCCGACTGGATCAATGACGCCTATTGGACGCTTTCGCCCGAGCAGCCGCACAATCAGCGGGCCCAGACCAGCGACGCGGTTGACATGTTGGTGGCGTGGCTGCGCGGAGAAGAGGTGGTGACGGGCCGGTGGGTGACATGGGTGGCGAGCGAGGGCGCTTTGATCGCAGGGCTGCGCGCGGGGCTCATTTTGCTTCTCCTGCTCGCCCTTGGAGACTGGATGCTTGCCCGCCGCCCCAGCCTTGCCCAGCGCCGCCACGAAATAAACATAGATCAAATTGGGAACATAGACAAAACATCGCGCGAAACGGGGTAGCTTTTCCAAAGATTCCCCACTTCATCCCACTTCTGCCAAGAATTTCCCTTTTCTCTCCACGCGCTTGCTGTTAACACTCCGCGCATAGGGGCACTCGTATCTTCGCGAGTCTTTCAACCGGTAAAACAACTGTTTTTCCGGAGCGAAGAAGCTGTGCCCCGGGGCAGGAGTCCAAAGGGTGTCATCGGCTTACTTCATGGGCAACGGAGCCAGCGCCCTGGATGGCAAGGGGCGCTTCGCGCTGCCCGTGTCATTCCGCTCCGTTCTCAATGAACATAGCAATGAGCCCGGCACGCTGCTCGTTCGGGCTGACCCCGAGCGCAAATATGTGACGCTGTTCGGCAGCAAGCAGCTCGATTTCTTCCAGAACAAGTTCGATGAGGCCGCCCGCGTTGCCCTTACGCGTGGCGAAGACTTCGATGCCGAGCAGGCCGATGCGAACTTCTGGAGCACGATCAAGACGGTTACCATCGACTCTGGCGGCAGGTTCACCCTGCCGCCAGCTTTTCGCCGTCTTTACGGGATCACCGATGGCCTGTTCATCGTGGGTGGCGGTCGGCTGGTTCAGCTGTGGAGCCCCGAGCGCTTCCTTGCCGAGAACAGCAGCAACCTGCTTGCCGTCGAGGAATGCGAGACTTTCCTTGAAGATTTAACTGCTAAGCGGGAGGGCCGCGCGTGAGCGATGTTCTCCCCACGCGCCCGCCGGCCGAGCTGCACCGCCCCGTGCTGCTTGACGAAGTGCTGGATGCCCTCGCCATTGCCCCTGGTGAGACGCATGTCGACGGCACTTTCGGTGCCGGCGGGTATAGTATTGCGATGGCCGCACGCGGCGCGCATGTGATCGCGATCGATCAGGACCCCGATGCGATTGCAGAGGGTCAGCCGGTCGTGGACGCCAGTGATGGCGCGATCACGCTGCTGACCGGCAATTTCGGCCATATGGATGCCTTGCTCGCGGAAGCGGACATTGAGGCGGTGGACGGCGTGACGCTGGATATCGGCGTTTCTTCCATGCAGCTGGATCGTGCGCGGCGCGGCTTTGCCTTCCGCTTTCCTGACGCGCCGCTGGACATGCGGATGAGTCAGGCGGGCGAAACGGCGGCTGAGTTCCTCAATCGCGTCGATGAAACCGAGCTGGCCGATATCCTCTATAATTACGGCGATGAGCGCCAGTCCCGCCGTGTTGCGCGCGTGATTGTTGGCTCGCGTCCGCTTGCGACGACGGGCGATCTGGTCGGCGCGGTGCATCGTGCGATCGGCCGCAAGCCCGGTGACAAGACCGATCCCGCGACCAAGACCTTTCAGGCGATCCGCATTCACATCAATGGCGAGCTCGATGCGCTTGAGCGCGGGCTGGACGCCGCCGAAGCCGTGCTGCGCCCCGGCGGTCGGCTGGTGGTGGTGACGTTCCACAGCCTTGAAGACCGGATCGTGAAGAATTTCATGCGCACCCGCAGCGGTCAGGATGCCGGTGGATCGCGCCATCGCCCCGATGCGCGCCCAACGGTTGCGCCAACCTTTCACAAGCCAGCCCGCGCCGTTCGCCCCGGCGCCGCAGAGCTTGCCGTCAATCCTCGTGCCCGTTCGGCCACTCTGCGCTGCGCCGTGCGGAACGATGAACCTGTTCTGAGTCACCGTGTGGGAGCACGCTCATGATCGCTATCAAACGTCTGCAAAGCATCATGTGGATCTTGGTCGTCGCGGCGGGCGCGCTGGCTGCCTATCTGATCAGCCTTCAGGTCGCGACCGAGCGAAATGCGGTGCGCCACATGATCGACCAGATCCGCTGGACGCGGGCAGACATTCGCTATCTTGAGGCAGAGTTCGGCGCGCGCGGCAGCATGCGCCAGCTGGCGGCATGGAACACGAGCGATTTGCGGCTCTATGTGCCTGGCCCTGGCCAGTATCTCCCGAACGAGCGCGCCCTTGCCAATCTCGACCGGATGGCGCCGGTGGCCGGTGCCTTCGCGCCGCCGCCCGTGAT
Organism: uncultured Alphaproteobacteria bacterium; assembly: GCA_966205705.1. Taxonomy (GTDB): domain Bacteria; phylum Pseudomonadota; class Alphaproteobacteria; order Sphingomonadales; family Sphingomonadaceae; genus Sphingobium. The sequence continues at coordinate 14,924 of CBIHKY010000070.1, forward strand.
GACCGCAATGGTCAGCCGCCCGGCAGCGCCAACGAGCGATGCGGCTGTGACGCAGGAGCCTAGCGCGCCCGCATCATCTGAATTCTCGCTGATCCGCACGGCCTCTGCATCCGAGCCCAAGCAGGTGCCGGTGGTGAAGGCGAAGCCACGCGAGGTTGCTCCTGTCGCGGTTGCAGCGCCGGTGCGCATCGCGAGCGTAGCGGTGGACAAGATCGTGAAGCCAGCAGCCGGTGCTCCGGTTGCTGCCAAGCTGGCGTCGAGGCCGGTCCCCAAGGCCACGCCTGATGCGGGCAAGACGGCACGGCTCGCGCTGCTCGACCAGAAGCTGCTCGGCGGCGCGCCACGTCGTAATAGCCAGGTGCGCTGATGGCAACCATCATCGCGCGGCCTGAGCCGCGTTCCGACAGGAACGAGCAGCTCGATCTGGTGAGCATGGCTCATGGCCGCATCATGCTGGTTCTGATAATTTTCGCCGCGATCACACTGGTGATGGCGGCGAAAATGATATGGATGGGCGTGGACGCCGGCACCCAGGCCGAGCGGCTCGCCAGCCCCATTCCGGTGCCGCGTCGCGCCGATATTGTCGACCGCAATGGCGTGCCGCTGGCGCGCGATATTGATGGCTATGCGATTGCCGTGCGCCGCGACAAGGTGCTGGGCGACAAGCGCGCGCTGGCCGCCAAGCTGCACGAAATCTTCCCCGATGAAACGGAAGAAGCGTTTTACGCCAAGCTGACCTCCGGCGCGAAATGGGCCTATCTGCGCAAGAGCGCTGTGCCGCGTGAAGTTTCCGCCGTGAATGCGCTGGGCGAGATCGGCATCGAATTTCCGCGCGAGCCCGAGCGGCTCTATCCGCAGCGCTCGCTCGCCGCGCATCTCATCGGCTTCGTTGATCGCGATGGCTTCGGCTCGATGGGCGTGGAGCGCGCTTTTGACGAGCGGCTGAAGGACCAGCATCTGCGCGGCCAGCCGCTGCAGCTCTCCATCGATAGTCGCGTGCAGGCAGCGCTTGAAGAAGAGCTGATCCTCGGCGTGGAGGATCAAAAGGCCAAGGGCGCAGTCGGTCTGGTGCTCGATTCGCGCAATGGCGAAATAGTGGCGATGGCGTCGTTGCCCACCTTCAACCCTAACCGCATCGACCCTGTGCCTGCTGCCGCGCCGGTCATGGGCGCCGATGGGAAGATGCGGGCTGGCAAAGTGACGTGCGACATGTCCCCGCGCTGCAACCGGGCCGTGCAGGCGCTGTATGAGCTGGGCTCCACCTTCAAGCCGCTTTCCTTTGCCATCGCGATGGATGCGGGCGTGATCGTGAGCATGACCAAACGCTATGATGCGACGGCGCCGCTGCAAGTGGGCCGCTATTCGATCAAGGATGATCATCCACTTGGCCGCTGGCTGACGGTGCCCGAGGCACTGGTTCATTCCAGCAATATCGTGACGGCGCGCATCGCTGACGAGATGGGGCAGAAGCCGCTCGAAGCTGCCTATCGTGCGCTCGAATTCGATCGGCCTGCCACGATCGATTTGCGCGAGCAGGCGAACACGCTGTTCCCGACCAAATGGTATCGCACCACCATCATGACCACGGCCTACGGACATGGCATCGCGGTAACGCCCATGCATCTAGCGAGCGCCTATGCCGCGCTGGTGAATGGCGGGGTGTGGCACCCCACCACTGTGATCAAGCGCAAGCCTGGCGACAAGGTTGAGACGCGGCGCATCTTCTCCGAGCAGACGAGCGCCAAGATGCGCCAGCTGCTGCGGATGATCGTGCAGACCGGCACCGGCCGCAATGCCGACGCCGAGGGCTATCGCGTGGGCGGAAAGACCGGCACGGCGGAAAAGCCCAAGGATGGCGGCTATGCCAAGCGCTCGCTCGTTTCCACCTTCGCTGCGGCCTTCCCGATGGAATCGCCTCGCTATGTGGTGCTGGTGATGATGGATGAGCCGCAGGGCAGCGCGCGCTTCCCCGGCATCCGCACCGCCGCTTACACCGCTGCACCCGTTGTGAAGGCATTCGTCTCACGGGCAGGGCCGTTGCTCGGTGTGTTCCCGGAAGCATCACGCGATGTGGATATTTCCGAGTTGAAGCCCCTCGTCGAAGGGGACATGGAGAGCGAATGATGCGTCTTTCAGCGCTAGGACCCGACCATGTCGATCCCGCACGGGATCATGAAGTGACTGGCTTTGCGATTGATCATCGCAAAGTGTCGCCGGGCACGGTGTTTGGCGCCTTTCGCGGTGCGCGGGTGAATGGCGAGGATTATATCGCGGCGGCCATCGCGGCGGGTGCGATTGCGGTGGTCGCTGCGCCGGATGCGCGGGTCGAGGGCGTGCCGCATTTCGCATCCGATGAGCCACGGCGGCTGTTCGCGAGCCTGGCGGCAGGATTTTATGGGCCATATCCGCAAGCGCTGGTGGCGGTGACGGGCACGAACGGCAAGACCTCCACGGTTGAACTCACGCGGCAGATCTGGCGAATGATGGGGCATAATAGCGCGTCCATCGGCACGCTCGGCATCACGACGGCGGTGGATCAGGTGTCCACGGGGCTGACGACACCGGATATCGTGACGTTCCTCACCAATCTGGCAGGGCTGGTGAAGGAAGGCGTCAATCATGTCGCCTATGAGGCTTCGAGCCACGGCCTTGCCCAATATCGCTCCGAGGGGCCGCGTGTGTCGGCCGTGGCGTTCACAAATCTCAGCCGCGATCATCTCGATTATCATGGCACGATGGACCATTATTTCGCGGCCAAGATGCGGCTGATCGATGAGGCTGTTTCCAGCGACGGCACGGTTGTCATCTGGGCCGATGATCCGCGCTCGAGTGAGGTGATCGGCCATGCCAAGGCGCGCGGGCTTAACATCATGACTGTGGGCGAGCAGGGCGAGGCGTTGCGGCTGGTGAGCCGCGAGCCGACACAGCTTGGCCAGACGCTGGTGATCGAGGCCGAGGGCGCGACGCATAAGGTGAATTTGCCGCTGATCGGCGCTTATCAGGCGGCAAACGCGCTGACGGCTGCCGGGCTAGTGGTGGCGACAGACGGGGATCTCAAGCAGGTGCTGGCCCTGCTCGCGCGGGTGCAGCCGGTGCGCGGACGGCTGGAGCGGGCTGTGATTACCAAGGCAGGCGCGCCGGTCTACGTCGATTATGCGCACACGCCTGATGGGTTGCGCGCGGCCATCGAGGCGCTGCGGCCGCACACGCGAGGCCGACTCATTACGCTGTTTGGCGCTGGTGGCGACCGGGATGCGGGCAAGCGTCCGCTCATGGGCGAAGTGGCCAGCGAATTGAGCGATGTCGTGATCGTGACCGATGACAATCCGCGCGGTGAAGAGCCACCGGTGATCCGCGCAGCGATCATGGCGGGCGCCAAGGATGCGGTGGAGATTGGCGGTCGGCGTGATGCGATTGCGGCGGCGATTGCGCAGGCCGGGCCGGACGATATCGTGCTGCTGGCGGG
>CBIHKY010000071.1:0-17618 GCA_966205705.1 uncultured Alphaproteobacteria bacterium
GCCCAGGATGATGCCGCCGACGATGTTGATGACAAGAATGAGTATGCCGGCAATGGCATCGCCCTTCACGAACTTAGACGCACCATCCATCGAGCCGTAGAAATCAGCTTCGGTCGCGACTTCCTGACGGCGGGCGCGCGCTTCCTCAGCCGTGAGCAGTCCTGCGTTCAAGTCGGCATCGATGGCCATCTGCTTGCCGGGCAGAGCATCCAGTGTGAAGCGGGCCGAAACTTCGGACACGCGCCCTGCACCCTTGGTGATCACGACGAGGTTGATGATCATCAGGATGGCGAAAACGAAGATGCCGACGACATAATCGCCGCCGATCATGAAATTGCCGAACGCCTCGATGACATGGCCTGCCGAATCCGAGCCGGTGTGGCCGTTCACTAGCACGATGCGCGTGGAGGCGACGTTAAGCGCGAGGCGCAGCAAGGTGGCGAGTAGCAGCACGGTGGGGAAGCTGGAAAAATCGAGCGGTTTGCGCGCGTTGAGCGAGATCATCAGCACGGCAAGGCTGATCATGATGTTGGCGATGAAGCCGATGTCCAGCATCAGCACGGGCACCGGCACCATCATGAACATGACGAGGAGCAGAATCGCGATTGGCAACACCGCGCCCTTGGCGGTGTTCATCCAGATATTGCCGTTAACGTCGCTGCGAGTCATATTGATCGATTACCTTCCGAAGGTCGCAAGCATGAGGTAGGCGAGCCGCGCGGTTTCGGCGCGGGGAGCGAGTTCCGAGTAAGGCTGCTTCTCGGCGAACGATTGCGACATGTTCAGCCGCTCATGCTCGATGCGAACATAATCGGCAGGCTGCACCATTTGCGCGCCATCCGGGATGCCGCCTGATCCGCCACCCATGCCCGATGCGTTGAGGCCAGCGCTCTGCACACCATTGGAAAGCTTGCGCTCGAAATTGCTGCGCACATCGGCGAGGCTGCGGGCATTGCCCTGGCCATCATAAAAGACGGAGGCGTTTGCGCGCGCTGCGGCGGGGAAAAGCGCTGCGGCGGGCGTGTCTGGCGATTGCGACATGCTGGTCAGGAACTTTGCTGCGCCGCCCGCTCCAAGGAAATGCGCGAGATACAGGTCAACAGGCTCTGCTACCCGGCCCGTGCGCTGTTCCAGAAAATTGCGATTATCCGTGGCGAGCTCGGCGGCCATTGCCGATGCCGTCTCGGGATGGTTGCGCAGTTCGAGGATCTGCTGGCGCATATTGGGGTCGGCGACGAAGTAGCGCCCGTTGCTGCCACGCTCGATGGCGTTGGAGGCCCAGTCGATGCCATATTTCGAGCCATGATCATTGACGACGGCGAGCCAGCTTTGATCGATGAATTGATAAAGGCCGGTCGCGCTGGATGTGCGCGCACGGGCGCTCGGGTCCATCGCGCTTTCGATCTGCGCCTGACCCATCAAATATTTGAAATCGACGCCCGTCCGCTGACTGGCCGATGCAATCGCCTGCGTCACCCGGCCTTGCGAGCCGGGGAGCGCTTTGACTGTCAGTCCATTGAATGCGGACATTGCGGCGTGTTCATCCCGTGTTGATATCAGGGATCAAACAGCAAGAAGCGTGCCAAAAATGGAAAAGCCGCGCTGTCGAACAGGACAGGCGCGGCTTGCAATCAGCTTGGCGATTGGGTGTTCAGCGCGGCGGGCTGTAAAGCGGCTGTTGCAGGTTCATGTCATTGGCGGCGCGGGCGCTGTGGATTTGGCCGGTCACGTCGCCAAGCAGACGCGCAAGCATCCGTGAGGAATCCAGTTGCCCGATGATTTCCGAGCAGCGCGCCTTCAGATCGGGCGTTGCTTCCCAATTTTCCACGCCTTGCACGGCATCCAGCGAGGTGCGGAATGCGGTGATGGCATTCTCGATCTGCGCAACATCCGCCGCTTTCATCGCGACGTGAAGCTCACCACTGGCGGCTGCGAATTTTTCGACGATTGCGAGCGACATAGCGCTGCGCCTTTCAATGCTTGGCGGGAGGCAGATCAAGATCCAGCATTTTCTCGGCGATCTTGTCTGGATCGACCGGGTAATTGCCCGATGCAATGGCCTGCTTCACGCGAGTGACCCGCGCAAGATCGACAGGCGCACCTTGCGCTGCCATCCGCGCGGCGGGGGTGGATATGGTTTCAGCTTTCGCCGGAGCCGCATCCGCGCTGATCGCGGGCGCTGGGCGTGACTGCGCGGTCTCGCGCAGCTTGGCTGCCTCGACTGCGGCGCTCGACGCCTGGCCAACAGACTTAATCATCGCATCATCCCTTCTGTCCAATCCGCTCTATATACGGACTGGGTCAAGAAAGTTTAAATAGACGGAATACGAACAATGCCAGAACTTTCTACACGCGCCGTGACGGGCGTTGCGCGGCTGTCCTCCCGCACGCGGATCCATGCACCAACGGCGCCATCCTCATCGGCAATCATCATCCGCGAGATGGTGAAGCTGGTGTTACCGGCAAGCAGCTGAACCGGATCGCCTTTTTTCACCACGACAGCGTGGCTTGGGGCGGCGGACGGCGCGCTAGATTCGGCGGTATTGCGGGGCGTCGGAGCCTGTCCGCTCATGGCCAGCGGCACCCTGATCCGCCAGCCGATGCTGGCACAAGAGACCGTTGCCGCGTTCATTTTTACCGGCTCAACGATGGGAGGCTGCGGGCATGACGCGAGGCGCAGACGACGATCGATCGGCGCAACAGGGCCGCCCGGTTCGCCGCGATTGGCGCCAACACTTGCTGCGACGAGACTGTCCAGCCGGTCCAGATTCTCGAAGTTCTGGGCGTTTGCGGGTGTCGCGAAGCTGCTGAGCAGCATGGCGGCCAGCATGAGCAAAGGCGCCATCAGCAGACGGCTTCTTGCAATGGTTGAGATCATGATCACGGTTGGAAACTCCGATGCGTGCATGAGGGTCATGCAGCAATGTCCGTGCCAACTGGCTTTATTGCGTCGAATTGGGCGTTTCCGCGATCCTGATGATCTGCTTGCCGGGGGCCGATGCGTCCGGCTTTTCGGCAAGGCCTGCAATGCGCAGGCGGGAGGCGGGAATGCCTGCGTCCACGAGCGCCCGTGCGACAGCGCCAAGCCGTGCGGCGGCGAGATCCCATGCATCAAAGCGCCGTTCGCCGCCATCAATGCCGATGGACTGGATATGGATCGTCAGCTTCGATTGCGCGAAGGGCTGCGCGGCTTTGAGCAATTGGGCGCGACCTGAAGGGCTGAGCAAAGCTTCACCCGGCTCGAACAAATCAAGCGCTGCAAGATCAGCCTGATGATTTGACTGGATCGCGCCGAAATAATTGCCGATGCCCGCAAGCGTTTGATCCCGCGTGCTTTGATTGGCTTGCAGCAGCGCGAAAAAGGCCAGCAACAGCAGGCACAGATCGGCGAAACTCAGTGCCCAACGTGCGCGATGCTGACGTGGGCGGCCAGGGCTGACTTGGCGAGCAATCATGCCGCTTCCCGATGCGTGACTTTGCGGAGCAGGGCAGGCTCGCGCCGCGCAATGGCGATCATGCGATCGGCCAGCGCCTGTTGCCACGCAATCTCCTGCTCAGACAGGCTCGAAAGGCGGTTGGCAATGGGGCCAGCGATGGCATTGGCGAGGACGAGGCCGTGCAGCGTTGTCATCAGCGCCAGCGCCATGAATGGGCCAATCGTGGCGGGGTCATTCATATTAGCGAACATGCCGATGAGGCCGACGATCGTGCCGGCCATGCCCACAGCCGGGGCGGCATCGGCCAGCGCGTTCCAGAACGCGATGACGCGCGCGTGGCGGGCGCGGCGATCATCCAGCGCCTGATTGATCCATAGCGAGAAATGCTCGACGTCGCTTGAGTTTGCGAGCGTTGTGAGGGCTTGGGATATGAAGGGATGCGAAGTCTGCACGCGGTCAGTACGGGCTAGGCCCCGCAGCTCCGCGACAGCCTCGATACGGTAGAGCAGAGCGCGAGCGCTATCCCGCTCGTCATCCGGCCGTGCGCGCAGGAGCGGCACAAGGGACGCAGCAGCGCCTGTCGCCGTGTGGACCCCAGATTGCGCAAGCGCGATCAATCCGGCGCCGATGCCCACGAGCAAAATCGGCACTGGAGCAAGGATATGGCCGATAATGTCCATCATGGTCGCTGATCGTCCCCCATCATCAAAATGCGACCGGCAAAATGCTGCCGTCGACCGGCAATAGTTTGCCGCCCCTGCCGTCCACGCCCTCCAAAGGCGCAGAAATCCTCATGTTTCCGTCCCGGCCCCCGCCGGTCTCACATGTTGGCACGGCATTTGCAGATAATGACCTGCGGGCATGGGTATGCCTGATCCGGACCAACTCATCCGGTCAGAACGACCCAGGTTCGGAGACTTTAAGGGAAGGTGCGAAAAAAATGTCGTTCGACGACGCATTGTTCGGCATTCATGGCAAAGCCCTCACGTTGCGCTCGCAGCGTCTGGAGCTGATCGCCTCGAATATCGCCAATGCCTCCACGCCCGGTTACAAGGCGCGGGACATTGATTTCGATAAGGCGCTTGCCACGGCGACCAGCCAGCAAGGCACGGTCGCTGGCGCGCTGGAAACGGCGATGGGCTATCGCACGCCGCTCCAGCCGAGCGCCGATGGCAATACTGTCGAGATGTCGACCGAGCAGACGCTCTTCGCCGAAAATGCCGTCAAATATCGCACGACGCTCTCCTTCCTCGAAGGTCGGCTTAACACCATCACGCGCGCGTTGAGGGGAGAATAAGCATGGCCGACAAACCCATGACGGTTTTCGATATCGCCGGTCGCGCCATGTCCGCGCAGCTCGTGCGCTTGAACGCAACCGCTTCCAACCTTGCAAACGCAGGTTCGGTCTCCAGCAGCGAGGGCAGTGCCTATCGCGCGATCCGTCCGGTTTTCTCCACCGTGGTTGAAAAGCCCGGTGTTGCGAGCGTGAAAGTGGATCGCGTCGTCACGTCAGACACCCAGGCAACAAAGCGTCACGACCCGGGCCATCCGCTCGCCGATACCAATGGCGATGTGTGGGATGCCGGTGTCGATACCAGCGCCGAGCTTGTCGAAATGGTCGAGAGCGCGCGCATGTATCAAAATAATGTGCAGGTCATGCAGACCGCAAAATCCCTGATCCTCGAAACGATAAGGCTCGGCAAATGACGACCGTAACGACCTCCAGTCCGTGGACGGTGGACGCCAACACGTCCGTCAACAATAATGCGCTGGCCGAGACGACGAAGAAGTCCAACGCTGCCATTGATATGAATGGCTTCCTGACGCTGCTGACCAAGCAGATGCAATATCAGGATCCGTTTGCGCCAATGGATAACAGCCAGATGGTCGCGCAGATGGCGCAATTCTCCTCGCTGTCCTCGCAGGCGGAATCGAACAAGCTGCTGACCAATATCTCGGACTCCGTGTCCGGCGTGCGTCTCTCCGATGCGGCGGGCTGGATCGGCAAATCGATGCTGGTCAAGAGCAATATCGCCACGCCAGACCGCACCGGCGCTTATGCAGGCGAGCTCGCGCTTGGCACGGGCGCCTCCAATGTCTCCATCGATCTCGTCGATGCCAAAGGCGCTGTCGTGAAAACGCTGGAGATGGGGCCACAGGCGACAGGCTCTGTGCCATTCTTCTGGGATGGGCGCGATGAGGCAGGCGCTCTTGTCGGCGGTGAAGCGCTGCAGGTGAAGGTGCGCGGCACAACGCCAACCGCCGTCGCCACCTGGGCCAGCATTGCCGCTGTCCAATCGCCCGCCAGCGGCACGGACGCCAAGCTGATCACCGCCCTTGGAAATTTCTCGCCGAGCGACGCGCTGCGTCTCGGCTGATCACATCACCTGAAAAGGAGTAGCTCTTATGTCTTTTTATATCTCTCTCTCGGGCCTCAAGGGCGCACAGACTGACCTTGGCGTGGTCGCCAACAATGTTGCCAACGTCTCCTCGCAGGCTTTCAAGAAGAGCAAGGCGATGTTCGGCGATATCTTTGCCGCCGGTGGCGTTGGCGCAGGCGGCAATGGTGTGCGCCTTGCCGGCATCAACCAGCAGTTCACGCAAGGCACGCTGGAGACGACCGACAAGACGCTCGATCTCGCGATCACGGGTGAAGGCTTCTTCACAGTGAAGGGCGCCGGGGCCGGTGGCAGCATCAGCTACACACGAGCAGGCGCCTTCACGATGGATAAGGATCGCAACGTGATCGACATGACGGGTGCGCGCCTGCAGGTTTTGCCAACGCTCCCTCAGGGTAATGGCACGCCAACCGGCACGACCGCTGGCGACCTCAGCGATCTCGTGATTCCAACCGGGGACCCGAACAACGCCGCCAATCCGCTGGCGTCGGTCGCCATCTCCGGCAAGGGCGTGGTTTCCGCGACTTATGCGGACGGCTCCGTGCAAAATCTGGGCGTTGTCGCGATGGCAGGCTTCCCGGCGCAAGATGGCCTCAACCAGTCCGGCGATGCGCATTGGGTTGCCACGGGCGAGAGCGGCGCTGCGACTTATGGCGCGGCCAACACCGGCTCTGCTGGCGCAATCCGCTCGGGCACGCTGGAGCGCTCCAACGTGGACATCACCGAGGAGCTGGTGGCGCTCATCTCCGCACAGCGCAACTTCCAGGCCAATGCCAAGGCGATCGAGACGGCGTCCACCATGACGCAGGCCATCGTGAACCTGCGCACCTGAGCCTGGCTCGACACACGGGGAACTAGACTATGGATCGTCTCATTGATGTGGCCCGCACCGCGATGCGCGGCACGATGGCCCGCCAGACGGCAGTTGCGAACAATCTCGCAAATACCAATACGGCAGGCTTTCGCGCCGAGATCGTCAATGCCTCCACGCGCTGGGTCGGCGGAGGCACTTTCCAGAGCCGCGCCGAGCAGGTGGGACAAGTGGTTGCTGCGGACATGAAGACGGGCACGGTCGTGCAGACCGGCAATCCGCTCGATATCGCCGTTGATGGCGACGCGCTGATTGCCGTGCAGGCGAGCGATGGGTCGGAAGCCTATACCCGCCGTGGCGACCTGAAGCTCAATGAGAGCGGCTTGCTCACCACAGGCGATGGCAATCCGGTGCTGGGGGAGGGCGGCCCGATCACATTGCCGCCCGCCGACAGCGTGAACATCGCCAAGGATGGCGGCATCTGGATCGTGCCTCAGGGTGGCCAGATCGATCAGCCGCAGCTGGTGGATACGATCAAGCTCGCCAACGCCAAGGGCTCCACCATCGCGAAGTCGACGGACACGTTGTTCCGCGAAGTGAATGGCGGCGCCTTGCCGCAGGATCCGATGGCGAGCGTCACCGCTGGCGCGCTGGAAGGCTCCAATGTGAACGCCACGACGGCGCTCGTTCAGATGATCGAGGCGAGCCGGGCGTGGGAGCAGCAGATCAAGATGATCGACACGGCAAAGGACATCGATTCCGCGGGCGCCAGCCTGATGCGTATCGACGGCTGAAGATAGGTAAGGACCAGACCCATGACGACCAGTGCTCTCCATGTTGCGCGGACCGGCCTTGATGCCCAGGACGTGAAAATGCGCGTCATCGCCAATAATCTGGCGAACGTGAACACGACCGGCTTCAAGCGTGATCGCGCGAATTTCGAGACCCTTGCCTATCAGCAGGTGATCGCTGCGGGCAGTCAGGCGGATAGCCAGAACAAGCTCGCCATCGGCCTGAACCTTGGTTCGGGCGTGCAGCTCACCGGCACCGAGCGGATCGACACGCAAGGCACGATGAACACGACCGGCAACAGCTATGATCTCGCGATCGAGGGCGCAGGCTTCTTCCAGCTTGAGCGACCCGATGGCACGATTGGTTATACCCGTGCAGGCAATTTCAAAACTAATGCCGAGGGGCTTCTGGTGTCGCCGGACGGCTTGCCGCTCACCCCGCAGATCCAGCTTCCTGAAGGTGTGAGCTCGGTCAAGATCGGCAATGATGGCACAGTCTCCGCGACAGTCGCGGGGCAGACCGATCCGGTCAATCTCGGCACGATCGAGACGGCGCGCTTCATCAATCCGGCGGGGCTTCAGGCGATCGGCGGCAATCTTTTGGTTGAGTCCGCCGCCTCCGGCGCGCCGCAGGTCGGCGCGGCTGGTCTGGAAGGGCGCGGCACCATCCGGCAGGGCGCGCTTGAGCAATCGAACGTCAACACCGTCGAGGAGCTTGTCGACATGATCGAGACGCAGCGCGCTTACGAGATCGCCTCGAAGATGATCAAGGCGAGCGACGAGATGCTCCAGTACGTCAATCAGCAGCTTTGATCATGAAGACGCTCATCACACTCTCCGCGCTCATCGCGCTCGGTGTCACCGGCCCAGCATCGGCTGGCCTGTTCGGCAAAAAGACCGACCCGCTGGCCGACCCTGCCTATCAGGTCACCTATTCGGGATCGGAAGCGCCCGTGGCGCCGCCGCGCGCAAATGGTGCGATCTTTCAGGCAAGCGCAGGCTATTCCTCGCTGACCAACGGCGCACGCGCTGCCAATGTCGGCGATATCATCACGATCCTGCTGGTCGAGCGCACGCAAGCCAGCAAGACCAACAGCGCCAATACGGATCGTCAGGGCAGCATCAGCCTGTCTCCGCCAAGCACCGGCCCGTTCAGCAAGCTGTTCAGCGCCAGTGATATTGGCGCAGGCGGCGGGCAGGGCTTCAAGGGCAAGGGCGATGCCGCTCAGTCCAATGCGCTTTCCGGCGAGATCACCGTGACTGTCGCCAAGGTTCAGCCCAACGGCACCATGCTCGTGCGCGGGCAGAAGGCGCTGACGCTCAATCGCGGCGATGAATATGTGCAGATTTCCGGCCTCGTGCGTCAGGCCGATGTCGGCCCGGACAATCGCGTGCTTTCGACCCGCGTCGCAGATGCGCGGATCACATATACCGGCAAGGGTGAGATCGCCCGCGCCAGCCGTCAGGGCTGGTTGCAGCGTTTCTTCTCCGCAGTCAGTCCTTTCTGACGGAGCGATATTTCATGGCCCGCCACTTTAGTTTGATCCGCGCATTCGCTGCCGTCGCTTTGCTGCTTGGCATTGCGACGGGCGCGTCTGCCCACCGCATCAAGGATATCGGCACGTTCGAGGGGCTCCGATCCAACCAGCTCACCGGCTATGGCGTTGTCGTTGGCCTTGCAGGCACGGGCGATGACAGCCTCGATTATGCAACGCAGGGCGTTAAGGGCGTGGTCTCGCGCTTTGGCCTCACTTTGCCACCGGGCGTGAACCCATCGCTCAAAAACGCCGCTGCCGTGCTGGTGACGGCGGAGCTACCGGCCTTCGCCAAGCCCGGTCAGCGTCTCGATGTCACCGTATCGGCGCTCGGCAAGTCCAAGTCGCTGCGTGGCGGCACACTGGTGCTCACGCCTATGCGGGGTGCTGACGGCGAGATTTATGCGATGGCGCAGGGCAATCTTGCTGTGGGTGGCCTTGGCGTAACTGGTGCGGATGGCTCGCAGCTTTCTGTCAACGTGCCGTCTGCCGGTCGCATCCCGAGCGGTGCATCGGTCGAGCGCGCAGTTGCGACGGGTTTCGATACCAGCCCGGCTTTGACCTTCAACCTTGCCGAGGCCGATCTCACGACGGCGCTGCGGGTTGCCGATGCCATCAACCTGACATTCCGCGACCAGCGCGCCCGCGCAATGGACGGCGTGTCCATCGCCATCAATGCGCCTATGGGGGCTGAGACCCGGATCATGATGATGGGGCTGATCGAGAATATCGAGGTCACGCCTGCCGATCCTCCAGCGCGCGTCATCGTGAATGCTCGCACCGGCACCGTCGTCATCAATGGCTCGGTTATCATCACGCCGGCGGCTGTCAGCCACGGCAAAATGACCGTCACCGTGCAGGAATCGCCCCGCATCATTCAGCCCGCGCCCTTCTCGCGCGGCGAGACGGCAGTCGAGCCTTCCAGCGCGATTACGGTCGAGCAGGAAAAGAAACCCATGTTTCTTTTTAAAGGTGGAGCGTCTCTGGCCGATATTGTGAAGGCGGTGAATGCCGTTGGCGCGTCCCCTTCGGATCTTCTGGAGATATTGGGTGCGCTCAAGCAGGCTGGCGCCATGAAAGCGGAACTGGAAATTATATGACGCAGATCTCCGCACCCGCTTCATTCGGCGCTTTCACGGCAGCCAGGCTTGCGACGCAGGAAAAGCCGGTCGCGGCCAGCAACCCCGATCGTGAGGCGCTGGCGCAGGTTGCCAAATCCTTCGAGGCGATCTTCACCCGCAAGATGCTGGGCACCATGAGGCAGGCAAGCCTTGGCGAAGACCTTGCCGGGGGCAGCGGTGTCGATCAGTTTCGTGAAATGTCCGACGCCAATATGGCGGACGATCTCGCCAAAAAGGGTGGCCTTGGCATTGCCGATCTCATCCTCCAGCAGCTTGATCGCAAGCCATGAGCGATCTTCTCTCCATCGGCGCATCGGGCACCCGCGCCTATCAGGCAGCGATGGGCGCGATTGCGGACAATATCTCGAACGCGGAAACGCCGGGCTACAGCCGGCGTACAGTCGCGCTTGGCGAGTCCGCCGCGAGCAGCGCGCCGCTGATCTTCTACCGCTCCAATTCCGATTTCCACGGGGTCGAGACCAAATCGGTCGTCCGCGCCTCGGATACTTATCTCGATGCAGCCGCACGGACGACGGCCAACGGCCTTGGCATGGCTGACCAGCGCGCGCGCTGGATGAACGATATCCAGACCGCACTCAACGACACCAAGCTGGGCGTCGGCCAGCGGATGAGCGCCATGTTCGCCTCGGTCGAGCGGCTGGCGTCCAACCCCACCGATACGACCTTGCGCGCCGATGTGCTGTTTTCGTTCGAGCAGGTGAACACCGCCTTCCAGCAGAGCAGGGGCGATCTCACCACGATCCGCTCGGCGATTGGCTCTGGCGTCAAAAATGATGTTGTCGCTCTGAACGACGCTTTGCAGCAGCTGGCCAATGCCAATGACGGTCTGCGCCGCGTCGCGGAAGGCACGGCGGCGCATGCCAGCCTGATGGATTCGCGCGATCTCGCACTGCATGAAGTCGTTTCACGGCTCGACGTGCAAGTGACCTTCGGCGCGAATGGTGCTGCCAATGTGGAATATGGCGGCGAAACGCTCGTGCAGCATAATGCCGCAAAGACAGTCACCGTCGCGCAAAGCAGTGACGGCTTGCTTACCTTTGGCATCGCTGGCGGCAATGCGCTGGCGGCACCGCAGGGCGGCTCCCTTGGCGGATATGCGTCCAGCGCGACCATCGTCAAAGACCGGATCGATGCGCTCGACACGATGGCCACCCGCTATGTGACGGAAGTGAATAACTGGCACACGCAGGGTTTCTCGACGCCCGGTGTCGCTGGCACGGCAATGCTCACAATAGGCGCCAATGCTGGCGAAATTTCGGTCGCGATCACCAATCCAGCTTTGGTCGCGGGCTATTCATCAACCGGCGTGTTGAACGGCAATTTTCTCGCCATCAGCGGACTGCGTGGCAATAGTTCGATCGAAAATGACTGGACCGCTGTGATCGCCGATCATGGCGCGGTGACCAGTGCGGCAAAATCGCAGCTCAGCGCAGCCACCAATCGCGATCTCATGGCACAGCAGGCGCGCGCCGAAGTGGTTGGCGTCAATCTGGACCGGGAAGCGGCGGACCTGATGCGCTTGCAGCAGGCCTATCAGGCATCGGCACGGGTCATCCAGGTTTCCCGCGAAATTATTAATAGCATCTTCGCGATCTTCTGATTGCGCATGAGGATTTAGAACATGGTTTTCATCACCACCCAGTCCCTCAATGCCGAGATCCAGCGTCAGCAGCGCCTGGCGCAAGAGATTGCGACCGAGCAAACCAAGATTTCGACTGGCAGCAAGATCAGCCAGGCGTCGGACAATCCGCATGACTGGGTGCAGATTTCCCAGATCGGGCGTCAACAAGCTGTCGCTTCGGCCTGGAAGGATAATCTTACTTACGCCGATTCGCGCGCGTCAAAGGCGACATCCAATCTCGACGAGATCAATAGTCTGATGAGCCGCGTGACCGAGCTGGTCATTTCCTCGACATCCACTGCGAATGGATCGCCGGGCCGCGATGCAATTGCACTGGAGCTGGAAGGCATTCGCACCTCGGTGAATGACCTCATCAATCAGAAGGATTATCAGGGGTCGCCCGTGTTCGATGCGCCGGACTCGATAAAAATTCCGCTCGGCGTGGGGCTGACTGCCGAAGCGGCGCCCACCCGTTCAGCAATCATGGACAATGCTGTTGGAACGCGCTCGCTCGATCAGGTGCTGGCCGATACGATCGCTGCCGTCCGCACCGGCACGGATGCAGACCGGACAGCCGCACTGGCAGATTCGCGGACCGCGCTTGACCATGTGATCGTCAACCAGTCCTTGCAGGGCGTGCGCTCGCAGCGGCTTGAGAATATTGGCGACCGCCTGACCGATGTGAATTTGACATTGAAGGAGCAGCGCTCCGCATTGGAAGATACCGACCTCACCGAGACCGTGACCAAGCTGCAGAACAAGCTGCTGACGCTCGAAGCTGCGCAGGTCGCGTTCGCGCGGATCAGCAAGCAGTCGCTGTTCGATCTGCTGAGCTGAACATCGAATTTTATTTGCAGGCCAGGGCGTCTTGGCTCTGAAAAATCTAAGTTTTTAGCCATTTTCACCTCTCGCTAACCTTAACCCTAAACCCTGTTTCAGTGGTGCCGTTCTACAAGAGGAATTGAGGGGGCCGGACCAGCTTGGTTCGGGCTTATCCAGAATAATCGGGGATCATAATGTTCGCAGGTATCGGTCTCGTCGTCTTGTTGGTCATGGTGTTTGGCGGGTTCATGCTCACCGGCGGTGACATTGGGCCAGTGCTGCATGCTTTGCCGCACGAAATGCTCATCATCGGTGGCGCAGCGATTGGCGCACTGATCATCGGCAACTCCGGCGCAGACCTCAAGGCGCTGGGCGGCGGTGTCGCGAAGGTCTTCAAAGGACCCCAATATAAAAAGCAGGATTATCTCGACTGCATCTTCCTCGTCAGCAAGCTGATGAAGACGTTGCGGGTCGAAGGGCCGGTGGCTGTCGAGCCGCACATCGAAGATCCGAAATCCTCTGCGATCTTTGCCGAATATCCGCGCCTGCTCAAGGATAGCGCGCTCGTCCACCTGATCAGCGATACGCTGCGCCTCGTTGTGGTGTCTTCCGGTACGCTCGATCCGCATGCCGTTGAGGATGTGATGGATAATGCGCTCAAGACGCATCACCATGAGGCTATTCGCCCAGCGGACAATCTGCAGGGCCTGGCAGATGCGCTGCCGGCGCTCGGCATCGTCGCCGCCGTGCTTGGCGTGGTGAAGACGATGGGCTCGATCGACAAGCCGCCGGAAATTCTGGGCGGCATGATCGGCTCGGCACTCGTGGGCACGTTCCTTGGCGTGTTGCTTGCCTATGGCATGGTTGGTCCGTTCGCGAACCGCTGCCGTCAGGTGATCGAGGCTGATGCAACGATCTTTCAGGTGGTGAAGCAGATCATCATTGCGTCGCTCCACGGCCATCCGCAGCCGCTGGTGATCGAAGCCGCGCGCTCTAACCTCAGTCATGCGAACCAGCCGGCCTTTGCCGAAGTGTTCGACGGTATGCGCGGACGCTAAGGCATAAGCATGGCACAGCCTCCCAAAAAACGCGCGAATGAGCCGGAACTGCGGCCGATCATCGTCAAGAAGATCATCGTGGAGGGCCATGGCGGCCATCATGGTGGCGCCTGGAAAGTGGCGTATGCCGACTTCGTGACGGCAATGATGGCGTTCTTCCTGCTCATGTGGCTGCTTGGCGCGACGACCGAGAAGCAGCGCAAGGGGCTGGCCGACTATTTCACGCCGACGCTTGTGCAGATGAAGATGGACAGCGCTGGTTCGAACGGCATGTTCGGCGGTGACAGCCTTGTCGCCAAGGAGAACCATCCCACCACGGGCGGGCAGGGCAATCTGGCGATCACCATTCCACGCGACGCAACCGGCACGGCTGACGTTGGTGGCGAGGACATGAAGAATAAGGACCGCCAGAAGTTCGAGAAATTGAAGCGCGAGCTGGAGCAGAAGCTTGCGCAGACCAAGGCGCTGCAGCGGCTCAAAAAGCATGTGAAGTTCACCGAGACGCGCGAAGGCTTGCGGATCGATCTGGTGGATGAAGCCGATTTCGCGATGTTCAAGATCGGCACGGACCAGCTTGTGCCTGAGGCGCGTGCACTGCTCTCGCAAGTGGCTGAGGTTGTCGCGCAGGTGCCGAACGATGTGTTCGTGCGCGGCCATACAGATGCGCTGCCCTACACGGCGGGCCGGAACATGAATAATTGGCTGCTCTCATCATCACGCGCTGAATCCACCCGCGCCGTGCTTGCGCAAGGTGGCATCAAGGGCGAGCGGTTCATGCGGATCGAGGGTGTCGCTGATCGCGAGCCGTTCATTGCGGGCGATCGCTATGATCCGCGTAACCGCCGCATGTCCGTGATCCTCGCCTGGACCAAAGAGCTGCAAAGCGCGATGGGGCCACTGGCTGGCTCGTCTTCGGCAGTGGCGCCCGTGAAGGCGCCAAAAACCGACGAGGAAAGGGTCGTTGACCGCAAAGTGATGGTGCGGGATCAGCGCGCGGCACTGGCAAAGGAGGCGCGCAAGCTCGATCTTGGCGGCACGGCCTTGCCGAAGGGCGCGACGATCATGAATGCGGATTCCATCCCCAAGCGCAGCGCCACGACGCCACCGGGCAAGACCGACCTCACATCACGCCAGACCGGGCTGATGGACCAGCATTAAAGCGCAGTCAGCTCGTTGCCGGAGCGACCGGCAGCGAGAATTCAGCCACGAGCCCACCTTGAGGACGGTTGCGCAATTGCAGGCTGCCTGCTTCGGCCGATGCGATTGCCCGCACGATGGCGAGGCCCAGGCCAGTGCCGCCCGTATCACGGCTGCGCGAGCCTTCCATTCGTGTGAAGGGCAGGAACATTTCCTCGATGCGGTCCTCGGGGATGCCGGGGCCGTCATCCGCCACGCTGACGACGGCGCGGCCTTTGTCCACGCGAAGCGCAACATGGGCGCGATCGCCATATTTCACGGCATTCTCGATGAGGTTGGTGAGCGCCCGGCGCACGGCGCGTGGGTGCGCGATGATGATGGTGCGGGCCATGTCGCTGCGGACAACAGGAACGCCAAGATCCTCGAAATCATCGAGCGTCGCGTCGATCAAAGACGCCAGATCGACGCGCTGCGGCGGCTCACGGTCTCGTCCGGCGCGGGCAAGCGAGAGGATATCGTCCAGCATCTTGCGCATTTCATCGATGGTGGCGATCATCCGCTCACGGTCAGCGCCTTCTGCGGCGGTTTCCACGCGCACCCGCAGAGCGGTGAGCGGCGTGCGCAGATCATGGCCGATGGCGCCGAGCATATGGTCCTTTTCCTCCAGCATGGAGCGGATACGGTCCTGCATCTGATTGAAGGACGCGGCGAGGCGACGGACGTCGTCGGGGCCGACTTCCGGCACAGGCGGCGCAGCTTCAGGCGTGCCGACACGCGCAGTCGCGTTGGTTAGCGCACGCAGGGGGGCAGCCAGACGCCGGGTGAACCAGACGAGCGGGATCAGCACGATGCCATAGAGAAAGAGCGACTGGACGACGATCTGGCGGAAAATCGGCTGCGCAACCGGCGCTGCACGAGTGTAAACGGTGGCCCATCGATCAGGTTGAATTTGAACGCTCAACTGGACCTGCAGGCGCGGTTGGCGATTGGCGCGCGGTGGTGGGAGCAAGCGGCGCGCCCCGGGGCGATCAGGGTCTCTCTCGAGCCGCGAAATCGTCGCGCGCACGGCGAGGGGATTGAGCCCGGCGGACCGAAACAGTTCGGCAGCACGCAGGGCAATTTGCGGCGAATTCTCGCCGGTCTGCGGGGGCGGCGCATCGCTTATCGTGAGGCTACGCGGGCTGCGAAACCGCTGGCGGGTCTGCGGACTTTCACGCGGATCCAGCGCCTCAAGGATGCGGATAACGCCAGGCGCTGCTGCGACGGTGATCCACTGGTTGCGCTGGGTCACATAATAGACTGAAAAGCCGATGAGCTGGACGGCGAACAGGGAGGCTGCCACCACCAGGATCGTCTGGCCCGCAAGGGTGCGCGGGCGCAGCCAGCCGGTCAATGTGCCGAGCGTGAGCTTCATTCGCGGACCACATCGGCGCTGAACATATAGCCGCCGCCCCACACCGTCTTGATGAGGGTAGGGGAGCGTGCGTCATCCTCCAGCTTGCGGCGCAGGCGGCTGATCTGATTGTCGATCGAGCGATCGAAGGCATGGGCTTCGCGCCCCTGCGTAAGATCGAGCAATTGATCGCGGCTGAGCACTTGCCGTGGATGTGTGGCGAAGGCCTGCAACAGCCGGAAGTCCGCCGTGCTGAGTGGGATGGCCACCTGGTCCGGGCCGGTGAGCGTCCAGTCATCTGAACTGAGCGTCCAGCCCTCGAACTTATAGGATGATGCGGCGGTTTGCGTCTCCCGCGCGCCGCCATTGCCTGCGCGGCGAAGGATCGTCTTGATGCGGGCGATCAGCTCGCGGGGCGAGAAGGGTTTGAGGACGTAGTCGTCCGCGCCCATCTCCAGCCCGACGATGCGATCGGTCTCTTCTGTGCGGGCAGTGAGCAGGATGACGGGCAATTCGCCTTGCTCGCGAATGGAGCGGCAAAGGCTCAGGCCATCCTCGCCCGGCATCATGATATCCAGCACCACAAGCTCGATGGCATTGCCGGCCAGAATTTTGCGGGCTTCAGCAGCATTGGGCGCTTCCGACACGCGAAATCCGGCACGCTGGAGATATTGCGCGAGCGGTTCGCGGATTGCCGCTTCATCGTCGACAAGAAGGAGATGGGGCCGGGCAGACATGATGAGACCTTCCTGCTCAGGAGTATCGGCTAATCCTTGCCTTGGCTCGGGCCTCACGTCCATCCTTGTAACCATCTATCCGGGATAACCTATGCGCATTGAATACGCGAAATTGCCGCTGGCAGCCTGTGGTGGGAGCACAGGTGCCAGCGGCGTTCTTAAACTCAGGTCGTTGGTGCGGCGGGCTTCATTGCCCGGTGGTCCCGCATCATCTTGCGTGCGGCTTCACGCTCGGCAGGAGAGATTTTGCCGTCGCGATCTGTATCCATCTTGTCGAACCCGGCCAGTCCGGCGTTGATGAACACGGCCTTGGGGATGGCCTTGTCCTTATATTCCGACATGAGCTGGCGCTGCATCATCATGCCGCCACCGCGATGGCCATGACGTTTGCCTGCCTTTTCGCCACGTTCACCACGCGGGCCACCCTGACGGGCAGCAAATTCTTCTTTGCTGATCTGGCCGTTTTTATCAGCATCGAGCCGCTCGAACATGCGTGCCTGCATTCGCTCGCGGGATTCCGCGCGGTGCGCCTTGCGCTCCTCGACGGAGAGCATGCCATCCTTGTTCGTATCACGCGCATCGAATTGCTGATTGAGACGGGTCTGGAGTCCAGCACGATCGACCGGTGCGCGCATGCCCGGGCCACCAGCGGGCGCGCTCGTTTGCGCGAAGGCCGCTGCACCGAGGGAGAGCAAACCGATGCCAAGGATCGAGAGAGAGGTTTTACGGGTCATA
>CBIHKY010000072.1:0-17410 GCA_966205705.1 uncultured Alphaproteobacteria bacterium
ACTCACGCCGATGATGCAGCGCATGCAGACGGCGCATCTGGCGAATCCACGGCATGGACCTCGATTATGTATGGCTTGCCGATTATCCCGGCGGGTGGGCGGCCATCGTGCCGGGGTCGAGCGAGCGCTATCGACCCAAGCCTGAGGCTGTCGCTAAATACCCGCCCGATGGTCCGCTGCGCGGCGTGACCTTCGCGCCCTACCCCACGATCGCCCCGATGGGCTTCCATTTCAACAATCCGGTGAGTGGGCGCGTGCCCCTAACCTTTCTGCGCTGGTCCGATGGCCGCAGGGCGCAGGGCGCGGAGTAGACTATGTACGAGACAGACGACCCACGTTCGCGCCTCTCCACGGCATCGGGTGCCGCCGCGCCGACATCCACGGCATTTGGCAGCTCATCCTATGCGCGCTTCTATGCAAGCGATCCGCAGGAAACCGCGCCGGGCGTGAAGACCTGGCTCATGCGCGGGCAGAATTTCATCACGGCCTATTCGCAAGCCGAGGCAGGCGCGGTGTTCGATCGCGTGGGTCAGGAGGATGAATATGTCCTGCTGCTGCACGGCAAGGACACATCAGTGACGCTGGAGTTGAACGGCGAGCGCCACGAGATTGGCGGCTACACGATCAGCTTCATCCCGCCCGGCGACAGCCGCATTACGGTGACAGGGGGCGGCGAGATCGTCCGGCTCGTCACGGCGAAAGCTGGCGATTTGCTGGCGAAAGTCTCGAACCCGCAGGCTTATCCCGGCGTTCATCCGCACATCCCGTCCTTCGCGCCCTGGCCTGTGCCAGCCGATGGCCTCAAGCTGCGGACCTACAGCCTTGATGTGCCGGACGAGCCGGGCCGGTTCGGCAAGATTTTCCGCTGTACCACCTTCATGGTCAACGCCTTCGCGCCGCAAGGTCCCCGCGATGTGACCAAGCTCTCGCCGCATCATCATGACGATTTCGAGCAATGCTCGCTCGCGCTCGAGGGCGACTATATGCACCATTTGCGCTGGCCCTGGACGGCGAACCAGCATGACTGGCGCGATGATGAGCATGAGCGGTGCGGCGCGCCCTCGGTCTGCGTGATCCCGCCACGCGTCATCCACACCTCCGCCCCCTCCGCGCCGGGCGACAATGTGCTGATCGACATCTTCTCACCGCCGCGCGCCGACTTTTCGGACATGGCAGGCTGGGTGTTGAACGCCGATGATTATCCGCGTGGGGCATGAGCGCTCAAGGGGGGCGGCACGTGACTGAAGCATCCGACATGGCCCGCAATCCCGTCGTGGATTGCCATGCCCATATTTTCTCGGGCGACATGCCGCTTGCCAAGGGCGCGTGGATCCGGCCTGATTATGCCTTCACGGCGGAGGATTTGCTCGCGCAACTGGATGAGCATGGCATCCATTTTGCCATCATTTCCGCGCTCAGCATCTCGGGCACCTATAATGATTATCTGATCGCGCAGCTGCGCAAGCATAAGCGCCTGCGCGGCACGGCAATCGTGCCGCCCGGCACGGACCGCTACACGCTTGAGCAGATGCGCGAAGACGGGATTGTCGGCATCCGCCTGCAACTCGCCCGTAGTGAGCAACTCGATGATTTCCGCAGCGATGAATATCGCCTGCTCTTCCGCCGGGTGCGCGACCTTGGCTGGCATGTGCATGTCGCAATCGAGGGCCAGAACCTGCCGCCCGTGCTGGATGCGTTGCTTGAAAGCGGCGTGGATATCGTGATCGACCATTTCGGCCATCCCGATCCAAAAGCTCCGCTCGACTGCGTTGGCTTTCGCGCGATGCTGGCTGCCGTGGACAAGGGGCACACCTGGGTCAAACTCTCCGGCGGCTTCCGCCTCCCCGGCCCTGCCGCCTGGCGGGACGAGCCAGACGGCGATCTGGAAGGACTGGCGCAGCAGGTTGCCAGCCAATTGTTAGCGCAGGTCGGCACAGATCGACTGCTGTGGGGCAGCGATGCGCCGTTCGTGGGGTATGAGAAGCGCGTTACCTATGCTGGCGTGCTCGCCAGTTTCCGCAATTGGGTGCCGGACGCTGACCATCGTGATGCGATCGGCCGCACGGCGCTCAAATTCTATTTCTCCTGATATTCCCCCTCGCCACACCCACTGTGCCGAATTGAGCATACAGCGCGGCCCCTGGGGATAAGATTTCGCAGTCACGGACTGGCAAACGCCCTTCAGCATGACGGGCATTCATCATCGCGCAACACGCGCGGGGGCCGCTCGCCAGAAAGCCATCATAGGGAGGGTGCAATGAAAATTTCCAGATCCGGTGCGCGTCGTCGCGCAAAGTTCGGCCTCATATCAAGCGGAGCCGCCATTCCCGCGCTCGCTATTGCCATGCTCGCCATGCCGCACACTGCGCTGGCTCAGGAAGCAGAGACGGCGAGCAGCGATGCCTCCATCGTCGTCACCGGCACGCGCATTCGCAACAATGCCTTCAACGAGCCAACCCCTGCGACGGTGTTCGGCATCGAGCAGACCGAGAAGCTCGGCATCGTGAATGCGGGCGATATCGTGGAGCTGATTCCGCAGAACACCGCTTTCCAGTCCGATGCGACGGCTGGCATCACCGCTGGCGCGAATGTGGGCGCCTCCTATGCCAACTTGCGCGGCCTCAATCCCGATGTTGGCACGCGCACGCTCACGCTCGTCAATTCCCGTCGCTTTGTGCCCACATCGGATGGCGGCGCGATCGATCTCAACCTCATCCCCACCGCGATGATCAAACGCGTGGAAACGGTGACCGGCGGCGCGTCCGCTGCTTATGGTTCGGATGCGATCGCAGGCGTCATCAACATCATTCTGGATACCGAGTTGCAGGGCCTGCGTGGTCAGGTCGATTATGGCCAGACCTTCCGTGGTGATGGCAAGGGGCATCATGCATCGCTGGTCTATGGCACCAACATCGGCAGCCGGGGTCACATCGTGATCGGCGGCGAATATGAGAAGAAGGACGGCATCAGCGACTGCGCCTTGACGCGCGACTGGTGTGCGGAAGGCTTTGATATTTTTGCCAACGCAAACAATGTGCTGAACAATGGCGCGCTTTCCGGTTTTGATCGACCGGGAAGCCCGGGCTTTGGCCTGCCCAACTTCATCATCGGCCCCAATTCCAAGCAGGCGTTCAACGATGCACGCGGCGTCGTGCGTAACCGCGCACCGGCAGCACCGGCTGCGCGCAACTTCCGCTTCACCGATGATGGCAAGGGCATCGTCCAATATGATCCGGGCAATTATGTGCAATCGGCCCAGACCGGCCCGCGTCAGGGCGGCGATGGCGAGTCAACCTATGCGGACTCCGACATTCAAACGCCGGTCGAGCGCTATGTCGGCTATCTCTACGGCAAATATGATCTCTCGGACGCCATCAAGGCCTACACCGAAGTCACCTACGCGCATCGCTCAGCCTCCAATAGCGGCGTGACGGCTGGGCCACGTTCCACCTATTTCGTGATGCCGGACAATGCCTTTTTGCCAGCCTCGCTGCGCACATTGCTGGCTGGCACGCAGTTCAGCCTCGGCAAGGATGTCGACGAGCAGATCCCGGCCCGTAACGCGGTGACGGCGGATGTGTGGCGCGCGGTGTTCGGCCTGACCGGCGAGATCGGCAGCGGGTGGAACTGGGACGTTTATTATCAATATGGCCGCAACAAACGGCACCAGTCCGCCCGCTATTCGCGTGTTAATACCGAGTTCCAATATGGATTGGATGCGGTCGTGAACCCAGCGAACGGCCAGATCGTTTGCCGCGAATTGCTCAGGGCCAATCCTAATCCGCGCGCGCAGGGCTGCGTTCCGATGAACCTGTTCGGGCTGGATAATCTCAGCCAGGCCGCCATCGACTATGCCTATCGCCCGGTGATCGAGGACTTCCTCTACACCCAGCATGTCGCGGCGGCATCGATCAGCGGCAACCTGTTCGATGGTTTTGGCGCAGGCCCGATTGGCGCTGCCACCGGCGTGGAATATCGCAAGGAAGAAGGCGATGTCACGCATGGCGACATCCCGAACTACACCGATTATGCCTTCACCTTCGGCCTCGATTATGGCGGCTCGATCGAGGTGCTCGAAACCTTCGGCGAAGTGAATGTGCCCATCCTTGCCGATCGTCCTTTCTTCGAAACGCTGGAGTTGAACGGCGCTGTCCGCTGGACGCGCAACAAGGCTTCCAACGCCTTCACGAGCGAGGAAAAGACCACCGAAGCGGTGAGCTACAAGCTGAGCGGCATCTGGGAAATTGGCGGCGGTGTGCGCCTGCGTGGGTCGCGTTCGCGCGATATCCGGGCGGGCGGTTTCCGCGAGCTGTTTCAGCGTCAGGTTCCGACGGAAGAAGGCTCCTCGCTCGGCATCGTGGATAACCCCAACATTGCTGGCGTCGGCAATGATGATCCAACGCCGATCCTCAATGGCGGCAGCTTCGCGCTGACGCCTGAGAAGGCCGACACCACGACCGCCGGCATCGTGTTCCGCCCAAGCTTCATCCCCGGCCTGCGCATGTCGGTCGATTGGTATCAGATCGCGATCAAGGACGCGGTGAGCACGCTGGGCGGCCAGCGGATCGTGGATTTCTGCGATCAGTTCAAACTCTTCTGCGACCGCATCAATTTCACCACGCCAACGAACATCTCGTTCATCGATTCCCGGCAGGTGAACCTGGGGAGCCTCACAGTGCGCGGCCTCGATTTCGAGTTCGACTACACGCTGCGCATGGCGGACATTTCGCCCGGCTGGGGCGGGGCGCTCAACCTGCGCGTGCTGGCGAACCATCAATATGACTTCAAGGTGCAGGCCGATCCTTCAACGCCGACAATCGACTATGCCGGGCAGACAGGCCCGGTGAGCGGTGGCGGCAACTTTAACCCCGCGCCATCGTGGATCGTGAATGCATTCCTCAGCTATGATAGCGGGCCGTTCAACGTTACGGGCAGCATGCGCCGGATCAGCGCAGGCATCTATAATGTCGAGCGGGTCGGGCCGGAGGATGCAGGCTTTGACCCGAAGCTTCGCAACAGCATCAATACCAACCGCGTGAACGGAGCGACCTATTTCGGCCTCGCAATGTCCTATGCGATCCCGATTGGCAGCGACAAGCAAAGCATCGAGGTGTTTGGCGCCATCGACAATCTGTTTGACAAGAAGCCGCCGATTGCGCCGGGTGGTGGTGGCCTTGGCGGCTCCAACTATCCAACCAACCCGGTCTATTTCGACACATTCGGCGCGCGCTTCCGCACAGGCGTGCGCGTGAAGTTCTGATCCGGGGAGAGCTCCTCCCTCCCACCTCCAGCCGGGCCTCCGCAAGGACGCCCGGCTTTTTTGTGCTGGGGTAACACATGAATAAGCCCGCCAGATCATTTGACCGGGCGGGCTTATTCAACACTGATTATCGTGATAGCAAATCTAGAAGGCAACGGCGCTCCCGCCCTTAAGCCCGAGCATTTCGCGCGCTTCCTGCGGCGTCGCAATGTCACGCCCCAGCGCCTCGATCACGGTGCGGATCTTCGTCACCTGCTCGGCATTGGAGGTCGCCAGCTCGCCCCGCCCGATGAAGAGACTGTCCTCCAGCCCGACGCGCACATTGCCGCCGAGCAGCGCGCTCTGCGTGCAAAATTGCATCTGATGGCGCCCTGCTGCGAAGGCCGAGAAGATATAATCCTCGCCGAACAGCCCATCGGCAATCGTCACCATATGGGCGAGGTTGCGCGGGTCTGCGCCGATGCCGCCGAGAATGCCGAACACGCCCTGAATGAGGAACGGCGGGTCGATCAGGCCCCGATCGGCGAAATGGGCCAGCGTATAGAGGTGGCCGATATCATAGCATTCAAACTCGAATTTCGTGCCGAATGCGCGCCCCACTTCCAGCATGATGCGCTCGATATAGGCATTGTCATTATACATGATCCGCCCGCGCGAACCCTCGACATAGGCCTGCTCCCAGTCGTTCTGCCAATGCTCCACACGCTTGGCCGCGCCGGAGAAATCGAAGATCAGCGGGCCCATGTTGAGCGAGCAGACTTCCGGCTGGGCAGCCTTGGCGCCTTCCAGCCGATCATCCAGCGTCATGACCGCGCTGCCGCCGGTGGAGATGTTGATGACCGCATCGGTCGCCTGCTTGATGCGCGGCAGGAACGCCATGAAATCGGCCGAGCGGGGGCTCGGGCTGCCATCCACCGGATTGCGGGCGTGGAGATGCAGGATCGATGCGCCCGCCGCCGCGGCGCCGATGGCGGCCTGCGCAATCTCGTCAGCGGTGATCGGCAGATGCGGCGACATGGATGGCGTGTGGATCGATCCGGTTGGCGCGCAAGTGATGATGACTTTGCTATGCTTGCGCATGCTTATTTCTCATCGAGATTGGGGTTGGTGATCGGCACATCGCCCTCGAACAAATGCTCGAAGCGGCGATATGTGCAGAGCCACCGGCCATCGACGCGCACATATTTGTCCGTAGCAATCGAGATGGTAATCGGCGCGTGCGAGGGCAGCACCTTCACGCCATTGGCGGCGTAGAGAAACAGGAAGTTCGTGGCCTCGGCGCTGTCTTGTCCGGTGAACCATGCGCGGAAATTGGTGAAGCTGTGCACTGACAGACGCGGGCCCTGGTTAAGCCGCCAATCATAGAATTTCTGGATTTTGTCGACGCCCACATAAGACGCGAACTGACCGTGAAACTCGGCCTCCGGAACATAATAGCTGGAGGCATTGCGCCCGCTGTTGAAATCAATCTCGTGCCAATAATCGGCGAGTTGCAGCGCGAGTTCCGTGTTCAAGTCTAGCAGGTCTTTGTCGGCCATGATGCGTCCCATACCAAGCGCAGCGCCAAAGCGGCACGCGCGTCAAGGGACCATGCTGCCACAGAAGAAAGCGCGGGACTTGCCCTCGCGGGTAGCAATTTTTAGCTCAAACGGCGTGGGATCGACCGTGGCTCAGTTGGAGGCACTGCGCCGATAGTCACGCGGCGCCATGCCGAATTGCTCGTGGAATGTGCGCGTGAAATGCGCGGCGCTGTTGAAGCCCCAAGCAAAGGCGATTTCGGTGAGCGTGTGCCCTGCCCAGCTTGGATTGCCGAGCTGCTTGGCGCACTCTTCCAACCGTCGCCGCACGATATAGTTGGAGGCCTTCTCGCCCCGGCCCGCGAACAAGGTGCGCAGATAGCGCGGCGATATGCGCAGGCCCGCCGCCACGCTTGCCGGGCTGAGCTCAGGATCGCGCAGATTATCCTCGATATAGCGGATCACTTCGGCCTGCCGACCAAGCATAATCGCCGAACCCTCCGGCTGCGCCTCAAACCCCAGCGAATAGGCCATTGAGAGCATTTCCAGAATCTGCCGCGCAAATCGACCATCATATTCGGAGCTGAAGCCGCTCTGGATCTGGACATTCAGCTTCTCCACCATTGCCGACATCATGCCGGTGAGACCGACATTATGATCGAGCCGCAGGCCGCAATAGCGCTCGGGCGTTGGCAAATGCTTTTTGATGAGCGCTGCATCTACGCGCAGCATGATCACCATCGAATCATCTTCGACCGTGAAAGAGTGCGGCGCCGCACTATCGCACAGTACGAAATCGCCCTGTTTGAGCCGCGCCTCATTGCCGCAATGATCCAGCACACCGGTGCCGCGCACTTGCAGCAGGAATGAATAGAGCCGTCGCGCGCTTGGCGAGATGTGGCTGCGTGTCCGCTCGATATTGCTGCGATTGGCGAGCATACTGGCCAACTGGATAGGGCCGAATTGCCCAAGGCTGAGCCGAGCGGCAAAATCGCGCCGATCCGCCGGGGTGAAGTTCACATGATTAAGCTGTTGAGAATAAAGCTTGGACCATGCCGCTGCCCGATTTGGGCCGGCAAAAGATTCAGCACTGTAGGATTCCATCAGGTCCCTCCCTGTGCGCAATCTCCTCTCCTGGAGCGCTATCACATTAGTCGTAAAAGTCACCTATTGACCAGGCAGGTGCAAGCTCTTTCGTGTCTCAGGCGCCCCCGGAGACGGCAAGATTAGCCCCTGTGACATAAGAGGCAGCATCGGACAGAAGATAGAGCACCGCCTGCGCGATTTCATCTGGCTGCCCCACACGCTGCATGGGTACGCGCGATGCGCCGAGCGCAAGACGCTCCGCGCTGAGCATGTCCGTTTCAACTGGCCCCGGCGACACGCAATTGACGCGAATGCCTTCCCCGCCAACCTCTTTGGAGAGACCAATGGCGAGGCTATCCACCCCGCCTTTCGATGCAGCATACCAGATATATTCCCCCGCCGAGCCAAGCTTGGCGGCCCGCGAGGAGATGAAGACGATCGCCCCGCCCTGCCCGCCCCGCGCCGTCGACATCTGCCGCACGCCTTCGCGTGCCGCCAGCATCGCGCCAACAAGGTTGACGTCGATGACCTGACGCAGCGTTTCTGCACTCGCGTCGGCAAGTGATGATGCCGCGCCTGTAATGCCAGCGGAGTAAACCAGTGCGCTGACGCGGCCCAATGTAGCGGCCTTGTCGAAGAGGGCCGTCAGCTCCTGCTCATTCGCGGCATCGGCCTGCATGCCATACGCCTCGCCACCTGCGGAGGCGACGGCTTGCTCCAGCGCAACGGCATCGTCCGCGCGCGAGGCAAAGCTGAACAGCACGCAATAGCCCTCGCTGGCGGCCAGCCGCACGACCGCAGCGCCAATCCCGCGGCTTCCGCCGATGACGATTGCGATCCTTTTGTCCATCATGTGTCCAGCTTCGCCTCTTGCGGTGCTTGCCCCATATCATCGAGCGATTGCAGCGCTCGGCCAGCCGTCTCCGGCAGCATCAAGGTCGCCACCAGCGCGCAGACGATGGCGCAGCCCGCCACGATTGCCATAGCCACGCCGAGCGGGAAAGCCACAGCCACCATAGGCACGGTCATGATGAACAAAGCGCTGCCTGCGCGCCCGAAATTATAGGCAAAAGCCTGCCCCGTCCCGCGCAATTCCGTGGGGAAAAGCTCGGTGAAATAGGGGCCAAAACTCGCATAAATGCCGAACTGGAAGAAGCCATAGATGATGCCCAAGGGCAGCAGGAAATAGATGTTCGATCCCCACGGCCCGAACAGATAGATGCAGGATGTGGTCACGAACCCAAGCCCGAAGATGCGGAAGGCATTGCGGCGGCCCACCACATCACTGATCGCGGCATTGGTGAGAAAACCGAAGAAGCCGCCAATGCTGTTGAACATCACGAGCACGCCCGCCGTCGATGTGCCAAGCCCGCGCTCGGTGGCGAGGAATACGGTGAGGTAACTGCTGACCGCAAAGCCCGCGCCTTGAGCGCCTAGCGCCAGTAGCGATGCAAGCGCGGTGATCTTGAACATTTTGGGCTGGAAGATGCTCGCAAGATTAGTGCTCTTGCCTGCCTCGCGCTGACGCTTTTGCGAGGCCTTGAAAATCTCCGAATCGTCCGAACCACGGCGGATGAAGAAAATCAGCCCGGCAGGAATGATGCCGATGAAGAAGGCGACCCGCCAGCCAAGATCCGGATCCAGCGACGATGCAAGCGGGCCTGCAACCAACGCCGCAATGCCTGATCCGACCGCAGCGCCACTGTGCAGCGTGCCCAGCGCCTTGCCGCGATGCTTGGGCGAGATGATCTCGCCCAGCAAGACCGCGCCGACAGCCCATTCAGCGCCAAAGCCGATGCCCTGCAGGATGCGCAACACAAGCAATTGCTCGAAATTCTGCGCGAAACCGGAAGCGAAGGAGAAGAAGGAAAACCACAGGATCGTGAGCTGCAAAATCCGCGCGCGACCATAACGGTCGCATAGCCAGCCACCGACCCAGCCCCCAATGGCAGCCGCGAAATAATTCGCGCTGGCGATGGTGCCGGCCTCGGCCAGGCTCATGCCCAGCCCGACGATGAGCAGCGGGATGAGATACTGATAGACCAGCCCATCCGCGCTATCCATCGCCCAGCCTGCGCTACAGGTCCAGAACACCCGGCGGGTCTTGCGATCGGACTCGCGATACCAGGAGAAAAACTCGGATTTCATGAGGTGGGAAGCCTTATAGTGCCGCTTCGTAAATGCGTGTTGCGTCCGCTTCTGTCACAGTGCGGGGGTTGCGCACCAGCAGGCGCTGCACCGTCATTGCCGCCGCCGCCATCTTGGGGATGGCATTGGCGCCGATGCCGAAGCTGGAAAGATTGCGCTCAAGGCCGATTGCTGCGGAAATGCGGTCGATTTCGTCGATCCCCGCGAGCGCATCCGCTTCATCATTGCCCGTGCGCGTGACACCCATTGCTGCGGCAACCTCCGCATAGCGGGACGGCGCGGCCTCAAGATTGAAGCGCAAAACATGCGGCAGTAGCAGTGCGTTGGCGACGCCATGCGCGATGTGGAATTCGCCACCCAGCGGATAAGCCAGCGCATGGACGGCGGCTGTATTCACCGGCCCCAGGCACATGCCGCCCAGATGGCTGGCGCGCAGCATTGCGCCCCGCGCTTCAAGATCAGCGCCATTCTGGCATGCGCGTTCGATATTGGCTGCGATCAGGCGAATACCTTCGAGTGCCCAGGCATCCACCACGGGGTGCGAGAAGCGATTGGCATAGGCCTCGATACAATGCGTCAGCGCATCAAGACCGGTGGACGCCGTGACTGCGCGCGGCATCGTAACGGTAAGCTGCGGATCAAGATAAGCGAAGTCCGGCACAAGATGGTCGCTGACGACACCCTTTTTGAGCTGCGCTTCCACATCTTCAAGGATCGCGATCGGCGTAACCTCGCTGCCCGTGCCCGCTGTGGTGGGGATGCAGGCGAGTGGAATGGAGCGACTGGTCAGCAAATTCTGGCCGATAACATCATCGATATGCTGACGGCCATCAAGCAGCGCTGCGACGAGCTTGGCGACATCCATCGCGCTGCCGCCCCCCAAACCGATGATGAAGCCAGCACCCTGTCCGCGCGCAACATCCATTGCATGATTGAAATCCGCGATGGTCGGCTCGCCTGCAATGGCGTCGAAAATGGTAGCCCGGCACCCCGCGGCCTCAAGCTGGGCAACGAGCGCATCGCTGAGGGACCGTAACGGCTCGGATGACACGATCAACGCGGACGTCGCGCCGCTCGCCATCACATCAGTTGCGCATTGGCCAAGCAAGCCCGCGCCAAAATGCACAGTGCCGACATTGCGCAGGCTCAAGACCCGTTCGGTTTCCAAGTTCGGCACGCCCTCTCCAGCTGAAGACCCTCTCTCGATCGCTTGGGGTTCGCTGTCTTGACCAATGCGGCAGTAGAGCTTGCGCCAAGCGAATGCGGAGACTGCGGCTTCGCGTCCGTGAAACATCTTCTACTCGACCTTTATAGGTCAGTGGAGTGTGAGGGGCGCTGGACGCCGATGCTGGAACAGCTCTGCAATGGGATGGATATGCGCGCAGATATTCGATGACGAGCTTGAAACCCGCAATGTTCAATGGACCGCCCGCGACGCTTCCTCTCTTGCGCTGGCCTCTGTGCATGACAGCTGCGTAAACAGGCCGGACAATCCCCGCCTGATCTTTCGCACTCGACGTGGGTAGAAACGGAGATCAGCAGCGATTTGCGCATGTTCGGGGAATCCCATCCCCCCATTCCCAGCTGGGCCACTATGCCCGGTCGGCACCCCGATCACAGCGCTCTGAAACGCGGCATCAACAAGAAGAGCATTGCCGGCACCACCAGCAGCACAGCGGCGCACATCAGGGCTGCCTGATATCCGCCGGTCAGATCCGCCAGCTTGCCCATCCACAATGGACTTGTGCCCGCCGCCACGCTGAACCCGCCATATTGCGCGGCATAGGCCCGGCTATAGGCGGTGATGGAGAAATTGCGCGCTGTGAGGATACCGATGAGGTCCGCCTCGGCGCCCATCGCAGCACCCAGCGCGATAGCGGCGACCGGCGCCATCGCCGGTCCGCCCACTGCAAGCGTGATGCATCCGGCGGCGCAGATCATGCAGCTTGCAGCGCCAAGCCATGCTGGCTCCATATGATCGGACAGCCAACCAACGATGATGCGCGTGACGATGACGGATGCACCGATCAGCCCCGCGAGCGCCCCTGCCCGCTGGATCGAGATGCCCGATTCCACCAGCATGGGGACGAAGTGCGGCAACAAGCCTGCAAAGGCGAAGGCCATGGCGCAGAAGGCCGCGAATTGCAGACGATATAGGCGCGAGCGGCGCACCGCCGGGTAGCCATCGCTCGCCGCGGCGCCGGTCGCTGTCGATTTGCCCGGCAGGCCGAGCAAAGCTGGCAGCATGCCGACTACCGCCAGCCCCGCCAGCGCGAGGAAGCCCGCGCGCCAGCCCTGCTGTACGATGAGCAGCGCGATCAACGGCGGCACGAGCGCGGCTGCCAGACCAATGCCCACCTGGGTAAAGCCCAGCGCCAGTCCACGGGCGCGGTTGAATGCTGCAGAAACAGCGCGCGTGTAGGGCACAGGCGTGGAGGAGCCGGTCAACAGCCCGATGAGGAGCATCACCGCGGCGTAGGCGAGGATGGACTGGATTTGAGAAAGCGCGAGGAAGCCCAAGGACAACATCAACGAGCCGAGCGCCGCCATCATTCTGGGGCCAAACCTGTCGACGAGCAGGCCCACGATGGGCATCGCCAGCGCCATGCAGAGCGTCGACCCGAAGAACACCGCGCCGAAGGTCGTGCGGCTGAGCCCGATCTCCTGCGCCAGTGCGGGCGCGAACAGGCCGGAATTATAGGTGAGCAAGCCAGAAACGCCGAGCCCGACACCAAAGGCCGCCGTCAGCACGATGGACCAACCGCGTGCAAACTCGGCGCGAGCGGTTTTAGGCACGCCCGCTTCCTGCTCTGTCATAATTTATTCTGCCTCAAACCGCCGTGCGTCGCTTTTCAGCCCGGATTTTGGCAAAGGCGATCCACAACAGCACACCTGCGATCAGCGGCGTCGGCGCCATCGTGGCGAGGCCATAGCGCAGCGAATCCACGCCGAACTGCGGCACCAGCAGATCGCTGACCGCGCCCACGATGAGCGGGGCGATGGCATTGCCTATGATGCCATAGCCGATCAGCATCAACGTGGAGGACACGGCGCGCATATTGGATGGCGCGATGCTGACCGCCGCAGCGATGCAGCAGACCATCGCGCTGGAGAGCAGGAAGTTCATTACCGCTGCCGATGACATGGCGAGCGTGAGCTGCGGCGCGAACACGAAGACGAGGAAAAAGGGCGCAGACAGCGGTACGGCAATCAGCGGCACGAGCAGGCCGTAAACATCCCCACCGCGCTTGCGCACCAGATAGGTGGCAAACATGCCCGCAAAGATGGTGCCGGTGATGCCGCCAATGCCTACGGCGGGGCCAATCAGCGCGCCGACGGCAGCCAGCGGCACATCATGGCTGCGCAGCAGAAAGGCAGGCGCCCATGTCGGCAGGATCGCGGTCGTCATGCCCGCAAAGGCCATGCCGAGCGATAGCGCGGTGAAGCCCGGAACCTTCATCAATTGCTTGATCGATGCGAGCAGGCCGATCTCCGGCTTGGCCGCAATCCGATTGTCATCGCTGGTGCGGATCGGCTCGCGCATCGAAACCAGCATCAGGGCGACGAGCACGAAGCCCGCAAGGCCGCACATCAGGAACATCGCGCGCCAGCCATGCGCAGCGGCAAGCACACCCGCCAATATCGTGCCCGCCACGATGCCGATGAAAGTGCTGGCATGGAAGAAGGAGATGGCGCGGGGGCGCTTATGGGCCGCATACAGATCGGAAATCATGGAAATGGCGACTGGGAAAGCGGTGGCCTCCCCCACGCCCACCAATATGCGCGTGAGGCCGAGCGACCAGAAGCCCTGCGCAAGCCCGGTCAGCGCCGTAGCGCCGGACCAGAGCGACACGCCGAGGATCAAGATCCACTTGCGGTTGCCGACATCCACCCAACGGGCAATGAAGATGCCGACGATGAGATTGAACAGCACAAAGGCGGTGCCCGAGACGATGCTCATCTGCGTATCGCTCAGCAGCAGATCGGCCTTCACCGGATCGACGACGATGCCGAGCAGCGCGCGATCACCCATGTTCAGCAGATTTGCCATGAACAGCAGGAACAGGCCGTAGCCTGCCCCCCGCACCGGCGCGCCTGATGCTGTTCCCGCTTGTGCTACACTCGCCATCATCATCCCCAATGCGCGCTATTTTGCTTTAGTTGGTTTTGCTGAGCCCCAGCAGATCAGCGGCATTGAGACCCAATATCTTGGCCTTGTCGACCTCGCCCAGCCGCTCGTGGAAGCCGACCGGGTCAGGCTCGGACATGTCAAACGGGTAATCGGTGCCGAGGCACAGCTTATCCGCGCCATGGGTGCGCACGAGGCTATCGAGCTGGTCC
This sequence comes from uncultured Alphaproteobacteria bacterium, assembly GCA_966205705.1. Taxonomy (GTDB): domain Bacteria; phylum Pseudomonadota; class Alphaproteobacteria; order Sphingomonadales; family Sphingomonadaceae; genus Sphingobium. The sequence continues at coordinate 14,353 of CBIHKY010000072.1, forward strand.
TGATCGAACACGAGCGTATCCAGCCAAAGCTTGCGCAGATAGGTCGACGGCGCATGCTGGCAATGCTCGCTGCAATCCGCCCGCGCGCGCCAGCCATGATCCATGCGGCCCCAATAGCTCGGGATATAGCCCCCGCCATGCGCCACGCAGATTTTGAGGCCGGGGTAGCGATCCAGCACGCCGCCGAAAATCAGGTGGCCAATGGCAAGTGTGGATTCCAGCGGATTGCCGATGAGATTGTTGAAATAATATTCGCTCATCCGCTGGGCATGGGTGAAGCCGAGCGGATGCAGGAACAGCAGCACGCCAAGCTCTTCCGCCGCTGCGAAGAAGGGCCGGAACTCCTCGGCATGGAAATCCTTGCCATTCACATTCGAGCTGATCTCGATGCCGCGCAGATCGAGATCGCGCACGCAGCGCTGCATCTCGGTCACGGCCATCTCGACATTCTGGAGCGGCACGCTGCCCATGCCGATTAGCCGGTCCGGATGCTGCGCAACCGCGGCTGCCATGCCATCATTTACCGCACGCGCCGCATCACGGCCTGTCTCAGGGTCCGTGAAGTAGAAATATTGGCCCGGACTTGGCGAGAGCGCCTGCACATCGATCCCCAGCCGATCCATGTCCACAAGCCGCTGATCGAGCGTGTTGAGCGTGCGGCCCATCTGCCCGAATTGCGCGCGATTGACCTCGCTCGACTTGGCACTGGTGAAATCATTAATGCCCGGCGGTGGCCCCGGATATTTCGCCTGCACCAGCACATCGGCAGCAGGAATGCCCAGATGGCAATGAATGTCGACGACGAGATGCTTGCCGCGCGCCTCGACGGGGATGGGCTTGCGGTCGCCGCAAGTCGTAATGGTCATGCTGCACCTCGCGCTGGTTGGATTGTGCCGCTGCAGACTCCAAAACCAATGGAAACATAGCCTTGCGCCTGCGCCTTGCCATAAAGGCTGAGCATATCGCCATCCTCCAGCCAGTCGCGCTTCGAGCCGTCCGGCAGCTCGATGGTGTCGCCGCCGCGCATCGTAATCTCCGCAAGGCACCCGCGCGCTTCCTGGGCCGCGCCGGAAACCGTGCCGGTCGCGACCAGATCGCCAAGCTCCAGCGGTGATCCGTTCGAGGCCTGATGTGCAACCATCTGTGCGAGCGTCCAGAACAGCTCATTCAAATTGGTGCGGACGATCTGCTTGCTGGCGCCATTTGCGTTGGCAAGGTCAGCCGTCATCTCGATATCGATGCCGCCGTGGCTGCGATCCTGAGCGCCGAGCAGATGCGCCGGCACAGCTGGCTCCTCACCCGTCCGGCCCCGCGCAGCCACGCGGAATGGCGCGAGCGCTTCCATCGTGACGATCCACGGGCTGATTGTGGTGGCAAAGCTCTTGCCCAGATGCGGCCCCAGGATGGACTCGAAGAACTGAATACCGCGCGCAGACCAGTCATTGACCAGGCAGCAGCCAAACATCGCCGCTTCCGCATCGTCCATGCCGATCGGCTCGCCAATCGCATTGCCAGCCCGCAGCCAGACTCCGAACTCCAGCTCAAAGTCGAGCATCGGCTCCGGGCCGAACACAACCTCATTGCTGCCGGGCTTGGTCTCAAACTGACCTTTGGGCCGTACGATCGGCGTGCCATCCGCCACGACCGAGCTTGCCCGGCCATTATAGGCGACCGGCAAGGACATCGCCGCCAATGGCACGCCGCGACCAGCCGCCATCCGCGCGATATGATCGAAGGAGGTGCAGAAATCGGTGAAGGCCGTGGGCTTGAGCGGGAGCAGGAGTTCCGCGTCCGCCATTGGCACAAGGCATTTGCCGAGCGCCGCCCGATCGCCGGATCCATCCGCCCGGAACAGGTCCGACAGGGCAGCGCGCAACGCGCTCACCGATGCAGGCGCGCAAGCCAGCAGTGGCGCCAATGTCTCCCCGCTCGCCGCAGACGCCGCTTCAAGCGCCCCGCCAGCGAGCAAGCCAGACGCGCTCAACGCCTTCAGATCGATAATCTGATCGCCCAGCGCCACGCCGCCGCGCACATCATCACCCGTGCGGAACAACCCGAAAGGCAGGTTCTGAATCGGGAAGTCCGTCGCGCCGTCATTCGCGCTCTCGATCCAGCTTTTGCGCGCCGGGTCATGGGTCGCGTTCAACTCAATGCTCATGTCCGCAAGCCTCGTCATGCACATGCATTTCCTTGTGATAGCGGCCCATCGCGCCAAACAGATCGCGCTTTTGCTCGGGCGTAAATTCCGTGCCCCATTGCGAATAAAGCGAGAATACATTGGCGATGATCCGTTCAGGATCGCTCCAGCCGCGATATTCGCTCATATTGATGTCGCGCGCTGCCTCGTCGAACCCCATTCCGGCATCGAACCGCATACGCGCAGCATCGCGCACATATTCGAAATAGCCCTTCATGTTCGCAACAGCGCTGGTGTCCGTGATCGGGCCATGCCCCGGCACGACGACCGCCGGGTCAAGATCGATGATATATTGGCAAGCGGCGATCCAGTTCTCGACCGGGCCTGCCCACATGATCGGGTGCCCCTCGTTGAACAGCAGATCGCCGGTGAACACCACGCGGTCGCCGGGCAGCCAAACGATCGTATCGGAATCGGTATGCGCGGGGCCAAGATCGGTCAGCTCGACCTGCTTGTTGCCAACCATGAGGGAAAGCTGCTTCTCGAAGGTGCGGTTGGGCAGCGTCAGCTCATCTACACCGGAAAAATCGAACTTGCGGCCCATCGTCTCATACAGGAACGCGCCCGCATCCCCCATATTCTGGTAATTATCTTTCAGGCCAGCGAGCATCTTGGGGTTGAACCCCTCCATCTCCTTCTTCGCCTCGACCGTGCCGATGATCTCGGCATCTGCGACCAGCCCATTGCCGAAGAAGTGATCCGGGTTGGCATGGGTGTTGACCAGCCGGTCGATCTTCGCAGCTTCCGGCACCTTGGCCTTGAACGTATCGAGCATGTCGCGCGTCAGCGGCACGCTCATCAGCGTATCCACCAGCAGCGTCTCGCCCTCGCTCACGATCAAGCCTGCGTTGGACCAGCCCC
>CBIHKY010000073.1:0-17241 GCA_966205705.1 uncultured Alphaproteobacteria bacterium
CCGTGCCCGATCTGGATCAAGCACGAGATTTTTTCTGCGGGTTATTGGGGTTCGATGAGGTTGGCGGCGTGTCTGCCTATCCCTCGATCTTCGTATCCGATGGCACGATCCTTCTCACCCTCTGGCGCGCTGCCAACCCTGCGACTGCACGTTCTTTCGATCGGCGTGCAAACATCGGGCTTCACCACCTCTCGCTTGCCGTGGCGGATCATGCCGCCTTGGACGAGGCGTGGGAGAGGGTGAGCAACTATCCTGAAGTCGTGATCGACGCGGCTCCGGGTCCGATCGGCCCGGGATCTGCGACGCGGCATTTTTTGGTTTTCATACCCGGAGGCATCCGCATCGAGTTCGCCACACCATTTGCTTGATCTCAGCGTTGGATGGCATCTTGCGCGCCAAAGGGGGCCGACGTGAATGAACGGCGGCTTTCAAAAAGATTGGGCGCGCCCACGAGTGGCAGCTTGGTTGGCGCCTGCTGCCGCGAAGTTCATGTAGTACCCAACGACCGGTTTCGGCGTGAGCGGACATCCAGTTACCTGCAGCCGAATGGCGTTTGTTGGTCGAGAGCAGTAACAGCGCTTACTGTGGTCGACGTCAGCTTTTGCACCTACAAGCAGATATTCCGGACCGTCCCCAAAAGCGGACTAATCCAGACCAGTGCGTGGAAGTTGCGACCATGACCCATGATGGCTTGGAACGGTCTATCGCAAAATTTGCGCAAATTAACGCGAACAAAATTCGAACTAAAAATGAACGAAATTTGATGGTATTTTTTATGGTATTTCCCAATAGTGAGATTCACAATCCGACTTATTTCCAGATAGTTATCTATTCAGTTCGATGCCGTCCCCGGCACCATTTGTTCTCTTTTCAGCATCCAGCAGCGTCCAGAGACATCCAAGAAATGGCGGAAAACGTGGGTTTTTAACGAACCCGTCGTCCCTCCACGTCCCCGGCCGTGCACTGTCAGCCACTCCTCAATCATGGTATTTTCATGGTATCCGGCAATCTGCCATTTCGGAGATACCATGATGGCCCCTACAGCGACGGCAATAAATGCTGCAAAATCAAAGGATAAGCACTACAAGCTGACCGATGGCCTGGGCCTATATCTGCTGGTGACGGAAAGAGGCGGTCGCCACTGGCGAATGAACTACAGTTTTCTCGGCAAGCAGAAGACGCTGGCCCTTGGAAGCTACCCTGAAGTGTCTCTCGCGAAGGCTCGCGAGAAAAGATCGGCGGCACGAGAAGCGATGGCAGACGGGCTTGATCCCGCTGAAGTCCGCAAGGCCAAGATTCGGGAGGCAAGAGCCAAGTCGGAAGAGACGTTCAAAGCTATTGCCGACGAATGGTTTAACCGGCTTGAGGTCGAGGGCTGCTCGCCAAAAACGCTCCAGAAGATGCGCTGGCTACTCGATCTCGCTTATCCTTTGATTGGCCAGCGACCCATCGCGGATATTACGGCTCCAGAACTTCTGGAAGTTCTACGCAAGGTCGAGGGTCGTGGGCGGTACGAGACAGCCAACCGCCTTCGCAGCACATTTGGGACGATCTACCGATATGCGATCGTTACCGGACGGGCCCAGCGCGATGTGTCGGCCGATCTTCGCGGAGCATTGATTACTCCAAAACCGCAGCACCGAGCAGCTATCCTAAAACCCAAGGCGCTCGGGGGGCTCCTTCGTGCCGTTGACGCTCATGACGGGCAGCCGTCTATACGATGCGCTCTTAAGATGCTCCCGCATATGTTTCCCTGACTTTGCGAACTCCGCATGGCCGAGTGGAGCGAGTTCGACCTCAAAGCCGCCGTCTGGACCATTCCAGCGGAGAAGACGAAGATGCGGCGGGCTCACAAGGTGCCATTCAAGGAGCAGGTCCTGGAGATGCTGGCTGAGCTGGAGCCGATCACTGGGGAACGGAAATATCTTTTTTCCCAGGATACGCACTGCTGAGCGTCCCATTACTGACAACACTCTAAACGCAGCCCTTCGCCGTCTAGGATTCGGAAAGGAAGAGGTCACAGCCCATGGATTTCGGGCGACCGCGAGTATGTTGTTGAACGAAATGGGTAAGTGGCATCCCGGCGCCATCGAGCGCCAACTCGCTCATTTCGAATCCAATGATGTTCGACGTGCCTATGCTCGTGGTGCTTACTGGGATGAGCGGGTTACGATGATGCGCACTGGTCCAAATATCTCGAGTGCTTGCAGACCGGCGCGAAGATTCTGAAAGGCAATTTCAGGCGAGCGTAATAGGCGGCTTGCGGCCTCTGAGCATTGTCCGTTTCTTGCATCCCGCATTAGCGTTTGGAGAACGACGGTTCGTGGGACGAAGCCGTCGTTCCCCGGCGCAATGTTGAACGGTAGAATTTGCCCAAATCGGACATCAGTTCGTTCAATTCCGCCTCAACAATGTTCTCGATATTGGGGGGGGGCTGCCATCTGGATACAAAAAGCGCCATCACCGTTGCGCTGCGTTGCAGCGCCACGTCCCTGCGCCGCCTGCCTAGGTAGCCTTACGCGCGCCCGCTTGTATCAGTGGCTTGACGATCAATCACGCCACTATCCAGCAACGGCGCCGCATCGATGTCTTCCGCGCCCAGGACGATGCTGAGCTTCTCAAGTCCTGCGAGTATCATCGCCTGCTCCCAGGATGGTAGAGACAGAAACTGAGTTTTGAACTGGGTCTGCAGAAGATCCGGCGCATGTTCTAATGCCTCTAAACCGCTGGCTGTTGCGCGCAGGATGAACTGGCGCCGGTCGCGATCACCACGTTCGCGCGTGACGAAGCCCGCCGAGGCCAGCCGATCGACGATTGCAGTGATCGTTGCCTGGCTGAATTGGAGAGACTGGGCAACGGCGCTGGGTGTTGCATGATCTCGTCCGCCAATCTCCTGAAGAACGAGGAGTTGGGAGGGGGTCAATCCGGTCGTTGCAGCCAATTGGCGGCTGCCAATCTCTGTCGCGCGCAAAATGCGCCGCAAGGCGCGTAGGGTGAGAGTGGCAACATCATTGTCCATCTTGCCTCGCTACCCATTCACGGCCGAACAGCCAATGCCAATATGCTTCATTAAGCGAAGCATAATTCGGCCGCTAAGCGACGGTGTAAACCATTTCGAAAGCGGACGAAGGGTTGAAATTTAAGATAATATGCGCATATACCGCATCCAATTGCTGACTTGGGGGTTTGCAAAAGCACGAATATACTTCGGGAGATAAATAATCTTACCTCGTAAAACCGATGCGGCCATGATGCCGCCACGGGATTTTTCGCGTCAGGCTGGCCCGGATGCGCAAGCAATCACGCTAAGCCCGCCTATTTCGACGCATGGGCCGGCTATCTCTGCATTGATCGCGGCCTGTCCGCCGCTTGATACCAATTCGGCCTATTGCAACCTGCTGCAATGCACGCATTTCGCGCAGACTTGTGTCGTGGCGGAGTGTGACGGCATCATTGTCGGCTGGGTCTCCGGCTATCGCGTGCCATCCGCCCCGGAGCAGTTTTTTGTCTGGCAAGTGGCTGTGGCCGAGCAGGCACGCGGCCTTGGTCTGGCGCAACGCATGATCGCGGATTTGCTCGCACGGGCATCGGCTAGCGGCGTCACGCATCTCATCACGACCGTGACGCCAGATAATGCCGCATCCTGGGCCTTGTTCGAAGGGCTGGCACGGCGCTGGGATTGCGCGCTCAGCAAGGCGCCGCACTTTGAGCGCCACGCTCATTTCGCCGGCGCTCACGCAACGGAATGGCAGGCCATGATTGGGCCTCTCCCGGCTGTGCCAACCGCAACATCTTAAATTTCTGGAGATTTATCTTATGACGATCGTTCCTCATCCGACCAGTCACAAACCTGACACCGCCATTTATGAGCGCCGCGAGTCCATCGTGCGCAGCTATGCGCGGTCCATGCCCCGCCAGTTCAATCGCGCGGAAGATGTGTGGATGCATGACAATGAAGGGGGCCGCTATCTCGACTTCCTCTCCGGCTGCTCCACGCTGAATTATGGTCACAACCACCCGATCATGAAGCAGGCGCTGCTCGATTATATCAGCGCCGATGGCATCACGCATGGGTTGGACCTGCATACCGACGCCAAGAGCGAATTCCTCAAAACCCTTGAGGAGGTGATCCTTCAGCCACGAGGACTGGATTATCGCGCCATGTTCACGGGGCCGACAGGGACCAATGCGGTCGAGGCTGCCATCAAGCTCGCTCGCAAAATCACCGGACGGGAAATGGTGATTGCTTTCACCAATGGCTTCCACGGCATGACGCTGGGGGCACTTGCCTGCACGGGCAATGCGGCCAAGCGCGGCGGCGCTGGTGTGCCGCTCAGCCATGTGAGCCATGAGCCATATGATGGCTATCATGGCCCGGATGTGGACACCGCCGCTTTGCTGGAACAGCGCCTCGCCGATCCATCAAGCGGTCTGGATGCGCCCGCCGCCATTCTCGTGGAAACGGTGCAGGGCGAAGGTGGACTGAACACCGCCTCGCCTGAGTGGCTGCGCGCGATTGCGCAGATTGCCGAGCGCCACGGTGCGTTGATGATCGTCGATGACATTCAGGCTGGCTGCGGTCGCACCGGCGGCTTCTTCAGTTTCGAGGGGATGGGCTTCACGCCTGATATCGTCACGATGGCGAAGTCCCTCTCCGGCATGGGCCTGCCATTTGCGCTGACGCTCTTCCGTCCGGAACTGGATCAATGGTCGCCCGGCGAGCATAATGGTACCTTTCGTGGCAACAACCATGCCTTCGTGACGGCGACGGCCACGCTGCGTCACTTCTGGAGCAGCGGCCAGTTTGAAAGCGATGTTCGCCGTCGCGGCAACCTGCTTGAAGCAAGGCTGGAAGCGATGGCCAAGGAGCATGGCCTGACCACGCGCGGACGGGGCATGATGCGTGGCCTCGATGTCGGCTCTGGCGAAGCAGCCTCCCTCATCACCGCCGCCTGCTTCAAGCGCGGCCTCATTATCGAAACGAGCGGACCGCATGACGAAATCGTCAAAGTGCTCGCACCGCTCGTGATCGACGACGCCATCTTTTCTGGCGGCCTCGACATTCTCGAAACCTGCGTGCGCGAGACGCTCACCGCCACCTTCAGCGTGGCGGCGGAATAAGGAGATTAATTATGATTATTCGCAAGCTTAGCGACATTCGCAAGAGTGACCATAATGTCCGGTCCAACGGCTGGGACAGCGCCCGCATGCTGCTCAAGGATGATGGGATGGGCTTCTCATTCCACGTCACCACGATGCACGCCGGCAAGGAACTCAAGATGCATTACCAGAACCATCTGGAGGCTGTGTTCGTCCTGAAGGGGACTGGCACCATCGAGGATCTGGGCACAGGCGAGGTGCACAAATTGGCACCCGGCGTGATGTATGCGCTCAATGAAAACGATCGTCACATCGTGCGGCCGGAAACCGACATATTGACAGCCTGCGCGTTCAATCCGCCTGTCACGGGCCGCGAAGTGCATGACGAAAATGGCGCCTATCCAGCAGATGTTGACGCGCAGCGCGAGCTCGCCCTCAACGCCTGATCATCCACCGAAAGTGGAGACTTAAATTATGACTGATCTTTACCCGTCGCGCCACGCGGCGGAACCCCAACTGCTGCCCCGGCACGATCCTGTCGTGCATGGGGCGTGGAGCCCTTCGGCGCCGCTTTCACGCGTGCAGGCCGAAGCCTTTGATCGCGATGGCTATCTGGTGCTGGAGGATATTTTCTCAGCCGAGGAAGTTGCCTTCCTGCAACGGCAGGCCGGCAAGCTGCTGGCGGATCCTGCGGCGCTCGATGCCGATACGGTGATCACCGAGCCGCAGGGCAATGAGGTGCGTTCGATCTTCGAGATTCACACGCAGAGCGCGGCCATGGCGCGGCTGGCAGCGGATGAGCGGCTGGCCGATGTCGCCCGCTTTCTGCTGGATGACGAGGTGTATCTCCACCAGTCGCGGCTCAATTATAAGCCCGGCTTTCAGGGCAAGGAATTTTACTGGCACTCGGACTTTGAGACCTGGCATGTCGAGGATGGGATGCCGCGGATGCGCGCGCTATCCATGTCCATCCTGCTGGCAGACAATACGCCCCACAACGGCCCGCTGATGCTGATCCCCGGATCGCACCGCGAATATCTGACCTGCGTAGGGATTACGCCGGACAACCACTATAAAACCTCGCTGAAGAAGCAGGAGTATGGCGTGCCGGATGAGGATAGCCTCGCGCAGCTTGCTGATGATCATGGCATTGTCGCGCCCACCGGCAAGGCGGGCACGGTGGTGATTTTCGACTGCAATGTGATGCACGGGTCAAACAGCAATATCTCGCCTTTCCCGCGCGCTAATGCCTTTCTGGTTTACAATGCGGTGTCGAACAAGCTGCGTGCGCCCTTTGGACCGGTCACGCCGCGACCGGATTTCATCGCGGCGCGAAAAGCGTCAGCCATATCGCCCAAATCTGGCGCGCTGATGGAGGCCTTCGCATGAGCAGTACACATAGCGTCGAGAAAATCGGCGGCACATCGATGGCGGCCACGCAAACGGTGTTCGACGATGTTCTCATCGCCGGGAGGGAAGGCGCGGAGCTCTACAATCGTATCTTCGTCGTCTCGGCCTATGCGGGCATGACGGACCTGTTGCTGGAGAATAAGAAGAGCGGTGTGCCCGGCGTTTATGGGCGCTTTCTGGCTGATGATGGCGCTGATGGCTGGCGCCATGCGCTCGACGATGTGCGCAACGCCATGCATGTGCGCAACACCGCCTTGTTCGCCACCGATGCGAGCCGCAATGAAGCGCGCATCTTCGTCGACATGCGGATCGATGCGGTGAGCGCCTGTCTTGAAGATCTGGCCCGGCTGCGCAGTCACGGGCGCTTTTGCGTGAATGATCAGCTCGTCACCGCGCGAGAGCTGTTGGCGGGTCTGGGTGAAGCGCATAGCGCGCATGGCACGAGCCTGCTGCTGCGCGAGCGCGGCGTAAACGCGCTCTTTGTGGACCTTACCTTGTGGGACCAGAAGGATATTTGCAGCCTTGATGAGCGGATCGAAACGGCCTTTTCGAGGATCGATCTGACGACGACTCTGCCGATCGTGACCGGCTATGCTGGCTGCGAAGAGGGCATGATCCGGCGCTATGCCCGGGGCTATTCGGAAATGACTTTCTCGCGCATTGCTGTGCTCACCGGCGCGCGTGAGGCTGTCATCCACAAGGAGTTCCATCTCTCCAGCGCCGATCCGCGCGTTGTGGGGGAAGAGAAAGCCCGCAAGATCGGCTTCACCAATTATGATGTGGCGGATCAGCTCGCCAATCTGGGCATGGAAGCCATTCATCCGCGCGCCGGGCGTGGGCTGAGGCAAGCCTCCATTCCGCTGCGGGTGCGCAACACTTTCGATCGTGACGATGATGGCACGCTGATCTGCGGCGATTATGTGTCCGATCAGCCAAAGGTGGAGATCATCACCGGCATTCGCATGGTGCAGGCTCTGCAATTTTTCGAGCAGGATATGGTCGGCGAGAAGGGCTATGATGCCGATATTCTCAATGTGCTGACCCGGCATAATGCCTGGATCATCAGCAAGTCATCCAATGCCAACACGATCACCCACTATCTCTCGGCTGACACGGAGACGGTGAAGCGGGTGATGGCCGATCTGCAAAAGATGCATCCCGAGGCCGCGATATCGACGCAGCCGGTCGCGATGGTCTCTGTCATCGGCAGTGATATCGCGCGGCCCGGCCTCGTGCCTGATGCACTGACGGCGCTGGCCGAAGCGAACATCTCCATGATCGCAATGCAGCACCAGATCCGCAATGTGGATGTGCAGTTCATCATTGATTGCGAGGATTTTGATCGCGCGATCAAGGCGCTTCATGCGCGGCTGGTTGAAGATGTGGCGCTTGAGCCAGCCATCAGCCGCGCGGCCTGATCGCGGGTTATCAAAACGTGCTGACTTTCCTCCTTCCCGTGCGAAGCCTGCTCATCGCCATCTTCATATTGATGGCGGGGAGCGGCTTTCTCTCCACGCTCATCAGCTTGCGGCTGGAGCGGGCGGGCAACAGCACCTTGATGATCGGCGCGGTGGCAACGGCTTATTTTGCCGGGCTGACCGTGGGCGCGTTGCGCGTCGGCTCGATCGTGCGGCGGGTAGGCTATATCCGGGCCTTTGCTGCCTTTGTGTCGATCCTCTCAGCCAGCACGCTCTCTTATGCGCTCATCCAGAGCCCGGCGCTGTGGACGGCGCTGCGCTTCATCGATGGGTTGTGCGTGGCGGGCGTGTTCATCTGCCTTGAGAGCTGGCTGAACGAGCGCGCGGACAGCCAGACGCGCGGGAGCATTCTCGCAAGCTATATGGTTGCGCTTTATTCCGGGCAGGCCGTGGGGCAATTGCTGCTCAATGCCAGCGGCGAAATGCCATCGACCCCGTTTCAGATTGCCTCGATCCTGATTTCGCTGGCAATCGTGCCCATCTGCCTCACCCGTTCCCATGCACCGGCGACCGGGAATGCCAGCCCGTTCTCCTTGCGGGAACTGTTCACCGCATCGCCACTTGGCGCCGTGGGCGCGACGGCGACCGGGCTGATGCTCGGCGCATTTTATGGCCTTGCCGCTGTGCATGTGCGGCGTATCGGCCTTGACCTCTCGCAAACCGCGACGTTCATGAGCATCGTCATTCTGGGCGGCGTCGCGCTGCAATGGCCGTTGGGGCGCCTCTCGGATCGCTACGACCGGCGGCAGGTTATCGTCATCAGCCTTGGCGCGGCGATGATTGCGAGCATTGCGATTGCCCTCATCGCCAGCCCAAGCGGCCTTCTTTTGCTTTTCGGCGGCTTGTTCGGTGGCCTGAGCTTTGCGCTCTATCCGCTTTGCGTAGCGCATACCAATGACCGGCTCGATGCCGATAACCGCGTCGCTGCCAGCGGTGGGCTGGTGCTGCTCTATTCGATTGGCGCAGCACTCGGGCCAACGGGTGGCGCGATTGCGATGACGCTGGCCGGTGGCGCGGGCTTGTTCCTGTTCATCGCGCTGTGCGCGGCGGGGGCGTTGCTCTTCGGCGTGTGGCGCCAGATCGCGACCGAGCCGGTGCCAGTAAGCGAACAGCAAAATTATCAGATCATGCCGCGGACCACGCCGGTTGCGGCTTTGCTCGACCCCAATTCACCCGAGGAAGCCGCGCCAGCGCCACAGGGCCGTGCTTCTTCTGCAGGATAATATCATGCCTATCTCTGCCACTTCATATGAGGCGCCTCCAGCCGCCGACAGCCGAACGTTGCGTCGGGCAATCGGCGCCTCGGCGCTGGGCAATGCAACCGAATGGTTTGACTATGGCATCTATGCTTATGGCGTGACCTACATTTCGGCAGCGCTGTTCCCCGGCGATACCGAAGAGGCCGTGCTCTTTGCGCTCGCGACCTTCGCCATCTCATTCCTCGTGCGCCCGCTGGGCGGCTTGTTCTGGGGACCATTGGGGGACAGGATTGGCCGTAAATCGGTGCTGGCGCTCACGATCCTGCTGATGTCCGGCGCGACCGTGGGCGTGGGGCTTATCCCGTCCTATGCCTCCATCGGCTTCTGGGCTCCGGTAGCGCTCATCGTGCTGCGTATGGTGCAGGGCTTTTCCACAGGCGGGGAATATGGTGGCGCCGCGACCTTCATGGCCGAATATGCGCCAGACGACCGGCGCGGCTTTTGCGGGAGCTTCCTTGAGTTCGGCACGCTGGCGGGCTTCTCCTTTGGCGCGCTGCTGATGCTGGGCTTCTCGCTCATGCTGGGCGACGTAACGATGCATGATTGGGGCTGGCGCATCCCCTTCCTTGTCGCGGGACCGATGGGCCTGATCGGCATGTATCTGCGCTCCAGGATGGAGGATACGCCGGTCTTTCGTGAAGCGATGGAACAGGCGGAAGGCGGGCAGGCACCATCGCCGGGGCTGGCTCTGCTCATCAGGGGTTATTGGCGCCCATTGCTGGTGATGAGCGGTCTGGTGATCGCGCTCAACATCGTGAATTATACGCTGCTCAGCTATATGCCGACCTATCTTCAGCGCCGAATAGGCCTCTCTGCCGATGAAGCGCTGATCGTGCCGATCATCGGCATGATGTTCATGATGATCTTGCTGCCCATTGCAGGGGCGCTCTCGGATCGGATCGGTCGCAAGCCGCTGTGGTGGTTCTCGCTCATCGGCCTGTTTGTGGGCGTTGTCCCACTCTATCTGCTGATGGCAACGGGACTGTGGGGCGCCATTGTGGGCTTTGCGCTGCTCGGCCTGCTCTATGTGCCGCAACTGGCCACAATCTCCGCGACCTTTCCTGCCATGTTCCCCACATCGGTGCGCTTTGCCGGGTTCGCGCTCGCCTATAATGTCGCGACCTCCATCTTTGGCGGCACCGCGCCAGTGATCGGCAGCGGGCTAATCGGCATTACGGGCAATGAGCTTATGCCTGCATTTTACATGATGTTCGCTTGCGTGGTGGGGATGATCTCCATGCGTTTCCTCAAGGAATCGGCGGGGCTTTCGCTGCGCGATGCGGATATCGGGGGCCGGGGATAATGGGTAGAAATATGACTTATGTGACGGACATGTTCGCCAGTTACCCCTGGTTGCAGGCCCTCATTGCACTGGCGGCGCTGCTGCTGGTTGCAAGCGTCGCCAACTGGATCGCCAAGCGCATCGTGCTGCGGCTGTTCATGCGCATCCTCAGCCGTACGGCGCTCGCCTTTGAAGGCGAGCTTCTGGGCCGCATCGTTGCGCGGCTTTCCAACATCGTGCCTGCGATCATTATCCAGATCGGCATCGTGACGATCCCGCATCTCCCGGTGTGGGTGCCGGTGCTGGTGCAGAATCTGAGCGCCGCCTTCATCATCCTCACGCTCGCAATCGCGCTGAGCGGATGCCTCGACCTGCTCAACGATCTGTATCAGCGGCGTCCCCGCGCGGCCAACAAGCCGATCAAGGGCTATGTGCAGGTCGGCAAGCTGGTGATTTACGCCGCCGCCGGCATCCTGATCATCGCCGCGCTGATGGACCAGTCGCCGCTGCTGCTGCTGTCTGGTCTGGGTGCGATGGCCGCCGTGCTGATGCTCGTCTTCAAGGATACCATCCTGTCTCTGGTGGCATCGGTCCAGATCGGGTCAAACGACATGATCCGTTTGGGCGACTGGATTGAGATGCCCCAGCTCAATGCCGATGGCGACGTGATCGACATTGCCCTGCACACCATCAAGATCCAGAATTTCGACAAGACGATCACGACGATTCCCACGCACCGGCTCATCAATGAGAGCTTCAAGAACTGGCGCGGCATGTCCGAATCTGGCGGGCGGCGGATCAAGCGATCGATCATGATCGACCAGAATAGCGTCGCCTTCCTGACCGCTGAGCAGACGAGCGACCTTGCGCGTTTTGCCCTGATCGCGCCTTATCTGCGGGCCAAGCAGGATGAGATTCTCGCGTGGAACACAGCGCAGAACCACGCCGGCGAATACGATGTAAATGCGCGGCGCTTCACGAATGTCGGAACGTTCCGCGCCTATGTGCAGGCTTATCTTGAAAGCCGCGCAGACATTGCGGACGACAAGACGCTGATCGTACGCCAACTCGCGCCGGGTGAAAATGGGCTTCCGTTGGAAATCTATGCCTTCGCCACGACTACGGCATGGGGAGAGTATGAGCAGATCCAGGCCGATATTTTCGACCATCTGCTGGCGATCCTGCCGCAATTTGGGCTGCGCCTATTCCAGAGCCCGACTGGTCTGGACATGCAGAGGATGTCCGCCCGCTTTGCGGGTCAGGCAGATTTGCGAACATAAGTCGCCCGAATATCGGAAGCTCAATGGATTAGGGAAGGTGCCTGCCCTGGCCATCAAAGGCGTAGTGCTTACCGAGACGGTCGCAATGCTAACTTATCTCAGCGAGCGGTTCCTGAAAGCAGGCTTGATGCCAGAGACAATCAACGCTGCTGGCAGAGCAGCCTACCTGCTGATCTGTGCTTTTGCTCCTCGACCTTGCATCCCATTGTTACGCGCGTTCGATTGCCTGCTTTCTTTGCCAGCCCGGGAAATGCGCAGGCGGTAAAACTGGCCACCGAACGCTCAATTGACGAATATTTCAGGTTGTGGAGGACCGTCTTGCCGCTGGCCCCTGGTGGTATGGCGCAAGATGGTCAGCGATGGGCGGCTATCTATACCGGTTATTCTGGCGTGTTAAGGGTGCGGGCTATGATGTGACAAGGCTTGCACGCTTCGTCGCCCATGCGCGCGAAATGGAAAAGCGACCGCAGTCCGTCGCGCGCTTACACGCGAAGATGCGGAACAAGTCCGCCTTGAAACGGAAAGGGGTGCATTCACGCCCCCGAGGATAGAATGAGCTCAGCTGCTTGGATCCGCAGGTCAAGCTGACAGCGCGCGGGTGACGACGACGTCCAAGAACATTGTCCTGAACGAACGGCAGGCGCAGGTCGCGATGAGTGAGAGCATAGTCATCATAACCTCAGCGGACCATTGCCGGTGGCTTGCACGATGGTTCAGCCGCGCCAGCCGTCACGGCATAAGGACCCACCGTTGCGGCCAGAACGCGACTTGCAGTTCTAAACGTTGTTCTGGCCGCCCTGGGTACCCTAGCCTTGATGAACCTTAGAACCTTGTCTTGACGTTGATGCCATAGGTGCCTCGTGGCCCTGCCTGTCCGTACACCGACGCAGCGTCACGATCGGCGAATGTCAGATATTTCTTGTTGAACAGGTTTTCGGCGAAAGCCGTGATTTCCCAGTTTCCACGCTTGAAGCCAGCCTGGGCATTGACGATGATACGGGCATCAATCCTGTCGGGCGTCCCTTCGCCGAAACGGGCGGTGTAGTCGCTCGTATATTTGGCATCGCCACCTACAAAAAAGCCATTTGAGAAGGCGTAGCGGCCGCCAAAGGCAATGCTCAGTTCCGGCGCATCGGGAAACTGTTCTCCGGACATGTCTCCGAATGACGCGGTATTAAAGTCTTTGAATTTCGTATTGAGGTAGCCGAGGGAGGCGAACAGCGAAAAATTTTCGGCGACCCGGAGGGTCGGTTCGATCTCGATACCCCAACTGCGCGAGGAAGCGGCGTTCAGCGTAATCGTGTAGCCCGGCCGTAATGAGTCAGGGGCAATTTCAACCTGTTGGTCATTATATTCGGTCAAGAAGAGGTTGGCATTGAACGTCAGCCTCCCATCCAGCATCTGCCCCTTGTAGAACAGTTCGTAGTTGGTGGCCGCCTCCGGACCATAATTGACGTTCTCGCCGGTATCGCGGTCGAGATAGAAACCGCCCGTGCGGAAACCTCGCGAGTAGGTGACACCCACCCGGCCACCGCTCGACAAGTCCTTTGCGATGCCTACCCTGGGAACGGCATTGGTCTCGTCGAACTTGTTGTAATTCCCAAAGAGCTGTGGCGTCCCGAACAGGATGCTGTCGCTTACCTCGGTGGTCTCCTCCTGCAGATAATCGAGGCGGCCACCGATCGTCAGATGCCAGGTTGGAACGACCTCGTAACTTACCTCGCCGAACAGGGCCGCATTGCTCGTTTCGCGAATGAAAGTCTCATCCAGGTTCGTGAAAAACGGCGTCGAGACGGTGCTGAGATATGAATCGAACTTCTGGTGACTGCCGAAAATGCCTGCCACCCACGTCCACCGATCGCCCTGATAGTTGAGCCGAAGCTCCTGCGATACCATTTGGTCGGCGACGCTGCCGCGCATGCCGTCGACGCTTCCCGGCTGTCCGGCATCGATCGACCGCCGTGTTGTCGTTCCATGGGTGTACCCGGTCTGCGACGCCAAATGCAGCGCCTCGGAAAATTCGTGGGTAATCTCAAGCCCGATATTGTGGACCTTGATCTCCCGAAACTCGGCGTAAGTATCAAAGAAGGTACCAAAAAGATTATAGCCGTCACCGCGGCGGTCAGCGAGGGTAAACTCGCTGTTCTCGAAGATCAGCCGCTCGTTCGGGCGATCGTCCGAATGGGAATAGCTCAGCACCGCTCTTGTATCGGGCATCGATAACGGAGTCAGGAGTAGCTTGGCCCGGATCGTGCCGCTCAGTTCGGTCTTGAAATCATCGAGATTATTGTAGTTCGCGTACCTCGGATAGGTCACGTCCGTATCCTGAACCTGATATACACCGGCAACGCGGACAGAAATCTGATCCTCGACAAGCGGCATGTTTACCACGACCGCCCCCCCGCGCAGATCGCGGTTGCCAAGCGTGCCTGACAATTCGACCTCGCGCTCAAACGTCGGGTCTTTGGTCTTGATATAAATTGCGCCTGCGGTAGCGGCGCGGCCGCTCAGGGTCGATTGCGGGCCGCGATAGACCTCAACCTGCTCGGTATCCCACAGGTTGCGTGCGCCGAAGCGTGCGCCATACCGGGTCTGCAGGACGCCATCGACATAGAGCGATCCCGTCGGCGCACCGGCAGGAGTGAAGCCTTCCGAACTTATGCCGCGGATGACGAAGCCCGAGTTGGTGAAGGCAGAGTCCATGACGTTGCCGAGGCGGCGGAAGGTCTCCTGTGTATTGCGGATCTGACCGTCTTCAATGTCTTTTCCGGTGACGATGCCGACGCTGGACACAACCTTGCCCAGCGTCGCGGTTTCGCGGGAACCATAGACGGTAATCGTCTCCCCTGGCTGCTCCGCCACGGCATCCTCGTCCCTTGCAAGAGCGGATGCTGATCGCGATTGACGAGCAGCCACAGCGCGGGGAGGCGTCGTGCGCGTGTTGGCGACGACGAAGCCGCCCCTGCCATCGGGTCGGGCCATCAGGCCACTGTTTGCCAGCAGGGCGTTCAGTGCCTGCTCGGGCGAGTAGCTGCCGCGCAGACCGCTGGTCCGCCGTCCGCGCACGAGCGCCGGATCGACCGTGACCATGATATCTGCCTGCCGCCCAAGCCGCGCAATGGCAGAGCCGAGCGAGCCGGCCCGAATATCGAAGTTGCGCGTCGCTTGGGTCTCGCTTTGTGCCCGTGCGGGCGCGGCGGCCATCAAGCCGCCAGCAGCAAGTGCCATCGCGGCTGCGCCATGCAAGATATGCTTACGGAAATCGTGCATTCAAACCCCCTGTGTCATTAACTCTCACCGAAGGGGACGGATGAGATTTCCAAACGGCTCAAAAAAGTTCAGTGCTGGCGCGTGAAGCTGATTTCTCCATCCGCCGAGCGGTGAACCCGTAATGCCGCCGTCCTCGCAATACCTTCGACTGCGCGGTCGATGTCGCGTAGCGGGAAGCTGCCGGTAACCTTTACGCCGCGCAGGGAAGCTGTGTCGAAACGGATCCGCCGCTCGCTATAGCGGGTAAGTTCGGTCAGTATGTCGGCCACGTCCTGATCGTCGGCTTCCAGCCAACCGCTCGACCACAGCGCTGCCACAGACGGATTTACAGATGATCGCGCGTATATCTGTGTTGGCGTAATGCGCGCCTGCTCGCCGGCTGCGAGAATTCGGCATTGCTGCGCGTCAGCGACCTTGCCGGGGCAGACCCGAACGCGGGATTCGATGACGGTGACGAGCGTATAGTTGGCTTCGCGCCTCACGGTGAAGCTAGTGCCCAGCGCGCTCGCTTTGCCATGTGCTGTCGCGACCACGAACGGCCGGTTCTTATCCTTGGCGATTCGGGCGAAAAGCTGTCCGCGTATCAGGCGTACCTGCCGTTGGGTGCCATGCATATCCACCCTGATTGCACCACCGGTATCGATGACGATCTCGCTGCCGTCATGAAGCGCTACGGTGCGAATCTCACCACGGCCCGTCTGATAATCCGGAAAATGGTCGCGCAAATCGTCGCTTTGCATTCCTGCCCAACCGGCAAGGACCAGAACCGCCACCCCTAGCAGTGCGCTTCCGAACCGGCGGTTACGACGCCGGGCCAGCACGGTATTAAGTGCTTCCCGCTCGAAATCCTGGGCGTTGGCGACACGCGCATCGAAAGCACGCATGCGATCCAGTGTGCGCCGATGGAGCGGATGCTCACGGCACCATGCATCACAGGCTTTCCGGTCGTCCTGGCTCATATCGTCAGCATCGAGCAGGGCTGCCCAGTGCGCAGCTTGTTCGATCATGTCCGCCGTGGGATTTGTGTCGGAAGAGTGGCTCACTCAATCCGCATAGGCGATTGCGTAGCATCGCGCATAGGCCAGCGCGATGTGCCGTTTGACAGTGCTCAGCGAAATCCCGAGCCGGGCAGCAATGTCCTTTTGCTCCAATCCTTCTATACGACGGAGCATGAACGCGTTTCGCGTTTCCGAGGGGAGCGTGTCGAGCAAACGCAATACGGCATCGAGAAGCTGGGCCGCTTCTGCGATCCGATCGGGTGATATCTCATTCGCCCCGGCATATCTGATCTCGCAAGTATCAATTACCGCTCGCTCGATTTCTCGCCTCCTGATGTCGTCGATCAGAAGGCGGCGTGCGACAGTCGCGAGATAGCTGCGAGGCGTATCGGGCATCACAAATTGTGGGCGTTCCAGCAGTCGGCAGAAGGTTTCATGGGTAAGATCTGCGGCACGGTGGGAACATCGGGTGTGCCGACGAAGCCAGTCTGTCAGCCAATGAGCATGCGTTTCGTAGAGGGAGCCGATTTCCCTTTGTGCAGCTACCGCATTCACGTCACGTCCCCGATCGCACCACCCGCGACAGTTCAGTGAATCGACGAGCCAAGCAATTTACGCTAACATCGTTGCGAGTAATTAGCAATAGCGACTGAGGTTTCTAGAAAGGTCGACAGCAACGCCATCCGCTCGGCCATCGCGGCAGAAGGCGCGGAAGTCGTCAATCCCTTACGACCGTCAAGCCTATCGCGCCCGCAACCTTGTCGAACGCCTCTGGTGCAGGCTCAAGGACTGGCGCCGCGTCGCTACTCGCTACGACAAGCTCGCCGCCAACTACATGGCCGGCGTCTTCCTCGCTGCCATCATCACCTTCTGGTGCGATTGAATCCTGACCCTAGGGTAAGGCGCTGACGAGCGGATGGTGGCGGCGTGCCATCCTGGCCTCCCCGGCATTCGCACGGCAAGCTCCCGCCGCGACATCGCGCTTGCGTGTGGCGTGTGATCGCCAGCCCAGTGTAACTGATCTCAGGGCAACGGGCGAAGGGTGCTCCGGCTCCATTCGCTTCAAGCCTGAATGCAGATGCGAGTCAGATAACAACTGACGCGCATTTTTTGTGGGGCAGGCTGGATTGGCTTAATCAGCAGCGACCGGCGACCTTGACGGCC
>CBIHKY010000074.1:0-16993 GCA_966205705.1 uncultured Alphaproteobacteria bacterium
GAGCAAGGGCTTCTCGAACTGCGCCGTCGCAACCTGCACATCCTTGGGGATATCTATCACGACCGGGCCGGGACGGCCCGAGGTGGCGATGTAGAAAGCCTCGTGAACGATGCGACCGAGATCGCCCGGATCCTTCACCAGATAATTATGCTTGGTGCAGTGGCGCGTGATGCCAACGGTGTCGGCTTCCTGAAACGCGTCCGATCCGATCATGTGCGTGGCAACCTGGCCCGTGATCACAACGATGGGGATAGAATCCATCAGCGCATCGGTGATGCCGGTGATCGCGTTGGTCGCGCCGGGGCCGGATGTGACGAGCACGACGCCGGGCTTGCCGGTCGAGCGGGCATAGCCCTCCGCCGCATGCGCCGCTGCCTGCTCGTGCCGCACCAGAATGTGGTTGAGCTTGGGATGCTCATAAATGGCATCATAGATTGGCAGCACCGCGCCGCCCGGATAGCCGAACACCGTATCGACCCCAAGGTCGATCAGGCATTGGACCAAAATGTCGGCGCCGCTTTTCTCGGCCACAGCGAAACTCCCTAAATCTGTAAACAGCGCCTTTGATGCATGCACCCCGCGCTGGCAAGGATGGTGCCAATAACATCACAAAATGACGCGTCAACTGCTTTATGCGTAATATAATTACAAGATAAGGCGGGTGGGCACATGTTTTACAATAGGGCGAATGCGCCTAGTTCGGGATCGAAGCCTGGATCAATGACTGTCCAACCTGCCTGACGCCCGCGCGCCCAGGTGCATTGCCGTTTTTGATAGGCCGTCGTTTGGTGCAGAATTGCGGCCTCAGCCTCCGCTGAACTTATCTCGCCTGCGAGCATCGCGGCAATCTCCCGCACGCCCAGCGCGCGCAGCACTGGGCGGTCTGCGGGGATGTGCCGCGCGATCAAGGCCGCGACTTCCTCCACCGCGCCGCCGCTCAGCATCTGGTGAAGACGCAAAGCCGCCTGCTCGGCCAATCTCTCGCGCGGGAGCATCACGACGGCGCCGTGGATCGGCATGGTGCCCGCGATGCCGCCCTCGCGCCGGGACTGCCACTCATGCAACGGCACGCCCGACGAGCGCACCACTTCAAGCGCGCGCGCCACGCGGGAGGTATCCGCCGCGTTAAGCCGGGCGGCGGCGACCGGGTCTTCCTGAGATAACGCGCCGTAGCTCTCTGCGACCGGCATGGCGCGGACCTGATCGCGGATTGATGGGGCAATATCTGGAATGGGGGCAATGCCCCGCAGCAGCGTATCGAGATAAAGGCCAGTGCCGCCTACGAGGATGGCGGGCTTGCCCTGCGCATGGGCAGCGTCAATCTCCGCGCGGGCTTCCTTGGCCCAGCGCGCCGCAGAATAATTCTCCATGCCATCGACATGCCCGAACATCCGATGCGGCGCGCGGCATGTTTCTTCTTCAGGGGGCCGGGCCGTTATCACCTGCAGATCGGCATAAACCTGGCTTGCGTCGGCATTGATGATGATGCCGCCGGTCTTTTCCGCAAGCTTGAGGGCCACTGCGCTCTTGCCGCTGGCGGTCGGCCCGGCAATAAGCGCGACCGGCGGGCGCACTGCGTCGCGCGCACGGAACAAGGAAGCGGGATCAGACATGGTTGGCGGCAATATAGAAGAGCTTGGCATGATTGCGACCCTAGTCGCGCATGACGGACTTGGGCAGGGGGACGTTGATGCCGCGCGCGATGCGCTGGTGCAAGCGGGCCTCGATGTCGGCGCGCCGAGCTGGATCGACGCTGGCGAAGCGGTGGACCTGCCATTCAAGGGTGATCGCGCTGAGGCGCGGGCGGCGCTGGATGCGGTCGGAATGTCAGCGGATGTCTTCGTGCTGGCGAGGGAGAATCGCGATTGCCGCCTGTTCATTGCGGACATGGATTCGACGATGATCACCGTGGAGTGCATTGATGAACTGGCCGATTATGCGGGGCTCAAGGACGAGATCGCTGACGTGACCGAACGGGCGATGCGGGGCGAACTTGATTTCGCGCAGGCGCTTACGGGGCGTGTGGCACTGCTCAAGGGGCTGCACGCAAAGATGATCGACCGTTGCCGCGAGGAGCGGGTGCGGCTGATGCCCGGCGCGAAGGCGCTGGTGCGGACGTTGAAGGCGCGTGGCGCGCGCACGATTTTGGTGTCGGGCGGTTTTGTGCCCTTCGCGGAGCCTGTTGCAGCGGAGATCGGCTTTGATCGGGCGATTGCCAACATACTGCATATTGAGGGCGGCGCATTGGCGGGAACGGTGGGCGTGCCGATCGTGGACGCGGCGCGCAAGAAGAGCGAACTGCTGGGTGCCGTTGAGCGTGACGGAATTTCAATCGCCCAGACGGTGGCGATTGGTGATGGCGCCAATGATATTCCGATGATCCAGGCGGCGGGCCTTGGCATTGCCTATCATGCCAAGCCCAAGACGCGGGCGGCGGCTGATGCGGCGATCGATCGCGGCGATCTGAGCACATTGCTCCACGCGCTTGGCATTGCGCGGCGCGACTGGGTGACAGGCTGAGTGCGACGAACCGTTTAACCGAATTTTAGGGCGCGCCATGCGATCCTCCGAGCGATTAGATGATCGACTGGGGGTAATTCGTGAGAATTTTGGCACTGGCGTCTCAAAAGGGCGGTTCGGGTAAGACGACGCTCTCGGGCCATCTTGCTGTGCAGGCGCAGCGCGCCGGGGCGGGGCCGGTCGTTCTCATCGATATCGATCCCCAAGGCTCGCTCTCCGACTGGTGGAATGAGCGGGATGAGGACTATCCCGCCTTCGCGCAGACGACGGTTGCGCGTCTTGCCAGCGATCTAGAGACATTGCGCCAGCAGGGCTTCAAGCTGGCGATGATCGATACGCCACCGGCAATCACCATGGCGATCCAGAGCGTGATCAGCGTGGCCGAGTTGATCATCGTCCCAACGCGCCCCAGCCCGCATGATTTGCGCGCTGTTGGTGCAACGGTGGATTTGTGCGAACGGGCAGGCAAGCCGCTCATCTTCGTCGTGAATGCTGCGACCCCCAAGGCGCGCATCACATCAGAAGCCGCCATCGCGCTTTCCCAGCATGGCACGGTTGCTCCCGTCACCGTCCACCACCGTGTCGATTTCGCCTCGTCCATGATCGATGGCCGCACGGTGATGGATTTTGCACCGAAAGGGCGGTCCGCGCAGGAAATCGAGCAGCTCTGGACTTATGTGGCGGATCGGCTGGAGCGCAACTTCCGGCGCACCGTCTTCTCGCCGACCCATGCGGTTGCTGCGGCCATGACGCGGCAGGCCAGCGGCTTCGGACGGCGGGTGATGGGCTCATGAGCCGCGCGGACAATCCATTGGCCGACCCACGACCGGCAGCATCGCTGACGGGCAGCCTGCTTGCGCGCCGCGGCGGGGCAAGACCGGCTATGCGCAGGCCCACATTGGGCGGCGTTCAAATCGGCTTTCCATTGGGATTCATCGCCGATTCCCAAAGCGATGATCTTGGCTGGAACGATATGGGCGAAGCGCCCGCAGTTGTTCCCGTGCCGATTGCGCCCGGACGGATCGAGAATGGCTCTGATGCGGCGCCGGTCTCCCCGGCCAAGCAGCAATTGCAGTCGCTTGCCGAGCAGATGAGCATGAGGCTGGCGGAAACCAAGGCGCCCAAGCGCGCCCAGCCAGCCAGCCTTGCCGCTGTGGCTCGCAAAGCGGCGTTCACGCTGCGGCTCGATCCAGATCGCCACTTGGGGCTTCGGTTGTTGAGCGCCGTTTCCAAGCGCTCGGCGCAGCAGTTGCTGGTCGAGGCGCTGGATGGGTTGATTGCCGGAAATGAGAAGGTGAGGGCGCTCGCCGATCAGGTAAAATCCGGTGCGCGAGATGCCAAATCTAAAGCGGATGCCGGATCATGAGAAAGACCGTGACGCTCAAGCTGGCCTCGGTCGCCTTGCTCAGCATGGCGATGGTCGGCTGCGCCAGCACGCAGATGGCGCCGCGCGCGTCGATCAGTGCGAGCGACACTGCTGCCTCTCACGTTGAAGCTGCGTTGGCGAAGCGGGATTTTGCGGGCGCATTGATACATGCCGAACGGCTGGTCGGAGCGACGCCGGGCGATGCTGCGGCGCGCGCTTTGCTTGGCCGCGCCTATTTCGCGAATGGCCGTTTCGCTTCTGCGCGGACGGCCTTCACAAACGCCATCACGCTTGGCAATGTCGAGCCGCGCACGATCATCAGCCTTGCATTATGCGCAATCGGGCAAGGCGATGTAAGCGCCGCGCGTGACCTGCTGCTGGAGCATCGCGAGCATTTGCCTGCCGCAGATTATGGCCTTGCGATGGCGATGGCGAACGAGCCGCAAGAGGGCGTGCGCGCCTTGCTTGAAGCCGTGAGAATGCCTGATGCGACGGCGCAGACGCGCCAGAATCTGGCTTATGCGCTCGCCTTGGGCGGTGCCTGGGGGCAGGCGCGTTTGGTTGCCGGGCAGGATTTGACCGCCAAGGCGGTTGACCGGCGAATTGCGCAATGGTCGCAGCTGGGCGTTGTGAACGATCCGCAACAGCGTGTGGCTGCGTTGACTGGGATTGCGCCGCGTGCTGACGATGCGGGCATGCCGGTGAATCTGGCGCTGGATGCTTCGGTGCCGACGAAAGTTGCGGCTGCGCAGGATTACATTGCGGATGAAGTGCGGGAAGCTGAGCCGATTGTTGCGCCGGTCGCAGTGCTGATTGCGCCACCGCAATTGCGGATCCCACCCATTGTTCAGGTGCAACCTCACGCTCAGAAACAGGCTGCAGTCGCGCCAATGGACTTCGCGAAGGCGCCGCTGCTTGGCGACCCCATGCGGGACGCCGTGCATAGCGCATTGCGCGAGACGCGGCCCGCGCAAAACCAGCCGCTCGCTCATAAAATGGTCCAAACTGCCTCACTCAATATTGCGCCCGTGGTCGGTCGAAAAAGTGATTGGGCGTTGCAGCTTGGGGCGTTCAACAGTGCGGCCGTCGCGAAAGACAAATGGCAGACGATCAGGCGCGCATGGCCATCGCTCAGCATGTTCGATGAGACCTATAATGTGCTGGCGCTGGATGGGCGGACTTTCCACCGCCTTGCCGTGCGCGGTTTTGCCGATCATGCGCAGGCGAAGACATTGTGTCAGTCGCTCAAGAGCAAGGGGCAGGATTGCTTCGTGCGGCGTGATGCCGGGAGCAATGTGCGCATGGCTGACAGCGCGCCAAAGGCGGCATCAGGCCGCCCGCGCCAGTTCATCGCCGCGCGCTAAGCACGGTTAGCGGATGATGCCGCCCTTCATGATCATGCGCGCGCGGCCCTGAACGGGTAGCCGATCGAACGGCGTGTTGCCTGCCGCAGCCGCCATTTTTGCTGAGTCGACAATCCAGGGCACGTCGGGGTCGATGAGGATCAGGTCGGCTGGTGCGCCTGCGGTGAGACGGCCGGCATCAAGGCCCAGGATCGTCGCGGGATTGGCTGCAAGCAGCGCCATCATGCGGTTTTCGCTGATCTTGCCTTCCCGCACCAGATTAAGCGCGAGCGGTAGCAGCGTTTCCGCGCCCGCAATGCCGGGTTCTGCATCGGCGAAGGGGAGCCGCTTGTCCTCGGGGCCGCGTGGATCATGGCCTGAGCACAGCACATCGACGGTGCCATCCGCCACGGCGGCGATGGCGGCGAGCCGGTCCCGCTCATCGCGCAGCGGCGGTGAAAGGCGCGCGAAGGTGCGGAAATCGCTGATCGCTGCATCATTGAGGAACAGATAGGATGGGCTGACGCCACAGGTGATGGGCAGACCCTCGGCCTTGGCCGCGCGCACCAGATCGAACCCCGCGCCTGTGGTGACGAGCCGGATATGGAGCCTTGCACCGGCCTCTCGTGCCAGAGCGATGTCTCTTGCGATTGCGATGCTTTCGGCGCAGGCTGGGGCGCTGGAGACGCCGAGGCGGGAGGCTGTTTCGCCATCGGTCGCAACCGCGTTGGCGGCAAGCCCGCCATCCTCGGCATGGGTGACCAGCACAAGGTCGAGCGCGGCGGCATAGCGCAGGACGCGCAGCATGACGCCCGAGTCCGCGATCCAGCCGCGTCCGGTGGCAATGGCGCGCGCCCCGGCGGCTTTCATCAGCGCCATCTCGGCCATTTCCAGCCCGGCAAGGCCGCGTGTCGCCGCCCCGAGGGGGTGGACCCAGAAGTCCGGCTTTCCGGCGCGGGCCGCGTGCTGGATGAGGCCGGGGTCATCGAGAACCGGCTTTTGATCGGGCATCAGCGCGGCACGGGTGATGCCCGAGAAGTGGAAGGCGGGCTTGTCGGTTTTGAACACGCCCAGATCGATGATGCCGGGCGCGACCAGCATATTCTTAGCATCGATCGTTTCGATGTCGGCGGGCAAATCGGTGACGCCGACGGCCTTGATGCGATCATCCTCGATCAGCACGGCGCCTTGCGCGAGCATGTTTGCCGCAGGGTCGCACAAGCGGCCATTGATGATTGCGATCAGGCCCATCCGGCGATCTCCCGATCCTGACGCGTCAACACATCGAGGCAGGCCATGCGCACCGCCACGCCCATTTCCACCTGCTCGGTGATTGTCGAGCGCACAGGATCATCGGCAATGCTGCTCATAATCTCGATGCCGCGATTCATCGGGCCGGGGTGCATCACGATGGAATCATCTTTCGCATGCTTGAGCCGCTCGGGCGTGAGGCCGTACAGTGCATTATATTCGCGCGGGGAGGGGATGAAGCCGCCATCCATCCGCTCATTCTGGAGGCGCAGCATCATCACCACATCGGCGCCATCGAGCGCTTTGTTGAAATCATGGAAGGGCGTGACGCGGTAGCGCTCGACAGCGGGCGGCATCAGCGTTGGCGGGGCGCATACGCGGACTTGCGCGCCCAAGGCGGTGAGGCAGAGCATGTTTGAGCGGGCAACGCGGCTGTGGAGAATGTCTCCGCAGATCGTCACGATCAGCCCCTCGAAACTGCCCTTGCGACGGCGGATAGTGAGGGCATCGAGCAGCGCTTGGGTGGGGTGCTCATGGCGCCCGTCGCCTGCATTGAGCACGGGGCAATCGACCTTGTCGGCAATCAGCTGCACCGCGCCAGAACTCATATGGCGGATGACGATGACGTCGGCATGCATGCTATTAAGCGTCATCGCCGTGTCGATGAGCGTCTCGCCCTTCTTCACGCTCGATTGCGCGGCATGCATGTTCACGACGTCTGCGCCAAGGCGCTTGCCCGCCACCTCAAAGGACAGCAGCGTGCGCGTGCTGGCTTCGAAGAAAGCGTTCATCTGGGTGAGGCCGGCGAGGCGGCCATCATGCTTGCGGCTGTTCGCCCGATTGAGCGAGGCCCATTGCTCGGCTTCATCGAGCAGAAAGCGGATCTCGTGCGGCGCGAGGTTGGCAATGCCGACCAGATGCCGATGCGGAAAATTGGCCCTGCCGATGAGGCCGGTCGCTGGATTTGGTGCCGATGTCATTAAAGCCCTCCGATAGTCAGAGGCAGGGCGATACTCAAGCGCTGATATCGAAGAAGATGATCATCGCGGCTTGCGCGGCGGCAATGATGAAGAGCATTTTGGAGAAATCCTCCTTGCGCGTCTTGTGGCGGAAGATACGCCGCCCGAGCCATGCGCCAATCGTGCCACCAAGCGCCGCGACCGTCAGCAAGGCGCGCTCCGATATCCGCCGCTCGCCATTGCGCGCGCGCTGCTTATCGATCCCGAAGGCGGCGAAGGCGATCAGGTTGATGGCGATGATCCAGATGATGGCGAGGTGTGGGAGTTGCATGGCCAGCGCTCTAAGCGGCAGGGCGCAGCAGGTCGACCAGTTTCAGTGTGTTGTTGCCGGGGTGTATGCGGTTAACGCCTTTCCGCAACTTTCTGACTATGTCGTCGAGGTCCCAAACAGCCAAGTGCTCGGTAAGAATCGTTTTAAACGGCTGGTGCTGGGTCCAACCTGTCCTTGGTCCGGCTATGGCGCGCACAGCGGTAACGTGCGTAAAGCAATGCTCGCCTGTGCAACGGTACACTGCCGCTCGAAAAGCCTTTGCCCAATCGGGATGAGATAATTCGCGGAAGCCGGTTTGCGGCGCGCAACCCGCGACTGGCTGCTGGGTTTGTGCGCTGACACGAACTGCGTCGTTGGGCAGGCTCAGGCCCGCTTTGCTTCCTTTGCAGTTGATCGCCAAAACGCGCTTCGGCCCTTTGATCGTCGGAGCGAAGCCGATGAGATCGATATCGCTTGCGGCGTTATTTGGATTGTCTTTACCGGCTAAGCTCTTAGCGTTCGGGTATAGAGCGTAGGCGGCGTTCTCAAAGGTCAGATAGCCCTGTGCATTCAATGCGGCACGGACCAGCTCTTCGAATAAATTGACTGCCATGCTGCTTCACCGCTCCAGAAACTGATCTGGCGATAACAAGGCAGACTTAAATGTAGCTTAAACGGTCGATCGCGGCCTGCAGGATGAGCGCAGCGGCGTGGGCGTCGATCTTTTCGGCGCGTTTGGCGCGGCTCATGTCTTGGGCGATCATGGCGCGTTCGGCGGCGACGGTGGACCAGCGTTCGTCCCAGAGCAGGATGGGCAGTTCAAGGATGGCGATGTTGCGGGCGAAGGCGCGGGAGGCCTGGCTGCGGGAGCTTTCACTGCCATCCATGTTGAGTGGCAGGCCGATGACGAGGCCTTTGACGGATTGCTGACGGCAGAAATCCGCGAGCACGACCTTATCCTTGGTGAATTTGTCGCGCTTGTGGGTGTGAGCCGGGCTGGCGATGCTCCAGCCTGCGTCGCACAGCGCGAGGCCGATGGTCTGGGAGCCAAGATCCATGCCGAGCAGGCGGCCACCTTGCGGCAATGCGCTGAGAAATTCGTCCTTCTCAATGGTGATCATCGCGCGGCCTGCCAGGCAGCGAGGCGGCGTTGCGCGTCGGCGCGGATGTTTGCCCAGAATAGCGGGTAATCATAGACATGATAATTATTGCCCGGCAGCACATAGGTGCCAAGCTGGGGCGCGCGGTCGAGGATGAGGAAGCCGCGCTCGTCGCAGGTTGCGCCGATATTGCCGGGTGTGGTGAGTTCCGTCGATGTGGCGCTGCCGTCCCCGGTCAGAACGCCGCGATTTGTCGAGGCTGATGCTTCGGGCGCTGCGCCGCCGTTGAGCGGGTTCGTGCACAGCATAAGTGAGCCTTTGCGCGATTTGCCGTCAAAGCCCGGCTCGCGATTATAGGCCGCCTCGACGCTGGAGGGATCGGCGGGCTGCGCGAAGCTTTGCCAGCTGAGCAGGCAGGCGGTCTGGTCTGGACCGGTGCAGGCTTTCACGCCCAGCGAAGGCAAGTCATGTGCGACGGAGACCGGCCAGCCGACCGCGTAGGCAGCAACGATGCGGCCATGCAGAGCGGCGTTCGCGCGTTCATCGTTGAGGAGGCGCAACAGGTGTCGGCTGCCTTGGCTATGTGCGGCCAATATGATGGGGCCATCAGGATTGGCTCCGAGGAATATAGCGAACGCAGCCTTTATGTCGCCATAAGCGCGGTCCAGCGCCTGGGTGGCGTCAGGCTTGTCTGAGAGGAATGTGCCGAACACGGCCTGCCGATAGCGCGGCACCCAAATCTTGCCCGAGGCTGCAAAGGCGCTCGCCTGCGTCCGCACGAAGCGCTCGGCCTGTGCGTTGGCGACGGGATCGGCGAGGGAGGCATTCCAGCGCATGGTATCGAATGCACTGGTGGGGTGGATGAAGAAGATCGCCGCGCGTGCATCGCCCTGTCCACGCACCAGCGAGGCCGGTTGCCATGTCGCTGGATCGCCGCGCCGCCCATCGGGTCGACTGATCCAGCCCTGCGCGCTCTCGTAAAAACCCGCAGGCAGAGGCGCAGGCTCGGAGAAAGCGACATGTGGCACTAATGCCCTCTGCATGAGCTTTGGCCCAAAGAAGGAAAAGGCAATCATCCCCGCGATCGTCAGAGCGGTGAAGAACGCGACGATATAAAGAAATTTGCGCGCCAACTGGGCTCGACTCCATCTGTGAGGCAATCCGTCAAAATCGGGCTGCTCATGCCCGTTCATATCCGGCGAGGCAAGCATGGGACGGATTTGCGCGCGCGCCACTTCATCTGATAGGCGTGGGGTAAAGCGGCGATGCGGTTACGGGATCGTCGGCTATCGGATTTTGCGGGAGACTTGGATATGCCGATCAGCCCATCACATCCAGATGCGATCTGGCCGGTCAGGACATGGGTGCTTGCCGTTCTGGCCGCGCTCATCGCCGTGGCGATCCAGCAGCTCTCCGAAGTGGGCGATGTCGGGCCGGAATGGCAGCGCCGTGCGGTGGCATCCTTGCCGGTGTTTCTCGGTGTTGCGGGGCTGGCCTTTGGGCTGATCTGGCACAGGGAGACGCTTGCCGGGCCGATCATCGTTGCGCTGCTATGTGGCCTGATCGCGGGCAGCGTGTTCATGTGGCACGGCGCGCCCAATGATGGCACGAGCGCGGATATGTGGCGCGTGGCTTGCGGCGTGTTTGCGGCTGGGGCGCTGATCACCCTTTTCCAGGCTGCGCAGGATCGGGTGCTCGACCAGCGCATTGCCGCCCGGCCAGCGGGATGGTCGCCCAGCGCGGTAAGAGCGTGGAAGCGCAGCACCATCCGTTATCCCGATGTTCACGGGCATTTATGGACGAATGCGCTGCTGGTTGCGGCGAGCAGCCTGTTCATGATGCTCAGCTATGCCATCGCGCATCTGCTTGCCGAGATGTTCCATCTGGTGAAGCTCGACTTCCTGCGCATAGCGCTGCGTGAGGATGCATTTGTGGCGCTGCTGTGTGGCGCTGCCTTTGGCGCGGCTTTGGGCCTGTTGCGGGATCGCGGCGCTGTGATCACCGCCTTGCAGCGCGTGGCGATGCTGGTGCTGCGGATATTGGCGCCCGTGTTGGCGGTGGGCATTCTCGTGTTCCTCGCGGCCTTGCCGATGACTGGGCTGACACCGCTTTGGGAGACGGGCGGCACCACGCCGATCATGCTCACCGGCGCGATACTCGCCGTGTTTCTTGCCAATGCGGTCGTGAGCGATCAGCCCAGCGACGAATCGCGTTCCACCTTGCTCAGCGCAAGCGCGGCGGCCCTGGGCCTGTTTCTGCTGCCGATGGTGGGGATCGCGGTTTATTCCTCGGGCCTCCGCATCGAGCAGCATGGTTTGAGCCCGGATCGTTTGTGGGCGCTCACCTTTCTCATCGTCGCGAGCATTACGGCGGTGGCTTATGCGGTTGCGATCCTTGGACGGCGCGGCTGGTTTGTGCGGTTGCGGACGACCAATTTGCGATTGATCTTCATGCTTGCAGGCATCGCGCTGCTGTTATCGACGCCGCTGGTCTCGTTCGACCGGATTGCGACCGTCCACCAGCTTTCCCGCCTCTCCAATGGTGAGGTTCTGCCGGATGACTTCGACTATAAGGGGCTTTGGTTCGACTTTGGCCCGCCCGGACGCGCCGCGCTGATTGATCTTGCGATCAAGGCGCCTAACCCGACCGTGCGACGCTTTGCGAACGAAACCCGCAAACTGAAAACGCGCTGGCAGGAATCGCCCAATGCCGGGTTGGCTGGCAGCGGTGTGGCGCTCGATCAGCGCCTGACAGTTCTGCCCGCGCCAGTGCCGCTCGATGCCACCCTGCGCGCGCGCCTGATCGCCGCCGATGCCTGCGGTCCCAAGGGGGATTGCATCTTGCGCTATGTTCCCGGCGATGACTTCGCGATCATCATCCAGATCCAGCCAGATTGCGCGACATGCGATCCATTCGTTCGGCTGATCCGGCAGGAAGGGGGCCGTTGGTTGCCTGACAGCGTCTATCTCATGCAGGATGGTAAGGCCGCCTCGCTGGTCGCTGCCATCCGGGCAGGGCAGGTGGAACTGCGCCCTATCGAGCGGCGGCAATTGTTCATTGGTGGCAAGGCTGTGGGCGAAACTTTGCCTCCGGCAGCGCCCATAACCGCTGTTGCGCCTTGAAGCCTGCTTGAGGCGATGCTAGCGCGCGCTCCATGAGCGTAGACCTGACAACCGTGAAGAAGATCGCCAGCCTGGCCCGTCTCGCGATGAGCGACGATGATGCACAGGCGCTGGTGCCCGAACTCAATGGCATCCTGTACTGGGTGGAGCAATTGGGCGAAGTGGACGTGACCGGCGTAGAGCCGATGACGGCCGTTATCCCCAACACGCTGCGCCTGCGCGATGACGTCATCACCGATGGCGATGTGCGTGACAAGGTGCTGGCCAATGCCCCGCAGGCCGAACATGGCTTCTTCACGGTGCCAAAGGTGATCGAATAATGAGCGCGCTGACAGATCTCACAGTCGCGGGCATTCGCGACGGTTTCCGTGCGGGTGACTTCTCCGCGCGCGAAGTGGCGCAGGCTTTCAACGCGAATGTCTCTGCCGCCAAGGCGCTCAACGCCTTCATCGTCGAGACGCCCGAGCACGCGCTTGCGGCGGCCGATCAGGCGGATAAGGATCGCGCGGCGGGTAGCCTCAAGCCCTTGTCCGGCGTGCCGATCGGCATGAAGGACCTGTTTTGCACGACAGGCGTGCAGACGACGGCCGCCAGCCAGATATTGGAAGGCTTTACACCGCAATATGAGTCCTTTGTCTCGCAGAAGCTGTGGGATGCGGGCGCGGGGATGCTCGGCAAGCTCAATCTCGATCAGTTCGCGATGGGCTCATCCAATGAGACCAGCTATTTCGGCAATGTGATTTCGCCCTGGCGGCGCGGTGGCGGCGACAATGCAGCGCTTGCGCCCGGCGGTTCTTCGGGCGGTAGCTCGGCGGCGATTGCTGCGCGGCTTTGCCCTGCTGCGACCGGCACGGATACGGGCGGCTCGATCCGTCAGCCTGCTGCGTTCACCGGCATCACGGGGATCAAACCGACCTATGGTCGCTGCTCGCGCTGGGGCATCATCGCTTTTGCAAGCTCGCTCGATCAGGCCGGGCCGATGGCGCACACGGTGCGTGATTGCGCGATCATGCTTGAGAACATGGCGGGGTTCGATCCCAAGGATTCGACCTCACTCGATCTTCCGGTGCCGCTCTGGGAGGCTGGCCTCTCCAGCGATCTGCGCGGCAAGAAGATTGGCATTCCCAAGGAATATCGCGTTGCCGGGCTTGATGCCGATGTTGCGCGGGTTTGGGAAGATGGCATCGCGTGGCTGAAGGATGCGGGCGCGGAGATCGTCGAGGTATCGCTGCCGCACAGCAAATACGCGCTGCCTGCTTATTATATCATCGCGCCAGCGGAGGCCTCCTCCAACCTCGCGCGCTATGATGGCGTGCGTTATGGACTGCGTGATTTGCCGGACGGCGCCAATCTGCAGGACATGTATGCCGCGACCCGCGCTGCCGGTTTCGGGCCGGAGGTGAAGCGCCGCATCATTATCGGCACCTATGTGCTCTCGGCAGGCTTCTACGATGCCTATTATACGCAGGCCCAGAAGGTCCGCACGCTGATCGCACAGGATTTCGCCAAGGCTTTCGAGGGTTGCGACGTGATCCTCGCGCCGACCACGCCAAGCGCCGCCTTCGCGCTGGGCGAGAATGTGGACGATCCGTTGAAAATGTATCTGAACGACGTGTTCGCGGTGCCAGCTTCACTCGCGGGCTTGCCAGCCATGTCGGTTCCGGGCGGTCTGAGCAAGGACGGGCTCCCGCTTGGTCTGCAGATCATCGGCCCGGCATTCGATGAACAGGCTGTGCTGAATGCAGGGCTCGCAATTGAAGAACGGGCGGGGTTCACGGCACGGCCGGAGACGTGGTGGTGACGTGACGGACCCCGAAGCGAGCGACGGAATCTCTGCGCAGGTTCCAGACTGGAGCCGGGAGCGCAAAGCATTCCTGGAATGGAATCCATCGCGCGCCTTGCTGGCTTCCATCCGGACGTATCAGCATCACCGGGCTGGGCGGGGCGTGATCTCTGCACTTGCTCGGAAATTCGCAGGGTTGCAGCATAGGTTTTGGTCGGTGGTCACGGGAGCAGATGTTCCGCTTGTTTGCCGGATCGGTGGCGGGTTGCTGATGCCTCATCCCAATGGCATCGTGATCCATCCCAATGCCGTCATCGGACCAAATTGCCTGTTGATGCAACAGGTGACCATTGGCACGCGGAACAGCGAACCACCCGTGATCGGCGGGCATGTCGACATTGGGGCAGGGGCAAAGATATTGGGCGCTGTGAAAATTGGCGACCATGCAAAGATAGGCGCGAATGCGCTGGTGATTCACGATGTGCCGGATTTCAGGGTGGCGATGGCGCCGCTCGCCGTGATCCGGGCAGCTAAGCAGGCGGATTGAGAATGACGACGTCGACATATCGCGTTCAGGGCGCAACCGGGGATTGGGAGGTCGTGATCGGCCTTGAGGTTCATGCGCAGGTTGTCAGCCAGTCAAAGCTGTTCTCGGGTGCGGCGGCATCTTTTGGTGCGGAACCGAACACGCAGGTGAGTCTGGTCGACGCGGCGATGCCGGGCATGTTGCCGGTGCTGAATGGCGAGTGCATTCGTCAGGCGGTGCGCACGGGTCTGGCGATCAATGGCCAGATCAACAAATGGAGCCGCTTTGATCGCAAGAATTATTTCTATGCCGATCTGCCGCAGGGCTACCAGATTTCCCAGCTTTATCATCCGCTTGTGGGCGAAGGTTCGCTGGAGATCGACGCTGATGAGAAAGTTGGCATCGCGCAGGACAAGGTGATCGGCATCGAGCGCATCCATGTCGAGCAGGATGCGGGCAAGCTAATGCATGATCAGCATCCGACACGCTCTTATGTCGATCTCAACCGCTCCGGTGTGGCGTTGATGGAGATTGTCTCGCGGCCGGACATGAGTTCGCCTGCGGAGGCTGGGGCCTATCTGCGCAAGTTGCGCGCGATCCTGCGCTATGTCGGCTCGTGCGACGGCAATATGGAGGAAGGCTCCATGCGTGCGGACGTGAACGTCTCCGTGCGCAAGCCGGGCGATGAGCTGGGCACCCGCACCGAGACGAAGAATGTGAACAGCGTCCGCTTCGTGATGCAGGCGATCGAGCAGGAGGCCAAGCGTCAGGTCGATGTGCTGGAGGCGGGCGGCAAGATCGTTCAGGAAACGCGGCTGTTCAACCCGGACACGGGCACGACACATTCGATGCGCTCGAAGGAAGATGCGCATGACTATCGCTATTTCCCGGACCCGGACCTGTTGCCGCTGGTGCTGGAAGACAGCTTCATCGAGACATGCCGCGAGTCCTTGCCGGAGCTTCCGGACGCCAAGCGCAAGCGCTATGTCGATGTGCTGGAACTATCCGATTATAACGCACGCGTTCTCACGGCTGAGGCCGAGACGGCGCGCTGGTTCGAGCAGATGCTGACTGCGAGCGCTGCGATCCAGAAGAAGAGCGAGGGCGATGTTGCCAAGGCTGCGGCGAACTGGCTGCTCTCCGAGCTTTATGGCGCGCTTAATCGTCTTGGCAAAACGCTTGAGGAGAGCCCTGTTGGGCCAGAGCGTGGCGCGGAACTGCTGGCACTGGTCGCTGACAACACGATCTCTGGCAGCATCGCCAAGCAGGTGTTTGAGATCATGCTGGAAACGGGCGATGCACCCGGCAAGATCGTCGAGGAGCGCGGCCTCAAGCAGACGACGGACACTGGCGCTATCGAAACGGTTGCGGCCAAGGTGCTGGCCGATAATGCAGACAAGGTCGAACAGTATCGGGGCGGCAAGGAGGCTTTGTTCGGCTTCTTTGTGGGCCAGACGATGAAGGCCATGCAGGGCAAGGCCAACCCGCAGATGGTGAACGAGCTGCTCAAGAAGCTGCTTGGCTGAGGATTTCGGCACCGCCTGATCCAGAGCCGATGGCTCATCCATGACATGAAAAAGGGAGGCGTTTCAAAGCGCCTCCCTTTCGTTCGTTTGAGTCTGGCCGTGCGATCAGTCTGGTTCGACCGGCGGCACCTCGTCAGGGCTGTGCCCTGGCTCATCGATGTTTGGCGTTTCCGGCACGATCTCCGGGGGCTCTTGATACGGATGCTCGGGCACCGGATCGAGCTGGGGCAGCTCGGGCGGGGATTGTGGGGTGATGGTGTCGGGCGGTGGAATCTCTGGATTGGTGGCCATGATTGCGTCCTTTCGTTTCCAAACAAACGGGGCGCGGACACTATCGTTCCGGAAGTTTGCAGCGATGCCCAGCCAGCCTTGCCCTTTGCGCGCGGTTGCACTATGGCCCGCCGACCGGCGACCGATGCGGGCGTGGCGAAACTGGTAGACGCGCCAGATTTAGGTTCTGGTATCGCAAGATGTGGGGGTTCGAGTCCCTTCGCCCGCACCAGGTACGCCGTTCCCGCCAGGTGGACCCAACAGATTCAGCCAAGCTTGGAAAGCGTTGAGTAGATATGCAGATTGTCGAGACATTGAATGAGGGCCTCAAGCGCGCTTACACGCTGACCGTCACCGCCAAAGACATAGACGCGCGCGTCGATGAGGAAGTGAAATCGGTAGCGCCGACTGTGCGCATGCCCGGCTTCCGCCCAGGTAAGGTGCCTGCCAATCTGGTTCGCAAGATGCACGGCGCTGCGCTTCAGCGTGAAGCGCTCGACAAGTCGATCCGCGATGGCGTCGAGAAGATTCTCGCTGACAACAAGCTGCGCCCCGCGATGCAGCCCTCTGTCGAGCTCGCCAACGATTATGAAGACGGCAAGGATGCCGAGGTCAAGGTCGAGCTGGAAGTGCTGCCAGTCGTGCCTGCGCCCAAGATCGAAGACATCAAGCTTGAGCGCCTGATCGTTGACGTTGCTGATGAGCAGATCGACGAGGCGGTGAGCCGTCTCTCCGCGCAGAGCCAGCGCTTCGACGATGCGCCTGCAGACGCTGCCGCCAAGGATGGCGATCAGGTCGTGATGGACTTTATCGGCAAGGTTGATGGCGTGCCTTTCGATGGTGGCACGGGCACCGGCATGGCGATCGTCATCGGCTCGGGCAACCTCATCCCCGGCTTCGAAGAGCAGCTGGTTGGC
>CBIHKY010000075.1:0-16620 GCA_966205705.1 uncultured Alphaproteobacteria bacterium
GCATGGCAATCGTCATCGGCTCGGGCAACCTCATCCCCGGCTTCGAAGAGCAGCTGGTTGGC
Source organism: uncultured Alphaproteobacteria bacterium (assembly GCA_966205705.1). Taxonomy (GTDB): domain Bacteria; phylum Pseudomonadota; class Alphaproteobacteria; order Sphingomonadales; family Sphingomonadaceae; genus Sphingobium. The sequence goes on from CBIHKY010000075.1 coordinate 63, forward strand.
GTGAAGGCTGGCGAAGAAAAGACGATCAACGTCAACTTCCCTGAGGAATATGGCGCCAAGAACCTTGCTGGCAAAGCCGCGACGTTTGATCTGGTGATCACCGCCGTGAAGCATGCCAGCGAGAAGCCAGCGGATGACGAGTTTGCAAAGCAGCTCGGCCTTGAGAGCCTGGATAAGCTGCGCGAGTTGCTGAAGGCTCAGCTTGAGCAGGAAAATGGCAATCTCACGCGCACCTTCATGAAGCGGCGCCTGCTGGATCAGCTGGCTGCCTCGCATGACTTCGAAGTGCCACCGGGCATGGTCGAGGCTGAATTCGGCCAGATCTGGGCGCAGCTTGAGCATGAAGCCGGTCAGGAAGAAGACAAGGACGCGGCTCTTGCCGAGATGGAGAAGGATCGCGACGATTATCGTTCGATCGCCGAGCGCCGCGTGCGCCTGGGCCTCCTCCTGTCCGAAATCGGTCAGGCAAATGGCGTTGAGATCACGCAGGCGGAAATGAACCGTCTGATGGCGCAGGCCGCTCAGCAATATCCGCCACAGGATCGCGAGCGCTTCGTGGAATATGTGCGCAACGAGCCAATGGCCGCTGCTCAGCTTCGTGCGCCGCTTTATGAGGACAAGGTCGTCGACTTCCTCTTCGGTAAGGCCGAGGTGAGCGAGCGCACTGTAGAGCGTGCTGATCTGGAAGCGGCGATCGAGAGCGAGGACGCGGATTTCCACGTGCATGGCCCTGATTGCAATCATGACCATGATCATGGCGCCCATGCCAAGCCAGCCAAGAAGGCCGCTGCAAAGAAGTCCGCCGCCAAGACGGACGATGCTGCAGAGGCTCCTGCAGAGGAGGCCAAGGCGCCTGCAAAGAAGGCTGCTGCCAAAAAGGCACCGGCTGACGAGAGCAATGCTGATGAGGCCGCTCCTGCGAAAAAGCCTGCTGCCCGCAAGAGCAGCAAGAAGGCCGACGCTGAGGGCTGATCCTCGGCTGCTTGTTTTCAGCTAAATTCCAAGAGCCGGAGGGTGAAACCTTCGGCTCTTTGAGCATCTGCCGTCTGCGAGCGATATGACGTGCCGTTAGACAGTAGAGCTTTCGCCGGATATTGGGCTGTGCGTGAGCAGCCCCGGCGGGCGGGCGACGATCCTGTTATGACAAGGCTATCCAATGGTTGAACCTCGCATCGCAGTGCTGCTGCCCTGTTATAATGAGGCGGTGGCCATTGGTCCCACGATCGAGGCGTTTGCCCGCGCGCTTCCGGGTGCGGCGATTTATGTGTTCGATAATAATAGCTCCGATGGCAGTGCCGAGGTTGCGCTGGCGGCCGGAGCAATCGTGCGGCGCGTGCGCCAGCAGGGGAAGGGCCATGTCGTGCGGCGCATGTTCGCCGATGTGGATGCCGATATCTATGTGATGGCGGATGGCGACGCGACCTATGAGGCAGCCGCCGCACCAGCCTTGATCGAGGCGATGCTGGCCGACCAGCTCGATATGGTGGTTGGTGCGCGGAAGTCTGAGGTTGAGGCCGCGTACAGGGCGGGGCACAGGCTCGGCAACAGCTTGCTCACGGGTTTGCTGCGCCAGCTTTTTGGGCGGAGTTTCACCGATATTCTCTCGGGCTACCGGGTGTTCTCCCGCCGCTTCGCCAAAAGCTTCCCGGTGATCTCGGAAGGTTTCGAAATTGAAACCGAAATGTCGGTTCACGCGCTGGAATTGCGCATGCCGGTGGGCGAAATCGTGACCGCTTATGCTGCGCGCACGGAGGGCTCGACATCCAAGCTCAGCACCTTCCGTGATGGTTGGCGCATCTTGCGGATGATGATCACGCTCTACCGTCTGGAGCGACCCTTGTGGTTCTTCGGCTTCTTCTCGTTCATCCTCGCGGCAGCCGGGATCATCCTGTTCATTCCGGTCCTGATGACTTATCTCGATACGGGGCTGGTGCCGCGCTTCCCGACGCTGATCAGCATTGTTGGCCTCGCCATTCTCGCGGCGCTCGGGCTGCTGACGGGCCTCATTCTGGACACCGTTACCAGAGGACGCCAAGAGATGAAGCGACTGGCCTATCTCTCCTATCCGGCGCCATGATCCGCGATTAACCATATTGATTGGTTGATCGGTTAATTTCACTTTTATAGGTTCCCATCAAAATATGGGGGTCGCAATGAATGATAAGTATCTGGGGGCGCTTGCGCGCTCTGGCGAAGCTTGGCGCGCCGGTGACGTTTGCTAAGGTCTGCGGCGGGTCCGCAACATCGCTACATCGTCCTGGATAGTTTACGCGGACTCTGTGCCTGCCTCGTCGTGTTGATGCACTTCAACGCTCGCGGTTACATCTCGCAACTCCCGCTTGTGCAGAACGCGTTTCTGTTTGTGGACTTCTTTTTCGTCTTGTCAGGCTTCGTCATCGGGTCGAGCTATGGTGAACGCCTGCGTGCTGGCTATTCGGTGCGTAAGTTCATGGCCTTGAGGCTTGGGCGCATTTATCCACTGCATGTTGCGGTTTTGCTCATGTTTGTCCTGTTCGAGTTCTGCCTTGCGCTGATGCCGGGACTTGTGCAGCGCGGCGCGTTTGGAGACCCTTTTTCGCTGACGACGCTCGTCCAGTCGCTGCTGCTGATCCAGATCTTCGTAGGGCCGGAGATCTCCGCCTGGAATTTGCCGAGCTGGTCGATTGCCGCGGAGATGTGGACCTATCTGATCTTCGCAGCTCTGCTACGCTGGTTTCCAAGGCTTACGATGCCGTTTTGTGTGCTGGCCGCCATTGCCGCGCCGATGTTCCTCGCGGTGCAGTCCGATCGATATATGAATGTGCTGCATGATGGCGCGCTTGTGCGCTGCATTTTCGGCTTTGCGCTTGGTGTGATTGGCTGGCGTCTCGTCGATCGGGCGGCTTCGATCAGCCTGCCGCGATGGGCTGACCATGCTGTTGAGATCGGCATCGCGGCCATCATCATAATGTTCGTATCGCTTGCAGGGGGAGGGCCGTTCTCGTTGGGCGCGCCTTTTCTTTTTCTGGTCGCGGTGCTCATATTCTGCCGCGAAAGAGGCTGTGTCAGCGCGCTCCTGACGCGAGGGCCGTTTCTCCTGATCGGCGGCCTTTCCTATTCCATCTACATGACCCATACTTTCCTGCAGTTCCGGCTTGTCAACGCAGCAACGCTTTTGGGGAAGCTGTCAGGCAGGCAGATCGTGGAGACGGCGGATGGACATAGCAGCCTCGCCGCAACCGGCTTGATGGCGGACGCAATCAGCCTCTTCTTCCTCGCGCTCGTGATCTCGTTTGCCTATGGGAGCTATCGATTGATAGAGAGGCCAGCCAACCGCATTTCGAGAAAATGGATCAGCGGCACCCGCGCTTCTGGTTGAAGCGATCTGAGCATCTTGAAGTCCTTCCTCAAACGTCCGATGTAGGCAGGCGAAACGGCCAACCATGAAAGAGAACCATGAACGACAATTTTGATCCGATCGGCGCGCTTGTTCCTATCGTCATCGAGCAGTCGAACCGCGGCGAGCGCAGCTTCGATATTTTCTCTCGCCTTCTGCGGGAGCGGATCATCTTTGTGACGGGCCAGGTCGAGGATCATATGGCCTCGCTGATCGTCGCGCAGTTGCTGTTCCTTGAGTCGGAAAATCCGAAGAAAGACATCTGGATGTATATCAATTCGCCCGGTGGCGTTGTGACCAGCGGCATGGCGATCCACGATACGATGAAATATATCCGCCCCAAGGTTGGCACGGTCTGCATCGGTCAGGCCGCATCGATGGGCAGCTTCCTGCTGGCATCGGGCGAGCCGGGGATGCGCTTTGCCCTCGGCAATGCGCGGATCATGGTCCATCAACCATCCGGAGGAGCGCAGGGCATGGCGTCTGACATCGAGATTCAGGCCAAGGAAATCTTGCGCATTCGTCGTCGCCTCAATGACCTGTATGCGAAATATACCGGTCAGCCGCTTGAGCGGATCGAAGCTGCGATGGATCGCGACACCTTCCTCGAAGCAGACGAAGCCAAGGCATTCGGCATCGTGGACGAAGTTTATGACAAGCGTCCCGGTGTTGCGGAGGAAGGCTCCTCCACCTGATCTGCGTGCGTCGCGTGGGAGGCGGGGCTTTTGGTCCGCTTCCCATACGGCAATCTGGTTGGTTTCATCGGTGCTGAGCGCTTTTGGACAGGCGAGAGTGGCATCGAATGGATGAAAGCTCAGGCGTTGGACGTATCGCGGGTTGTAGAACTGCGAGCGGGACGACATATTAGCACTATGGGCTTCGCTAATGCCTCGGACTCAGCCGGGGTTAAGATATGCATGATATGTCGAGCGAGGCCAATTGAGGTGATTGAATGACAAAGCTCCAGGGCAGCGATTCGAAGAGCACACTTTACTGCTCTTTTTGCGGCAAATCTCAGCACGAGGTGCGCAAGCTGATTGCAGGCCCGACCGTGTTCATTTGCGATGAGTGCGTTGAACTGTGCAACGACATCATCCGCGAAGAGACCAAGGGTGGACTTGCAGGACGCAAGGAAGGTGGTGTGCCAACACCCCAAGCGATTTGCGACGTGCTCAGCGATTATGTGATCGGCCAGCAGCGTGCCAAGCGCGTGCTGTCGGTGGCGGTGCACAACCATTATAAGCGGCTTGATCATGGCGCCAAGACGGGCGACGTGGAACTGGCCAAGTCGAACATCCTGTTGATCGGCCCGACGGGTTGCGGCAAGACTTTGCTGGCGCAAACGCTGGCCAAGACGTTCGATGTGCCGTTCACGATGGCGGATGCCACGAAGTTGACGGAAGCGGGCTATGTGGGTGAGGATGTTGAGAACATCATTCTCAAGCTGCTGCAATCTGCCGACTATAATGTCGAGAAGGCGCAGCGCGGCATCGTCTATATCGATGAGATCGACAAGATCAGCCGTAAGGCTGAAAATCCCTCGATCACACGTGACGTGTCGGGTGAAGGTGTTCAGCAGGCGCTGCTCAAGCTGATGGAGGGCACGACCGCGTCGGTTCCTCCACAGGGTGGGCGCAAGCATCCGCAGCAGGAGTTCTTGCAGGTGGATACGACCAACATCCTGTTCATTTGCGGTGGCGCGTTTGCAGGCCTTGAGAAGATCATCGGTGATCGGCTTGAAGGCAAATCGATCGGTTTTGGCGCGAATGTGGCCTCAGCCGATGAGCGGCGCGTTGGTGCGTTGTTGAAGCAGAGCGAGCCGGAGGATTTGCTGAAGTTCGGGCTGATCCCTGAATTTGTCGGCCGTCTGCCGGTGATCGCGACGCTTGAGGATCTCGATATTTCTGCTCTGGTCCAGATTTTGACTGAGCCGAAGAACGCGCTCGTGAAGCAATATGGCAAGCTTTTCGAGCTTGAGGATGTCGACCTGACGTTCACCGATGATGCACTGGTCGCAATTGCCAAGCGCGGCATCGAGCGGAAGACGGGCGCGCGTGGCCTTCGCTCGATCATCGAATCGATCCTGCTCGATACCATGTTTGATCTGCCGACGATGGAAGGCGTGACCGAGGTTGTCGTCGACAAGGACGTCGTTGATGGGCGTAAGGAGCCGGTGCGTGTGTTCGCTGAAAAGCAGCGCAAGACGGGTGACGCTGCCTGATTTAGACTGCCCGCAGCGGCGGTTTGCCCATCAGAATATATTGCGCGCGTTCAGAGATGGGCGCGCGCAATTTTTTAAGCGCTCTGGCAATTGTCTAGCACGGCACTTCCGCACTGATGTCACCCTCCGAGGTCGGACCTTGGTTGCCATGGCGCCCGCGCATGCTCGATCTGTGGTGCATCGATAATAAGGCGCTCGATTGTTGCGGCGATGATCTTTTACAGTTGCCCTCGCGCGCATGAGCCCGATGCGAGCACTCCCCCGATTTACGGACGCAACTGGGTTGGAGGAAGTTTTTATGAAGCGCCGCGGCTCAATGAAAAACGCCGCCAACCTTTCGGCCGACGGCGTTTCAATTACGTATAACCAGTGATTAGGCGTAGGTCATCCGAACCGCAGCTGAACGGCGGCGCATCAGGCCACCGACCAGGCCGAGACCCCCAAACATCATCGCCCAAGTTGCTGGCTCTGGAACAGCAGCCACGGAGAGATTGTCGATCTCGAACGAGTTCGAGCTGGACTGCAGCTTGAGGCCAACAATCGACTCGTTCAGGCCAGCGTTGATGGTGAACAGGCCATTGGTGCTTGGCTGAATCTGGTTGCCATTGGCATCATTGGAGAAGTTGCCGCCTGGCGTGATCACGAGCGACTTGCCGCCAGAAAGGAGAACAGTGAGCGTGTTGTACGTATCAACCGAACCCCAATCGAAACGGACAGAATTTGTCGCAGCGAAGTTGATCGTTGCCGTGCCGCCAGCGAGAACCGACAGGTAGGACGTCGAGCCAAACAAGGCAAATTCAGGTGCAGCGCCGCTTGAATTGGTGGCGGACTGGATCAGGGCGTTCGTGCTTTCGATACCGGCGAGCGTGTCAAACTGGTTGATCACGGTGTAGCCAGCACCAGGTGCAGACTGGCCCGCGTTGAAGAGGAAGGTCGCAGCCTGAGCTGGATTTACTGCTGCAACGCTAAGAGCGATCGCAGATGCTTTGATGAGAAGACGAATATTCATTGTTTAACTCCCACAATAGAAGGGCTGTGTTAATTCATTTGTAACCATTCGCCTAAGGATCAATTTGTAAAAGAAGGTAAACAACCGTACCGTTCTGGCGCGTTTGGAAAATTCAATTCTCTCACCGTATAAATGCCAAATCCGTAATGTGTCGGAGGCAAACAAAAAGGGGACAAGAGCCCAATGCCCCGGTCCCCCAAAATCGCATGCCCGCCAGACGGCGACCTTATCCTTTAAGAGCTTACCGCTCGATGCACATGGCGATGCCCATACCGCCGCCAATGCACAGCGTCGCTAGGCCTTTGTGTGCGTCACGGCGGCCCATCTCGTAGAGCAGCGTCGTGAGGATGCGGGCGCCGGATGCGCCGATGGGGTGGCCGATGGCGATTGCGCCGCCGTTCACATTGACCACGTCCGGGTTCCAGCCAAGTTCCTTACCCACGGCGAGCGCCTGTGCCGCGAAGGCTTCGTTTGCTTCGATCAGATCGAGATCGGACAAGGCCCAGCCTGCCTTTTCAAGGGCGCGGCGGCTTGCCGGGGCGGGGCCGATGCCCATGATCGAGGGATCAACGCCGCAGGTCGCCCAGCTTGCGATCCGCCCCAGAACGGTCGCTCCGCGCTTGGCTGCTTCGCTCGCGCTCATCAGCACCAGCGCGGCGGCGCCATCGTTCAGGCCGCTTGCATTGCCCGCAGTCACGGTGCCGTCTTTCTTGAAAGCGGGGCGCAGCTTCTCCATCGCCTCCAGCGTCGCACCAGCGCGGATATATTCGTCCGCATCGACGATGGTGTCACCCTTGCGGCCGGAAATTGTCACCGGCGCGATTTCATCCTTGAAGCGGCCAGCGGCGCGGGCGGCTTCTGCCTTGTTCTGGCTTGCGGCTGCAAAGGCGTCCTGATCGGCGCGGTTGATCTGATATTTCTCGGCAACATTCTCGGCAGTGATGCCCATATGATAGCCATTGAAGGCGTCGGTTAGGCCGTCATTCACCATCGTGTCAATGAGGCTGAGATTGCCCATCTTGGTGCCGGCGCGCAGCATCTGGGCGTGGGGGGAGAGCGACATGCTTTCCTGCCCGCCTGCGATCATGATCGATGCATCGCCGGTCTGGATCGCCTGCGCAGCGAGCGCGACCGAGCGCAGGCCGGAGCCGCACACCTGATTGATGGCAAAGGCGGTGCGATCCACCGGGATGCCCGCGTTGACGGCGGCCTGACGGACAGGGTTTTGCCCCTGCGCTGCGGTGAGCACCTGGCCGAAAATCACTTCGGAAATTTCATCGGGGGCGACGCCTGCCTGCTCAAGCGCGGCGATGATGGCGATGCGGCCAAGCTCATGCGCAGGCGTGTTGGCGAAACTGCCGAGGAAGCTGCCGACGGCAGTGCGCTTGGCGGCGGTGATCACGATGTCGGTCATACGATAGCGAGTCCCTAAGATTGCGGCGCCACAGGCGCGGATTTCTGTCTCGTGCGGAGCCGTCTAGCATCAGCCGCCGCAGCGCGAAAGCCAGTCGCTCAGACCTCTCCACAATTGCGTCTCGGCCCGGCTGCCGATCATCATGCCGACATGGCCGAGCGCAAGATCGATGCGTTCATCTGCGGGCGGCACGACCCGTTCGGGCACGATCCGGTCGCTCGTGGACGCGACAGCCAGTGTCGGGCAAGCGAGCTTCTGCGGGTCGCTCGCATATCCTTCAATCAGCCACTCGCCCCTTCCAGGCATATTGGAAGCGTAGCAGCGTTCGGCAAGGTCGGTGCCCGCAGCAAAGGTGAGGGGCGCGCCCTCATTGGCCCAGTCTTCCACCGCGATGAAGCCTTGCCATGCGGCGGAGCCGGGCTCCATCTCGCCAAAGTCGGCATATTTGCGGATCGTCCGTTCGGGATCGAGCGCCCAGAAGCCGGTCTGGAAAACCTCCATGGGCACAAGGCCAAGGGCCTCGCAGCTTGCGGCGGACTGCGCCCATGTTTGCGCGAGCTGTGCGCGGAAGGGATCGTCATAACGATCAAAGTGCCAGGGCGTGGCAATGGTCGCGACCCCAGCGGCGGGCCGCCCCTCCTGCGCCATTGCCGATGCGGCGCCGATGGCAAGGGTGCCGCCGAGACAGTAGCCGATGAGCAATGGCGGACGAGCGAGCGTGTCGATGAGCGGCAGGAGCAAAGTGGAAACATGCTCGGCAAGATCGACATCGCGCTCGGCGGCGGTCGGCGTTCCCCAATCCAGGAGATAGGCATCATGCCCCTGCCGTAGCAAAAAGCGCAGCAATGAGCGCTGCTCGGACAGGTCCATTACCTTGGGCGGGTTGATGAGCGAGGGGATGAGGATCACCGGATTGCGATCGGCTTTCCCGGGGCCGACACCATGCGTGGCGCTCACCTCCCGGGTGAGCAGTTGCGCGCGATCATGCCGCGCAGCAATTTTTGGTTGCGGCTCATCTTTTGCGCGGTCAGCTGCCTGAAACAGCTTCAATCCCCGGAAGGCGCGGCGCCGCAACTCCGCGTCATGTTCCGTTACGGACCACAAAATTGAAAGAAACAACGGCAGAGGCCGAGGCCCATGTTGCGGTGCGGAAAGAATCGGTGCTATGTTGCTCACTCCGGAGGGCGGAGCATCAATATGGCACGATCGAAAACGAGTAACGAGTCGGGAACTATCGTTATCAAAAAGTACGCCAATCGGCGGCTTTATGACACCGAGACGTCTAGCTACATCACGCTGGATCTCCTTTCGAAGATGACGCGCGAGGGGCGCGATTTCGTGGTCGTCGATGCGAAGTCCGGTGAGGACATTACGCATAATGTGCTCACACAGATCATCATGGAAGAAGAGCAGCGCGGCGAGAATATGCTGCCGGTGAGCTTCCTGCGCCAGCTGATCTCGCTCTATGGCGATTCCATGCAGTCCATGGTGCCACAATATCTTGAGGCGAGCATGGAGGCTTTCCGCAAGAATCAGGTGCAGTTTCAGGAAGCGATGCAGGGTGCCTTTACGGGCGGACCGTTCGCGGAAATCGCCAAGCGCAACATGGACATGCTGAATGCTGCGGCAAGCGCGTTCAAGCCAGCGCTGAATGCCGTGAATGCTGCAGCGCCGAGCCGCAAAACCGAGACGGCGGGTGATGAAGTTGCCGACCTGAAGGCGCAACTTGCTGCGCTGAACGCCAAGATCGACAAGCTGGGCGGCTGATCATCTTTTAGGCGGCGCGGGTGGCTGACAAGTTCGGCTGCCCGTGCGTCTCACCGTCTTCAACCCAGAGTTTGTGCAACGAGTTGGGCGCAGTTTGCGTCTGTTGCTGCTTTGTTGCGGCCTCCGATGGCGCGGCCTACCGCCTTGAAAATATTGCCGACCGAGCGCGTGCCTTCGGGCACGATGATGTCTGGCTCGCGAATATTGCCGCGCAGCAGCACGCTGCCGGGGAGTTGAAGCGCGTTTTTGCTCTTCGCGGCGCCCGTGAGGCTGATCGTGAAGGCTTCTGCCGGGAAGCCAATGTGGCCGGTGCCGCGCGTTTGGCTGATGCTCGTATCCACCAGCAGAAGATCGACATCACCGCGGCCTCGCTTCAATGCGAGGCGAATGATGCCGCAGCGCAGCTCTTCGCGGCCATCTTTATTGGCGAACAGTACCTTGCCCACATCAAAGCCGATGAGCCCTGCGAGACGCGTGGGCATGGACCCCCCGCGTGTGACGGCGCCCATAGTGCCGTTCGCGTTGCCGACAGCTTCCCGGATGGTGTCACCCACACCAGTCAGCCGCACGCGCGCATCCACGCGTCCGTCAACGTCACTGTCCGACCCGCCACCGGCCAATGCCGAGATGCTGCTACCGCGCAGATCGAGCGCCAGCTTGACCGTGGGCTTGGGCTGGTCCTCTCGCTGATTGACGATCGCGCTGCCGGTGATCACACCCTGATTGAGGCCGATGCGCAGCGCCGACACGGTCAGCAGGCGATTGTCCAGATTGAGCGTGGCGCTCATCGTCTTGATCGACGAGGGCCGGCGTCCACTCAGCACGCGATCGACACGAATGGCAATGCGCCCGTCCGTCTTGCGGATCTTGCGGATGTTGACGCGGGTGTTGGGCACGATCCGTGGTCCGATGGCGCGCTCCAACGCGACCCCACGGGCATTGCCTGCATCGTCCGCAAGATCCTCGAAGTTGAGGGTGAGGAAGCGCACATCGCCATCCAGCTTGGTGCGGCCATCGGTTTTGAGAGCTGTGAGCTTTCCGATGAGATGGCTCTCGCCGACGGTGCCGCGCAGGTCTGCGACGCTCCATGTCTTGTCGCGATGGCGCACCTTGGCATTCAGGGTGAGAGGCTGGGTGCCGAACAAGCCTGCCTCGATCACCCGATCAATGAGCTTGAGATCATTGGCGCGAGCGCTGACTTTGAACGTCATGTCATCGGTGCGCATCGGGCCGGCCATCGTGCCAAGCGCGTGCATGGCGAGGGCTGGACCTTCCAGCTGCGCATCGAAGGGCCATGCCTTGCCTGCGATCATCGGCGCGCCGCGCAGGCGCACATTGACGGCGGCACCATCGACAGTGCCGGTGCCCGCGCCGGTCAGCCCAGTGCGCGGATCGACAGCGAGAGATATTTTGAACGCGCGCTTCTGGAACGCGTCGCGATAGTCGATGATCACATCGTCGATGCGGGTTGCGGAGATGCCCGATGTGTTCCCATCATCATCTTTGCGATCCTGACGGTGCCTATCCCAATTCACGCGTCTGTCCGCGTCCCGCACGAGATTGAGGCGGATGCCCTTGGCGGACACCAGATGAGGCGCGCCTTTGCGCAGCAGCATGTTGAACAAATTGATGCGCAGCCGCACCTGTTCGACGGATGCAAGATTGCCGGGCCCGGCCCAGTCGGGCTGCGGTATCTGAAGCCCGCGCACCTGGATGATCGGGCTGAAGGAGAAAGCGCTTTCCCGCTCCATCGCAGCAATCGTCACGGGACTGCCTACGCGATCAGACAGACGGCGTTCCGCACCACTTTTCAGCCATGAGACGGGGAAGCTGCCAGCTAATATTATGAGACCGGCCAGCAGGAGCGCGACGACTAGAAGCGCGATGCGAGCGCCCCTTGGGATCATGCCGATTGTCGATGATGTGAGGCGCATTGTCGATGAGACGAGTGAAACGGCGGAAAGTTCCCCTCGCGGACGTGCTAATCTGAACGAGATACCCGCTTTGGAGGTTCGATAGCGGACATAATATCAGCTATCGCCTTTGTAATTTGCCGGTCGCGCTATATGGGCGATGGCCAAACCTCAGCTCATATAAAGTGCGCAATAATGACCGTATCGAACATCAAACACGCCCTTTCCGTCACGCGCGAGAAGGATTTTGCAGCCTGGTATCAGGCGGTGATCAGCGAGGCGGACCTTGCCGAGGAAAGCGGCGTGCGTGGTTGCATGGTCATCCGGCCTTGGGGCTATGGCATCTGGGAGCGCATCCAGAAGCTGATGGATGCGCGCATCAAGGCGGCGGGCGTGGAGAATTGCTATTTCCCGCTGTTCATTCCCTTGTCCTTCTTCGCTGAGGAAGCGGACCATGTGGAGGGGTTTGCCAAAGAAATGGCGGTCGTGACGCATCACAGGTTGCGCAACATTGATGGCAAGCTGCAGCCTGACCCTGAGTCAAAGCTTGAGGAGCCGCTGGTCGTGCGGCCAACGTCCGAGACCGTGATCGGCAAGGCGATGGCGCGGTGGATCCAGAGTTGGCGCGATCTGCCGATGCTGACGAACCAGTGGGCGAACGTCGTGCGCTGGGAAATGCGCACGCGGATGTTCCTGCGCACCAGTGAATTCCTCTGGCAGGAAGGGCACACTGCCCATGCCGATGAGGCTGATGCGCGCGCCGAGACGATGCGGGCGCTGGAAATGTATCGCGACTTTGCAGAGACGGAACTGGCGATGCCAGTCGTTGCGGGCGAAAAGCCGGAGAATGAGCGTTTTCCAGGCGCCGTCGCGACCTATTCCATCGAGGCGATGATGCAGGATGGCAAGGCGCTGCAGGCCGGCACATCCCATTATCTGGGCACCGGCTTCGCCAAGGCGGCGGGCATTCAATATCAGAATCAGGAAGGCCAGCAGACGCTGTGCCACACCACCAGTTGGGGCGTTTCCACGCGCATGATCGGCGGCGTCATCATGGTGCATGGCGATGATGACGGGCTGCGTTGCCCGCCGATGATCGCGCCGCATCAGGTGGTGATCGTGCCGATGCTGCGCGACACGCCGGAAGATCAGCCGATCATCGATTATTGCGCCGATCTGGCGAAGGAGATTGCGGCGGTGGACGTGTTCCGCGAGCCGGTGCGCGTGCTGTTTGATCGCAAGCCCATCAAGGCTGGCCCCAAGCGCTGGGGCTGGGTGAAGAAGGGCGCGCCGATCATCATCGAGGTTGGTGGGCGCGATGTGGCGGGCGGCAATGTGTCCGTGCTGCGGCGTGACAGGCTTTATAATGAGGCAGGCAAGCTTGCGAGCGAAGTGATGGCGCGCGGTGATTTTGTCGCCGGGCTGGCTGACAGCCTGCGGGATTATCAGGAAGCATTGCATGGGCAGGCGCAGGATTATCTGGCGGCGAATATTCGGCGCGATGTGACAGACCTGGATGTGCTGGGCGGCTCGTTCGAAGGGGACAAGCCGGGTTGGGTCGAGGTCGAGTGGGCCAAGCCGACGGGCGCTGCGCTGGAGACCGTGGTCGAGTGGCTCAAGGCGCGCAAGCTGACCTTGCGGAACACCCCGCTTGGTGGCGCGGCGGTGAACGGCGCTTGCGTGTTTACCGGTGAGCCTGCGGTTGAGCGGGTGCTGGTGGGGCGGAGCTACTAGAGCGAGTTCGGCACCATCGCACAACCGCACAACCGCACAACCGCACAACCGTCACCCCGGACTTGATCCGGGGTCCAGCTTCTTTTGAATCGTCCTGAAGAAAAGCGGGATCCCGGGTCGAGGCCCGGGATGACGTGGTTCTTAGGATGAGGGTGTAGTTTAAGTAACGCTGACAATTTGGCGAACGTCGGCCTGGGGTGACTTAACCCTCAGTCGTTACCGGCCTCGGGATGCGTTTGCCTTTGGTGCGGCTTGTGAGATGGAACTGGTTGCAGCGGTCACAGCGATAGGTGCGCAGGATGATGTCGGCGCGCTGGGCGGCTGATTGGGCCTCGTCCTGCGTTTTAAAGCGCTGCTTCTTCGTGCAGATGCTCAGGCGGGTGCGCATTCAGCGTTCGAGCAGGCGGGGCATAAGCTCGACGAAGTTGCAGGGGCGAAAGCGGCTGTCGAGCTGGTGGACCAGGATCTGGTCCCAGCCATCTTTAACCGCGCCGGTCGAGCCGGGCAGCGCGAAGATATAGGTGCCGCGCGCGACGCAGGCGCAGGCGCGGGACTGGATGGTCGAGGTGCCGATCGACTGGAAGCTGAGCCAGCGGAACAGTTCGCCGAAGCCGGGGATTGCCTTGTCCTGCACCATCGCGAGCGCCTCGGGCGTTACGTCGCGGCCGGTGACGCCGGTGCCGCCGGTTGTGATGATGACGTCGATCTGCGGATTATCGATCCAGACGTGGAAGCGGGCGAGGATCTCGTCGACATGGTCAGTCGCGATAGCGCGATCTGCAAGCATATGCCCGGCGACCTGGATGCGTTCGGCAAGGGTGTCGCCGGAGCGATCGTCCGCCAGCGTGCGCGTGTCCGAGATGGTGAGCAGCGCGATGTGGACGGGGAGAAACGGCAAGGTTCCATCAATTGACACCGGCAGCAGCTCCGCTTGGGGCGACACGGACGGCGAGCGTCTTGTTGCCATCGGGGAAACGCGTCCACAGGCCTTGCGCCATGGCGGCGAGGGCGGGGGATTTGCCCTCATCGTCCATCTGGTAGATCCAGTAATTGCGTAGCACCGCGTTCAGATAAGCACGGGTCTCATAATAGGGGACGGATTCGATGAAGAGCAGCGGATCGCCGTCATCGCGGACCTGCACGTTCCAGCGCTCAATTGGCGTGGGCCCGGCATTATAGGCGGCGATGACCTTGGGCAGCAGGCCTCCGGTGGCGGACATCTGGCTCAGCTTCTTGAGATAGGCTTGCCCGAGCGCGAGGCTGACGGCGGGGTCATAAAGCTGATCGCTGGTGACGGAGAGTCCGGTCGCGCTCGCCATCATGCTGCCGGTGCCGGGGAGCACCTGCATGAGGCCGCGCGCATCGGCGGGGCTGCGGGCGGTGGACTGGAAACGCGATTCCTGCAGGGCGTGTGCGAACACCAGCGCGCGCTCGACTTGCCAGCCATTGGTGGGCTTCCAATCCGGGCGGGGGTAGCGCGCATAGGCCGTGGAGCGCTGGCCGTTGGGCGAGCGCTGGGCGAGCCAGAGCTGCGTGGTCGGTAAAGAAAGATCGCTCGCGAGGTGAATGAGCGCGCGATAATGGGCGTTGCTGCTCAGCGCCGCTTCGTAGCGCAGCACGTCATCGGCCTGCGTGCTGCGACCGAGGGAGGCGAGGATGACGGCGTTGCGCACATTGGGGCGGGCCGAGAGCATCGCCCAATCCTGCGCGGAGACATGCTCACGGGCGAGCGATGGGCTGGGGCCGAGACCGAGTGTCTCGCGCGCGAGCAGGCCGTAGAAGCTCTCTTCATCCCGCGCCGCGCTGCGCAGCATGGCGTTGACCCGCTCGGGGCGCTTGTCCGCCATCATGGCGCGCGCAGCCCAGAAATAGCCGCCGCTGCGCATATCGGCGTCAGATGTGTTGACTGCAGCTTTGTAGAAGGCGTCGGCCGCGACGGCCCATCGCTTCTGGCGCCAGGCCGAGAGGCCGAGCACCCAATGGGAGGGCGCGAGAAATTCGCCGCCGCCATTCTGGACTGCCGTGGTCGCGATGCGCTGGGCATTCACTGTGTCCCCGCAGATATAATAGGACCAGGCGAGGCGCTGGCGCAGCTCGGTGCGGGCTTCGATCGTCAGGCCGGATTCGACCGCGATGAGCATGGCCTCGCCATCCGCCGGACGATCATCCTTGATCTGCTGGAGCAATTGCCCGCGCAATTGATCGGCTGCGTAGTCGCCGCTCACAGCCTTGAGGATTTGCCGCTGTGGCGAGGTGCCGGTCCACATCAGCTGACGCGTCGCTGGCCGATCCGGCAACACTTGCGCGCCGCGCTTGCGGGCGAGGGAAGCGATGCGCTCGGCTTGTGGGATGTTGGGGGCTTTGGCGAGCACGTCCAGCAGATCGAACAATTCGGTCTTGGGCGAGCCTTTGCTGAGATAGAGTTCAGCGAGCAAATGTGGCCGCATGCTATCTGTTTCGGGCAAGGCCTGGATCGCGCTTTTTGCCTCGATCCAGCGCTGGTCCGTGATTTGCGTGAGGATGACATTGTAGCGCGCCCGCTCATCCGCGCTGACCGGCGCGATGGCGGATAAGGGCGCTTGAGATGGGGCTGCTGCCATGAGCGGCGTCGCACTCGCAATGAGCGCGGCCCCGGCAAAAAATGAGCGGGCGGCTAGGCGGCCTCGCGATGGGCGTCTGGTCATCAATTCATTGTCCCGTGGAGCAGGCGCAGCGTCTGCCAGCTTCTGGCTTTGGCTGCGGGGCGGCTCATCAGCATTTCAAAACCCGGCAAGGTGACGAGGCTGGTTGTGCCACCATGATGGTCAATATTCAGTAAGCCGCTCGCATTGGGGCTCCAGGACTTGCCAAGGATGGCGCGGCTCGTGCGATCGCCGATAAGGATCGCGGCCGTCGGGCGGGCGAGGCCGATATAATGGAGCATGCGTTTGCCAAGGCGGGACTGGACGTCCTCATCCATCACGCCTGCCGGTGCGCAACGCGTGGAAAGCGAGAGGGCGGGGATGTCGTCCGCTTTCAGTCCGAGGCTTGCGAGCATGGCATTGGCGAGGCGACGATGCGGTGCTTCGAGCAGGCTGGACTGGTCGGTCGCATCGGGTGCGGGCATATCCACGATGAGCAGGAG
>CBIHKY010000076.1:0-16615 GCA_966205705.1 uncultured Alphaproteobacteria bacterium
AGGATATCCTGAGCGCCACTGCCGCCATTGGCCATCAGACCCTTGAGGCTTTCAAGCGACACGCCATGCTCCTGAGCAGCCTGGGTGACAGCGGACATCATGTCGCCGCCATTGGCCATCTTGTCCTGCACCGCCGCAACCAGACCTTGCACCTTGTCCGCAGGCAGCCCAAGCTTGGCGCCCAGCTCATCGAGATTGCCCAAAAGGCCGTTCAAAAAGCTCATGATCAGTCCCCACTCAATCCGCCGGATACGCCGACGGCGGCAACTCTATCATGAGATGCCGCCGCCAGAAAGTCAGGCAATGTCAGTGCGCGTTCAGGCAGCGACGGTCATCACGTCACGCACCGAAGCATCCACGTCATTTTCAAACTGCGCAAAGTTCGCCACGAACTTGCGGACCAGTTCAGCCGCCGTCTCGTCATAACGCGCCTTGTCGCTCCATGCCGCACGCGGATCGAGCATGTTCGGGTCGATATCACCAACCGCAACAGGCACTTCGAAGCCGAAGCTCGGATCGATGCGGAACTCGGCATCGTTCAGGCTGCCATCGAGCGCCGCGTTCAGCAGCGCGCGCGTTACCTTGATGGGCATGCGCTTGATGCCGGGATCGGTCGCCTTGCCACCGGTCCAGCCGGTGTTGACCAGCCAGCACTTCACGCCGCCCTTGGCGATCCGCTCCTTGAGCAGGTTGCCATAGACGCTCGGACGACGCGGCATGAAGGGCGCGCCGAAGCAGGTCGAGAATGTCGCCTGCGGCTCGGTCACGCCGATTTCCGTGCCAGCCACGCGAGCGGTGTAGCCCGAGAGGAAGTGATACATCGCCTGATCGGGCGTCAACCGCGCGATCGGCGGCAAGACGCCATAGGCATCCGCAGTCAGGAAGATGATGTTCTTGGGAACGGGGCCAAGATTATCGTCTGACGCATTGGGGATGAAGTCGATCGGATAGGATCCGCGGCTGTTCTCAGCCAGGGAATCATCGTCCAGATCGATCTCGCGCGTGACGGGATCGATGACCACATTCTCGAGCACCGTACCGAAGCGCTTGGTGACCGCAAAAATCTCCGGCTCGGCTTCTGCCGAGAGGCGGATCATTTTAGCGTAGCAGCCGCCCTCGAAATTGAAGACCGCCGTATCCGACCAGCCATGCTCGTCATCACCGATGAGCGTGCGGCTGGCATCGGCTGAGAGCGTCGTCTTGCCGGTGCCGGAAAGGCCGAAGAACACCGCCGTATCGCCATTGGGCCCGATATTGGCCGAGCAATGCATGGGCATGATGCCCTTGGCCGGCAGCAGATAGTTGAGGATGGAGAAGACCGACTTCTTCATCTCGCCAGCATAAGCCGTGCCGCCAATGAGGATCAGCTTCTCGGAGAAGTTGACCGCGATGATCGTCTCCGAACGGCAACCATATTTTGCAGGATCGGCGCGGAATGTCGGCAGATCGATGATCGTATATTCAGGCGCGAAGCTTGCCAGCTCATCACGCTCAGGGCGCACCAGGAGCGTGCGGATGAACAGGTTGTGCCAAGCAAATTCGTTAATGATGCGCACGTTCACTCGATGCTCAGGCTGCGAACCGCCGAACAGGTCGGCCACGTAAAGCTGCTTCTTCTCACCAAGCGCGGCGAAGAAATCAGCCTTGAGCAGAGCGAAATGCTCGGGCGTCATCGGCACGTTCACATCGCCCCAGCTCACCGTTTCCTCGGTGGTGGCATCGCGCACGATGAACTTGTCCTTGGCGCTACGGCCGGTGTGCTTGCCCGTTTCCACGACAAGCGGACCATCCTTGGCGAGAATGCCCTCGCCATTGCGCAGGGCTTCTTCGACGAGCGGCGCCGTGAGGAGGTTCCATTTGACATCGGCTGCGGTTGCAATGCCCTGGTCTGTCAAACCGAAAGAAGGTTTAACCTGCACATCTATCTCCTAAGTAAGCGCGTGGGCGGTGGTTGCGTGACCGGCCTCTGCGCGAAAAGGTTATTGCTAACAACAATCGTGATCCCGCGCATAGGCGGTTGACCGCCCAGCGTCAAACATCTGGCATGCTGCACCGCCGCACTTTGGGACAGATTATCAACAACCTTTGTTAAAGCGTGCGTCAGCGCTGCGCCAAGCCGCCTTTTAGCAAGGCCATGTTGCGCAGGCAGACCGGTTGGTCTAGTCGGAAGGCCCTGCAATTATCTGGTTGGCGCAAAGGCTCGATGAGCGCTTCGATCGCCCTGGTCGATGATGACCGCAACATCCTGTCCTCGCTCAGCATCGCTTTGATTGCTGAAGGTTTCCTCACGCGGCTTTACTCGGATGGTAATGCTGCGCTCAGCGCGCTGATCGACAACCCACCCGATATCGTGGTGTGCGATATCAAGATGCCAAACCTCGACGGCATGGAGCTGCTGCGGCGCCTGCGTGAAAAAAGCAGCCTGCCCTTCATTTTTCTGACCTCGAAAACCGACGAGCTGGACGAGGCGCTCGGCTTTGCGATGGGTGCGGATGATTATATCGCCAAGCCCTTCTCGCAGCGCCTGCTGATTGCACGGGTCCGCGCGCTCCTGCGCCGCGCAGCACTCCCGCAGAGCATCGAGGGCGCGCAGGGCGATCAGCCCGATGCCATTACGCGCGGCAGGCTGGTGATGGACCCGGCCCGCCATCGCGTGGATTGGGATGGCAAGCAGGTCTCGCTGACCGTGACGGAATTCCTGATTCTTGAGGCGCTGGCACAACGCCCCGGCATCGTTAAGACCCGCAATCAGCTGATGGATGCCGCTTATCAGGATGATATCTATGTCGATGACCGCACGATCGACAGCCACATCAAACGCCTGCGCCGGAAGTTTCGTGAAGTCGTCCCAGAATTCAACGCGATAGACACATTATATGGCGCCGGATATCGCTTCAACGAAGAGTGATGAGCGCCATGGCGGTGGTGAATGGACCACCCGCATTTCGCTCACGCGCCGCATCTTGGCGGTCAACATCTTTGCGCTCGCCATTCTTGCGGGCGGCTTCTTCTATCTCGACAGTTATCGCGCCCGGTTGATCGACGGACGGCTGGTTACCACGGGGCGCGAGGCCGCGCTCATCGCGACCACGCTTGAGGCGACCGATCCGCGCGACCATATCGCGCTCCTGCTCCGCGCCGCCAAGACGACGAGGCTTCGCTTGCGCATCTACGGACCTGATGGCGCAAAGCGAACGGACAGCTTTGCTCTCGCTCCGCCAACCTATGTGCTGCGAGACCCGGAGCGCGACCCTATTCATATCAAAGTCGCCCGCGGTCTCGACCGGATCGTGGAGACAATCGCACTTGCAACCCGTCCGCCTTATGTGAGCGAGCCACGCGCTGACCTTCGTGGCGCTTGGCCGGAAGCAAGCGACGCCGCGAAAACGGGCAAGCCTGTCGCAGCCTATCGCTTCGCGCCTGATCGCACGCCCTTTCTCAGCGTTGCGAGGCCACTTAGCGGAGCGAGTGCGGGCCAAGTGCTGCTCGCGACCATCAATACGCGGGATATCACCGATATTGTGAGGGCCGAGCGCTTGCGGATCAGCCTCGTGTTCGGCGCAGCGATCATCATGTCCGTGCTGCTGTCGCTCTTTCTTGCGCGCACGATCGTGCTACCCTTGCGGCGGCTCGCCCGTGCTGCCGTGCGCGTTCGGCTGGGTCGGGCGCGTGAAGTGATTGTCCCTCGCCTGCCAGAGCGGCGGGACGAGATCGGCATGTTAGCGCGCGCCATATCGGATATGAGTCAGGCTCTGCGCCAGCGGATCGACGCGACCGACGCCTTTGCCGCCGATGTCAGCCATGAGCTGAAAAATCCGATTGCGTCGCTCCGCTCGGCACTGGATGGGCTCGCCCATATCAAGGACCCAGCCCTCCAGACTAAATTGCTGGATATCGCGCAGGATGATGTGCGCAGGCTTGATAGGCTGGTGACGGACATTGCCGAAGCCACGCGGATCGACGCCCAGCTTTCCCGCGTTCCGTTCGAAGAGATCGATCTTGGCCAGATGGTCGGGCGGATCGCGCGTAGCCAGTCACCACGGCGCGGTGCGCCCGAGGTGAAGTGCAGCTACTCCGGGCCATCACGCGGCAATTTGTTCGTCACCGGCGATCCACAGAAGCTGACGCGCGTAATCGAAAATCTAGTCGACAATGCCCGGTCCTTCTCGCCCGAAGGTGGGCATGTACGGCTTATCGTGACCCCGAAGGACGAGATGGCGGAAATTGCCGTCGAGGATGATGGCCCCGGCGTGCCGCCCGATGAGCGCGAGGCAATTTTTCGACGCTTCCACAGCGTGCGCCCTGAGCGAGACGGATTTGGTAAGCATAGCGGGCTGGGGCTGGCGATCGTGCGCACCATTCTCGATAGCCATCATGGCGCCATCCATGTTGAGGATCGGCCCAATGGCAAAAGCGGCGCGCGCTTTGTCGCCACCCTGCCCCGCTCGCCTATATCCACG
Source organism: uncultured Alphaproteobacteria bacterium (assembly GCA_966205705.1). Classification (GTDB taxonomy): domain Bacteria; phylum Pseudomonadota; class Alphaproteobacteria; order Sphingomonadales; family Sphingomonadaceae; genus Sphingobium. The sequence goes on from CBIHKY010000076.1 coordinate 4,461, forward strand.
CCCGATGAGCATCAGGCGGACCAATCAAGCGCTGAAGAGCCATGATATCCGACAAGCCTGCTCAAACCATCCACGCCACCAGCGTATCGATCGGCGGTCATGGCGTCCTCATCATGGGGCCGAGCGGTTCAGGCAAATCTGATCTCGCGCTCAGGCTCATCGATCGCGGCGCGCGGCTCATTAGTGACGATTATACATCTGTCTCACCCAGAGACGACGGGCTGCGGCTAAGTGCGCCTGCAAACATTGCAGAACGAATGGAAATCCGTCACTTAGGCATAATCGATATGCGAAAGCTTGGCCCGGACGTGATGGCACCTGCGGGTGCCACGCTGGCCAGACTGGCCATTCAACTGGAAGACAGACCCGAGCGTATGCCACAGTCCGACGCCATGATGATGCTAGCCGGGCATAACATTCCGCTCGTCCGGCTGGCGGGGCTGGAAGCATCGGCACCAATCAAGGTCGAATGGGCCTTACGGTTGTTGCTGGGGAATGAGGGCGCATGAGCCAGACCCCGGACGCGCGCAAAAGGATCCTGATCGTCACAGGCCTTTCCGGCGCTGGCAAATCAACGAGCCTTCGCACTTTGGAAGATGCGGGATGGGAGACGGTGGACAATCTGCCGCTCATGCTGCTCGACCGACTGCTGGCGGCCCCCGTGGCGGAAGGCCATGAGGCCTGCGACGCGCGCCCGCTCGCCATTGGCATCGACACCAGAACGCGCGGTTTCTCTACAGACACGATTCTCTCCGTCATCGCCTCGCTGCGCGACACACAACTCTTCAATGTCGAGATGTTGTTTCTCGATTGCTCCGGCTCCGTGCTGGAGCGGCGCTATGCCGAAACGCGCCGTCGGCACCCCCTTGCGCTGGACCGGCCCGCATCGGATGGCATCGCCCGCGAGCGGGAACTGCTTGAGCCGCTGCGCCGCGCCGCAGAGCATCTGATCGACAGCAGCGATCTCACCAGCAACAGCCTGCAGCAGGCGATCCGGCAGCGCTTTGCCGAGAGCTTCGAATCGACCCTCACGCTGCTCTCCTTCGGCTTTGCGCGCGGCGTGCCCCGCAATGCCGATCTCATGTTCGATGTGCGCTTCCTGCGGAACCCCTATTGGGATGAGACCCTGCGCGAGCAAACCGGGCTGGATGAGCCAGTGCGCGATTATGTGATGGCTGATCCGCTTTTCGAGGCTGCTGTCGGGCAGATCGAGGCGCTGCTTACCACCATTTTACCGCGCTACAGCGAGGATGGAAAAGCCTATGTCACGATCGCTTTCGGGTGTACGGGCGGTCGCCACAGATCTGTTTGCGTGACGGAGGAAATCGCAGTGCGCTTGCGCAAGGCTGGCTTTTCGCCCACGATTGGGCATCGCAACCTGGAATCGGTGCAATTGGACGCCTATGAAAACCGGCGCCACAAACCAACAGAATCACTTGAAGGGCGGGGCGCACTTACACCATGATTGGACTGGTGCTTGTAACGCATGGCGGTCTTGCGACTGAGTTTCGCGTAGCCATGGAACATGTTGTTGGACCGCAGGAGGCTGTCGAGACAGTCTGCATTGGCCCTGAAGATGATATGGAAGCGCGGCGCGCTGACATTGCGGCTGCCGTGCAGCGCGTGGATGCAGGCGCGGGCGTCATTTTGCTGACCGACCTGTTTGGCGGCACGCCCTCCAATCTTGCCATCTCGCTTCTCAAGGCGGGGCATATTGAGGTGATTGCAGGCGTTAATCTGCCCATGCTCATCCGGCTGGAGAGCGCCCGCCGCAATATGAGTGTCACGCAGGCCGTTGCCGCCGCACGGGAAGCCGGGCGCAAATATATCAGCGTTGCCTCTGAACTGCTCGGAGATGCCACATGACCGACAGCCCGCACTGCCTCACCGTTCGAATTGCGAACAAACGCGGGCTACACGCCCGTGCCAGCGCCAAGTTCGTGACGCTGGCGAGCGGCCTGAAAGCGACCATCACCGTGAGCAAGGATGGGCATGATGTCGTCGGCACGTCCATCATGGGCCTGATGATGCTGGGCGCGGCGATGGGCGACGACATCATGATCTCCGCCTCGGGCGAGGATGCCGCTGGCGCGCTTGCTGCGGTTACGGAGCTGGTCGAGAACCGCTTTGGCGAGGAATGAGGGCCGTCAATTTGCCTTCCCCTGCCCCTTTCCTATAACGCACTGATCCTATGCCCCGCAAAATCACCGGATTCTCAAACCCACTCGTCAAGCGCGTGCGCGGTTTGCGCGAGAAAAAGCTGCGCAAACGCGAGGGCCTGTTTCTGGCCGAGGGCCTGCGCATCCTGACCGAGGCGCGCGAGCAGGGCTACCTGCCGGAGATGCTTTTCCTCGCCAATGATGCCCGCCCTCACCCGCTGGCGGAAACGCTCATTGATGCGGTCGAGGCTGCCGGTGGCGATGTAATCCTCACGCCCGCTGATATTTTGAGCAAGATATCCGGCAAGGATAATGCGCAGACGGTCGTCGGCATCTATCCCGACCGCCTCACCGCGCTCGACGCGCTAGACCGGACCGCCGCGCCGATCTGGCTGGTTGCGCAGGCGATGCGCGACCCCGGCAATCTCGGCACGCTTATGCGGATCGGCGATGCAGTCGGTGCGGGCGGCGTCATCCTAATCGATGATTGCGTGGATCCCTTCTCGGTCGAGACGGTGCGCGCATCGATGGGCGCAATCTTCACGCAGGCGTTGGCGCAGGCGACATGGCCGGAGTTCATCACCTGGTTGCGCAGCGGCGTTGGGCAGCTTGTCGGCACGAGCCTGAATACTGAAACCGACTACCAAGCGCCGCAATACACGCCGCCAACCTTTCTGCTGATCGGCAATGAGGCGCGCGGTTTGCCGGAAGAGTATGAGGCGCAGTGCGATCTGCTGGTGAAGATGCCAATGCTTGGCCGCGCCGACAGCCTCAACGCCTCCGTTGCGGGCGCCGTGATGGCCTATGAAGTGCTCAACCAGTTGCGCCGCCGCTAGACTGGCGAGAAGTTTGCTGGCGCAACCGCCGCTATCGCATTAACGGCACTCCACCGGCAGGCATAAGCGATCCTGCCGCCAAGGGGAGCGATGGGGATGAGCGAGACAAAAGCCGCGAGCGAGTTACAGCAGAGTGGGCTCTCCGCAATGTTCGCGCATCGCCGCGTGCTGACCGCGAGCCTTGCCGGCACGACAGTCGAATTCTACGATTTCTATATCTACGCGACGGCGGCGAGCCTTGTCTTCGGCCCGCTCTTCTTCCCCTCCACCTCCCCGACCGCGCAACTGATGGCGGCTTATGCGAGCTTCGCCCTCGCCTTCCTCGCGCGCCCGCTCGGCGCTGCCGTGTTCGGCCATTATGGCGACCGGATCGGGCGCAAATCCACGCTGGTCGCATCGCTCATGCTGATGGGCGGGTCGACCTTCCTCATCGCTTTCTTGCCGACCTATGCCATGATCGGCTGGCTCGCGCCGCTGCTGTTGTGCATCCTGCGCGTCGGGCAGGGCTTTGGCCTTGGCGGCGAATGGGGCGGCGCGGCGTTGCTGGCGGTGGAAAATGCCCCGCCCGGCTGGCGCGCGCGCTTCGGCATGATGCCGCAATTGGGCGCGCCTTTGGGCTTCATTGCCGCCAATGGGCTGTTTCTGCTGCTCGGCCTGTGGCTCACAGAGGCCGAGTTCATGGCCTGGGGATGGCGTTTGCCTTTCATTGCCAGCTCGGTGCTGGTGATCCTGGGTCTTTGGGTCCGCCTGAAGCTAGCCGAAACGCCCGAATTCGCCGCCGCGCTGGAAGCCGAAGCGCCACCCGCTATTCCGCTCGCCGAACTGATGACCAAGCATGGCCGCGCGACCCTTGCGGGCACGCTCGCAGTCGTCTGCTGCTTCGCGCTCTTTTACATCTCCACGGCCTTCTCGCTCGGCTACGCGACCGTGAACATCGGGATGGATCGCGAATCCGTGCTGCTCATTCAGCTCGGTGCGATCGTGCTGCTGGCTGTCGGCATCATTGTGGCAGGTTGGTGGTCGGATATGCGCTCGGCAAGCAAAGTGCTGATCGCTGGCTGCGCTGCGACCGTGCCACTCGGCTTCATCTTCGGCACAGGTTTTAACGCGGAAACGCCGTTCGCATTGTTCATGGTGCTGGGCGTCGCGCTGTTTCTGATGGGCTTTACTTACGGACCGCTTGGCGAATGGCTCACCGCGCTTTTCCCGGCGCGCGTGCGCTATTCGGGATCGTCCTTCGCCTTCAACGTCGGCGGCATCATCGGCGGCGCTCTGGCGCCAATGGCGGCGCAATATCTGGTCTCAACGCATGGGGTGAGTGCTGTCGGGCTCTATTTGAGCGCCGCTGCGGTCATCAGCCTGATCGGCTTGGTGTGGTTGGCACCCCAAGAAAGCCGCGCGATCTAGATAGTGATGATGGGAGCGCCGAGCCTTCGCCAGCGCGCTCCCATCAATTCATCAGGCCAGCGCGCCGTGGCAGTGCTTATACTTCTCGCCTGAGCCACATGGGCACTGCGCGTTGCGACTGACTTCCATATCCGCATAAGGGTTGCCCTCGGATGCCAGCGGCGTGAGTGCGACGCGCGGGATTGTCGTGGTGATGAAACCACGGCTGCCCGCATCGATATCATTGCTATCATCCTCGCCCGTAAACGGATCGATATGGCTGGTGAGGAAGTCCGGCAGCTCGGGCAGTGGCGGAACCGTCGGGTCCTGCATCTGGAACTGCACATTGCTGATCGTGTTGGAAACATCTTCGCGAATGCTCTCCAGCATGCGCTCGAACAATGCGAAGGCTTCCTGCTTATACTCGTTGATCGGCGTCTTCTGGGCATAAGCGCGCAGATGGACGACCTGACGCAGCGCATCGAGCGTCGCCAGATGCTCTTTCCAGTGATGGTCGAGATTTTGCAGGAGAATGCTCTTCTCGATCTGCGCCCATGTCTCGGGCGCAATATCCTTCGCCTTGTCGTTCAGCACCTCATCCGAGATTGCAATGAGCCGCTCGACGAACAACTCGGAATCGACCACATCTTCCTTGAGCCAGCCATCGATATCCGGCGTGAGCGCCATCACGCTCGCGAGACGCTCCTTGAGCTGCTCGACATTCCATTGCTCGGGATAAGTGCCAGCGGGGCAAGCGCTCGCCACGATATCGTTGATCGTCTCATGCCGCATGTCGGTCAGCACGTCACCAACCGTGTCTGCGTCCATGATGTCGCTGCGCTGTTCATAGATGACCTTGCGCTGGTCGTTCATCACGTCATCATATTCCACGACCTGCTTGCGCACGTCATAATTGCGCTGCTCGACCTTCTTCTGCGCGGTCTCGATGGCCTTGCTCATCCATTTGGAAGGAGGCAGTGCCTCGCCATCTTCAAGCGAGGAGCGCATCATGCGCGCAAACAGCGTGTCCGGACCAAAAATGCGCAGCAGATCATCATCGAGGCTGAGATAGAAGCGGCTCAGGCCCGGATCGCCCTGACGGCCTGAACGACCGCGCAGCTGGTTATCGATGCGACGGCTCTCATGCCGCTCGGTGCCCAGCACGAAGAGGCCACCGGCTGCCAGAACCTCCTGACGCTCCGCCTCGATCTCCTCGATGATACGAGCAATCGCGGATTCGCGCTCTGGGCCTGCGGGCACATCGCTCAGCTCATCTTCCATGCGATATTCAAGGTTGCCGCCAAGCTTGATGTCGGTGCCGCGACCAGCCATGTTGGTGGCGATCGTGACGGCGCCAAGGCGGCCAGCCTGCGCCACGATCCGCGCTTCCTGCTCATGGAAGCGGGCGTTCAGCACGGCATGCGGCACATTATCCTCATTGAGGAATTTGGAGAGCATCTCCGATTTTTCGATGGACACCGTACCGACCAGCACGGGCTGACCCTTGGCCTGATGCTCGCGGATGGTGTTGGCGATACCGCGGAACTTGTCCTCCAGCGACTTGTAGAACAGGTCCTGCTCATCCTGACGCTGCACCGGCACATTGGTCGGGATGGTGACGACGCTCATCTTGTAAATGTCGAAAAATTCCGGCGCTTCGGTCGATGCCGTGCCGGTCATGCCCGAGAGCTTGGGATACATGCGGAAATAATTCTGGAAGGTGATGGAGGCGAGCGTCTGGTTCTCCGGCTCGATATTCACATCTTCCTTGGCTTCCACGGCCTGATGCAGCCCATCTGACCAGCGGCGGCCGTCCATCATGCGGCCGGTAAACTCATCGATGATGACGACCTTGCCGTCCTTCACGATATAATCAATGTCGCGGCGGAACATGAAGATGGCGCGCAGGGCCTGGTTCACATGGTGGACGACCTGCGTATTCTCGAAATCATAGAGGTTCGCGCCCTCAAGGAGCCCCGCATCCTCAAGCATGCGCTCCATCTTCTCGGTGCCATCCTCGGTCAGCACGATGCTGCGCTGCTTCTCGTCCTTCTCATAATCTTCGTCAGCCAATAGCTGCACCAGCTTGTTGACGGCGATATACAGCTCGGACTTGTCGTCGGTCGGGCCGGAGATGATGAGCGGCGTGCGCGCTTCATCGATCAGGATCGAATCCACCTCATCGACAATCGCGTAATTGAATGGGCGCTGCACCATCTGGGCGCGCTCATATTTCATATTGTCGCGCAGATAATCGAAGCCGAGCTCATTGTTGGTCGCATATGTAATATCGGCTTCATAAGCCGCGCGACGCTCTTCCTCAGAGATGTTCGGCACGACCACACCGGTGGTGAGGCCGAGGAAGTTATAGAGCTGCGCCATCCACTCGCAGTCACGGCGGGCGAGATAATCGTTCACCGTAACGACGTGAACGCCTTTGCCAGGCAGCGCGTTGAGATAGGTGGCGAGCGTGGCGACGAGCGTCTTGCCTTCACCTGTGCGCATCTCGGCAATCTCACCGCGATGGAGCACGATGCCGCCGATCATCTGCACATCATAATGGCGCTGGCCGAGCACGCGCTTGGCGCCCTCACGCACGGTAGCGAAGGCCTCGGGCAGCAGATCGTCCAGCTTTGCTCCATCGGCCAGTTGCGCGCGGAACTTGGCGGTTTGGGCGACAAGCTCCTCGTCGGTCATGGCGGCCATTGTCGGCTCGAAAGCGTTGATCTGATCGACCGTCTTGCGGAGCGACTTGACGTAACGCTCGTTGGAAGACCCGAGAAAATATTTTGCGACACCGCCGAACATAAGCGAAGTTTCCTGTCTGAAACGGGGATTTGAAGAGCTCGGCATCACAGCCGAAGCGAGCGCGCCAGATCGGCACGCGAGAAAGCAGCGGCTACCTGTGCGGCAGCCGGGCAGGCTTTAGATGAGCCAGCTTTGCTTGATATCGAGATGCGCCCGGCGTGTGAGCGCGGGCGCGGAGGGCGCAACCAACGCTGCGGCACTTTGCCGGAGCCAGGGGAGCGCGACAACCGACTGTTTGGGCCGCTCTGCTTGTGTGACGACCGCATCTGCGGCCTGCACTGCAACCGCCGCAGCGCTCAGTTCCACCTGTGCAGGCGCGACCGGACGTTCCCCGGCGACAAAGCCGGTGAGCGACGCCAGAAGCGCGGACAAGAGGATCATCAACTGCAAGCTTTAGCGACTTTCGCTGGTGAGACGGGCTTCCCATAGGATGCGCTGGAGCCTTCGTCTATCGCATTCACGATTAACAGATTGGGAATGGCATGCGATTTCAGTATGAAAAACAGCTCAGCGCTGTGCGCCCGCTTTGCCCGGCTCCAAAATTGCGCTAATCGCGCCGTCATGACTGATCGCTCTCCCCTTGCTCGCCCCTTCCCTGCCCTGCCCGATATTGCAGGCGCAACGCCGCGCGTGGCGCGTGCGCGCTACAAGGAATGGGACCGGTGCGATCTGACCTATGTGGAGTTGAGCGAAGGCACGGCCGTGGCGGGTGTGTTCACGCGCAATGTGTGCTGCTCAAGCGAGGTTGAAGTCGGGCGGGATAGCGCAGCGCGCGGCAGTGCACGGGCGCTCATCGTGAACGCAGGCAACAGCAATGCCTTTACAGGCTTCCGGGGCAAGGAAGCGGTGGACCAGATTCGCGATCAGGTCGCGGCGCATCTGGGATGCAATGCGCTGGACGTGTTCGTCAGCTCGACCGGCGTCATCGGTGTGCCATTGCCGCGCGACAAGGCCCTGGCGGGCGTTGCAGCGGCGCTCACCGCCGAGCCATGCAGCTGGGAGCAGGCCGCCGAAACCATCGGCACCACCGACACATTCACCAAGGGTGCGACCGCCAGTGCAATTGTGGGCGGCGTGAAGGTGCAGCTGAGCGGCATCATCAAGGGATCGGGCATGATCGCGCCGGATATGGCGACGATGCTGGGCTATATTTTTACCGATGCGGCGATTGCGCCAGCCCTGCTCCAGCAGATGCTCAGCGCGGCGAACAAGCGCAGCTTCTCCTGCATCACTGTGGATAGCGATACCTCGACCAGCGACACGGTGCTGCTGTTCGCGACCGGCCGGGCGAGCAATCCGCTCCTGACCAGTGTCGACGATGATGGCGCGGATGCTTTTGCGGCAGCGCTCAACGACATTTGTATGCAGCTCGCGCACCTCGTCGTGCGCGATGGCGAGGGCGCGCAGAAATTCATCGAGGTGGACGTGACTGGCGCCGTGAGTGACGAAAGCGCGCATCGCATCGGGCTGTCCATCGCCAACTCCCCGCTGGTGAAAACCGCGATTGCAGGTGAGGACGCCAATTGGGGTCGCGTGGTGATGGCGGTAGGCAAGGCAGGCGAACCCGCCGACCGCGACAAGCTGGCCATTCGTTTTGCTGACAAATGGGTGGCGCAGGCAGGCCTTGCGGTGGACAGCTATGATGAGACGCCTGTGGCCGCGCATCTCAAGGGGCAGGATATCCGCATCGGCGTGGATCTGGGCCTTGGCGATGGCCGCGCCACTGTGTGGACCTGCGATCTGACGCATGGCTACATCTCGATCAACGCCGATTATCGGAGCTGAAGCAAATGCACGCACTGAGCAAATCCGTCGCCGATCTCATGCGGCAGGTGGCGCGCGATGTCGTGCTGCCGCGCTATCGCAACCTGGCGGGGCACGAGATTGAGGAAAAAACTGCGGGCGAGCTGGTGACGATCGCTGATCGCGAATCCGAACTGCGGTTGAACGAGGGTTTGGCGCGCATTCTGCCGGAAGCGGGTCTGGTCGGCGAGGAAGCGTGCGCAGCCGATCCCAAAGTGCTCGACCGGTTGAGCGAACGGCTGAACTGGGTGATCGACCCTATCGACGGCACCGCCAATTTCGCGAGCGGCCAGCCGCCCTTCGCGATCATGGTGGCACTGGTGGATGCGGGCATCATTCAGGCGGGCTGGATATTGGATCCGCTTTCTGGGCGTTTGTGTGAGGCCGCCAAAGGCGCGGGCGCCTATATCGATGGCGAGCGGGTCACGGCTCGGGCGAGCGGCGCAGCCCTGCCGCTTGCGGGCATCTCGATGCTGTTCGTTGACCCGGCAGAGCGCGCGGATCGCATCCGCCGCATCGAGGGCAGGTTCACAGCCTCGGACATACCGCGCTGCGCAGGCGAGCAATATCCACGCATCGTGCTGGGGGTGAATGATCTGGCGGTGTTCGAGCGGACGCTGCCTTGGGATCATGCGCCCGGCGCACTGTTCGTCAATGAAGCTGGCGGGCGTGTCGCGCGTCCCGATGGCTCGGACTATGTGCTCGGGGCCGATCCCGGACGCGGCCTGCTCGCTGCGAATTCACCCACGTTATGGGACGAGGCAGCAGCAGCGCTTTACAGCTGAAACGGCGGAGATCGATCCGATCCCCGCCGCATAATCAGGCCTTAAAGCGTCAGGCCTTAAAGCTCGCCTTCCAGCCAGCTCTTGAGCGCGCTCTTGGGCGCTGCGCCAACCTTGGTTGCGGCTGGCTCACCATTTTTGAACAGGATCATCGTGGGGATGCCGCGCACGCCATAACGGGTGGGTGCATCTGGATGATCGTCGATATTGATCTTGGTGATCGTCACCTTGTCGCCCAGCTCATCGCTAATCTCTTCGAGCGCGGGGCCGATCATCTTACAAGGACCGCACCACTCCGCCCAGAAGTCGACGAGCACGGGGCCCTCGGCTGCAATCACGTCATCGTGGAAACTGGCGTCGGAAATCGCCTTGGTGGCCATTGTCTGAAACTCCTTGTTGTGAATTGCTATCTAGTTCGCGTGTGCGTCCGTCTCAAGACCAGTGACGCCCAACTTGTGCTCCTCGCCGCCCAAGCGCGGCTTGTGCGCTGCGAGCAGATCATCTGCGATATCGAACATGCGCGGTCCTGCAGTGTAGAGCAAGCTTACCCGCAACGCCTTGCCCGGAAAAATCTCGCGAAGCGCGGCCGCATAGGCGGCCATCTGGCGGATATGGGCAAGCGGAATATCCTGCGCGCTATCTGGCATCCGGCGCCCGGTCTTGAAGTCCACGACATGGATATGATCCTGCGTCACCAGCAGGCGGTCGACCGTTCCAGCAATCACTTGCCCGGCAACGACCGCTGCAATCGGCGCTTCGGCGAGCGCCTCCGGCCCGAACAGGGCGGCATTGGCCGGATTGTCCAGCACGGTCAGCACATGATCCATAAGCTCGGCTCGCGCCTTTGCGTCACTGATCGTCGCGCTATTGGTGAGCCAGCGGTCGGCAGCGCCACGTCTGTCTCCGGTGGGCAGATCGGGCAAGCGCTCGAACAGGGCATGGAGCAACCTGCCCCGCTCCGCAGCAAGCCGCATGGCAGCATCGGGCGGCGGATTGGGCACATCATCCTCCACCAGAGCCGAGGGCGCGAGGGGTCGTGGCGGACGCGCTTCGGCAGGCGCAGGGGCGTGGAGCCAGACTGGCAGGGCGGGCTGCGTTTCGTCGGCACTGACTGTTGCCCGCGCGGCCTTCACCGCTGGCAATCCCGGAGGACCCGCCCAGCTTTGCGCCTCACCCCAGTCGGCCATCGGCTTTCCGGTTGAGCCAAGATTGCGCATGGCGAGATTGACCGCCTCATACCAGCTACCAGCCGAGGACACGCCTTTGGCCTGACTGCCGAGCGCGCCGGTAACCACCAGCCGCTCCTGCGCGCGGGTGAGCGCCACATAAAGCAGACGCCAATGCTCCTCCGTGTCCAACCGCTCGGCTGCATCCATCGCGTCGGTGATCTGCGCGGTCGCCTCGCCCTTGGTCGGTCGCACGAGCGGCAGCGTCTTTCCGCTGATCGGCAGCGCAACGGCATCGGCGCGGGGGCGCTTCTTGGGGTCGAAGGTCGCATCGCCAAGGATCACGATGGGCGCTTCCAGCCCTTTTGCGCCATGCACGGTCATCACCCGCACAAGATCGCCGCCCTCACCAAGCTCGCGCTTGATATCGGCATCGCCACGATCGAACCAGTCGATGAAGCGCTGGAGCGATGGGTGGTCATCCGCCTCGAAGCCCAGGGCAGCATTGATAAGCTCATCGATCGCATCGCGCGCCTCCTCGCCCAGCCGCGCGATGAGCTTGCGCCGCCCCTGCATGGGGCCAGAGAGAATGGCCTCTAGATAGCGATATGGCGTGGTGAAATCGGCAGCGCCAAGCAAGGCCCGCAACGGCGCTTGCAGCTCTGGCGCCAGCGTCTCGCGCAAATGACCCCACAAGGAACCCTGACGCGGAACTGCCCTTGCGAGCAGATCATTCTGGCTCCAGCCGATGAGCGGCGAAACCAGCAGATTGGCGAGGTTGAGATCATCCTCCGGTTGCACCGCAAAGCGCAGCGCTGCGAGCAGATCCCGCACAGCGAGCGGCGCCTGCAAGCGCAGACGATCCACGCCTGCCACCGGCACGCCAGCCTCATAGAGCCGCGCAACGATCAGCCGCGAGAGCGCACCACGACTGCGCAGCAGGATGAGCACATCGCCGGGTCGCGCGGGCCTGCCCTGCGTCGCCAGCGGCGTGCCGATGAAGCCCTTTACGAGCAGGGCAATCTTCTCGGCGTGGCGGCGCTGGTGATCGGCCAGCCAATCCTCCTCACCATCGACCGGGCTTTCCTCCGGCTCGCCATCCTCATCACCCTCCGCCGCGACGAGCGATGTTGGTGGGAGCAGCAGCACTTCGCCGGGGTGACGCCGCGCGGCTTCATGTGGATCGGATGGCGCTTCAAGCCCCAGCGCGCCATA
>CBIHKY010000077.1:0-16533 GCA_966205705.1 uncultured Alphaproteobacteria bacterium
GGCGCGATGTTGCTGCACTCGAAGATCTCAAAAAGACGATTGGCGAGCTGACATCTATTCACATCGTGCGATGCGATGTCACCAAGCCTGAGGATTGCGACGCTGCGGTGCAGAGCGCAGTCGCTACCTTCGGTCATGTTGACGTACTTGTGAATGTTGCGGGCGGGACTGGCCCTGTCGGCGCAACGGCATGGGAAACCACGCCTGAAGGCTTTGACGAGATCATCAAGCTCAACATGAACGGCTGCTTCCTGATGATGCGCGCGGTGCTTCCTGGCATGATTGCGCGCCGCTATGGCAAGATCGTGAATGTCGGCGGCACGTTCGGTATGCACGGGCGGGCCGGGCGCATGGCTTATTCCGCATCGAAATGGGGCCTGCGCGGCATCACCAAATCGACCGCGATCGAAGCAGGGCCTTATAATATCAATGTAAACATCGTGGCGCCCGGCATGGTCGATGGGCCGCGTTTCCGCACCAAGGTGATGCCGGGCGTAGCGGAAGCGCGCGGAATGACGGAAGAAGACGTCATTGCCGAACATGCGGAAGAATATGCGCTGAAACGGATCAGCACGGCGGAAGATATCGCGTCGGCTTGCCTGTTCCTCGCCTCGGATGTTTCGCGGCAAATCACGGGTATCGACTTGCCGGTCGATGGCGGTTGGGCTGCTCTTTGAAGATTTGAATATTCGATAGATTGGACGATCATGAAAGCTGATATTGTCATCAACGGGGCCACGCTCGTGACCGATAGCGCCATGTTCGAGGCTTCTATCGCCATGCGTGATGGGAAAATCCTGGCGATCGGCGCGGCAGATGCGATGCCCGAAGCGAACGACGTGGTCGACGCGACCGGCAAATATATCCTGCCCGGCGCCATCGATGCGCATGTCCACTTCCGCGATCCGGGCTATACCCACAAGGAAACATGGGAAACCGGCACCGCAAGCGCGGCAATGGGCGGCGTGACGACGGTGTTCGAGATGCCCAACACCAATCCCCCAACAGGGACGCTTGAAGCGCTCAACATCAAACTGGAATCCGCCAAGAGCGCCTATGTCGACTTCGGCATTTACGGCCTGCTTGGCGAGGATAATCTCGACCATCTCGAAGAACTGATCGAAGGCGGCGTGGCCGGTTTCAAATGCTTCATGGGCAACACCTTCGGCAATCTGCCCTCCCCGCCAAGCGGCGCGATCCTCGAAGGGTTCGAGATCATCGCCAAGCATGGCTATCGGGTCGCGCTCCATGCCGAAAATGCCTCCATCATGGCACGGCGCTCGAAAAAGCTGATCGAGAATGATTGCTGCGATCCGCTGGCGCATCTCGATGCACGCCCTCCTGTGGTGGCGGTCGAGGCCGTGGCACGGGCGGCGATCCTTGCCGAATGGACCGGCGCGCGTATCCATGTGCTGCATGTGTCTTCAGGCGACGAGCTGCGCCCCCTGCGTGAGGCCAAGGCGCGCGGCGTGGATATCACCGCGGAAACCTGCCCGCATTATCTGCTGCTCGATGAGCACTCCTATACGCAGAAAAAGTCGCTCATCCGCGTCAATCCGCCGGTTCGCGAAAAGGTGCATCAGGACCAGCTTTGGGACGGCATTGCCGATGGCACGATCGACATGATCGCAACCGACCATGCGCCACACAGCTTTGAAGAGAAGCATAAGGACAATATCTGGAAGGCCGATTGCGGCTTTACAGGCGCGCAGACGCAAATGCCGCTCATGCTCACGCAGGTGACAAACGGGCGGATGACGCTGTGCCAATATGTGCGCATGACATCGCTGGCACCAGCCAAGGCGTTTGGGCTTTACCCGCGCAAAGGTGCCCTGTTGCCGGGGTCGGACGCCGACATCGTGGTGGTCGATCTGGAGAAGAAGGCCAAGATCGATGCTGCGCTGCTTAAGTCCAAGGGATCGTCCACGCCATTCGACGGCTATGAGACCAAGGGTGCGCCCATCCATACGCTGGTGCGCGGGCGGTTCGTGATGCGCGATGGCGAACTGGTGACGGAGGCCAAGGGCCATGGCCTCAACGTCCGCCGCATTCAACAGATGCCAACGCCCAAGCCAAAGAACACGCACACAACCACGCGCGCTATCCTGGAGAAACGCGGCAAGCGTTGATGCCTCCACATCCCCTCCCCGGCGATGAATGACTGTCTGCCGGGGGGATGTTGGATCAGGATGGCGGCAGCGCTTTGTGCAGCCCCGCCTGATAGAAAGACCGGGCTGCTTCCTCCATTGTGTTGATTGCGTCCTCATCCGGGATTTTGGCGAGACGAGCGGCCCGCGCCTCGGCAAGGAGCGCGGCTTCCAGAGCCTCCACATCCACACAAACGCAGCGGCCATCTTTGACGACTTCGCGGCCTCCCACGTAAAGCTGCACGACATCACGCCGCGTCGCGCGCGCCAGGAACAGATCGGCATCTTGCGCATCCGGCAGCAGGTCATGGCCGATACGCGCCATATCCAGAACGACAAGATCGGCCGGTGCGCCAACCTCGATCCTGCCGCCGCCATCCTCCCCTAACAGCCCATAGCGCCCACCGGCCCAACCCGCATGCAGCGCATGGCCGGGGCAAGGCGCGGCCATCGGCTCGCTGCCCTCATGGGGCTGCGTCATCAACAGGTTGGCAAGGCGCACCTCCCGCAGCATATCCTCATCATCATCCAGCGCCATGCCATCCATGCCGATACCAAAGCCAACGCCGGATGCGATGATCTGCGCGAACGGCGGCAGGCCGGAGCGCAGCCGCAGGTTCGACGAGACGTTGACCGATACCGTTACCCCGCGCCGAGCAAGCAGATCGAGCTCATCATCGCGCAACCACACCCCATGCGCCACTGTGAGGCGTGGCGAGAGCAGCCCAAGCTCATCAAACCAGTTGATGATGCCCTGCAGAAATTGCGCGTCCGCCCATTCACGCTGAAGGCGCGTTTCAAGCAGGTGCATGTGCACGCGGCGCCCGGTCTGCGCGGACGCCGTCGCAATGGCAGCCAGTGTCTCCGGCTTGGCCCATTGCGGCGCCACGGGGTGATAGTGGAGCGTAAACAGATCATGCTCCAGGCTGCGCGCCTCTTCCATCAGCGCCATGTTCGTCGCGCAGTCGCGAAGGCCCGCCGCCATATTGGCGATGGCAGACCGGCGCTCGGGCGGGAAAAAGTCTGCGAGCGCATCGTGAGAGCCATAAACAGCCGGATTGGCATCGAAGAACGGCCAGCCAAAGCCCACGCGGATACCAACGTCGCGCGCCGCACGGGAGACCGCCTGCGCTTCAGCGAGGAGGTTCCGGCCATCCTGCGTATTGTGGCAATGATAGACGGCAGCGACGCCCGATTGCGCCATGCGGGCAAAAGCCAGCGCCGCCGTAACATAAGGTTCAACCTTGGGTTGCCGCGCAAGCTGGATCATCCAGCTTTCGAGCGGCGCGTCGGCTATTCCACAGGCCAGCGTGTGGAGCCCGCGCCCATGATCATGGGCGTTGGTGAAGCCTGGCATGAGAAGCAGATGCGCTTCGCTGGGCGACAATTGGTCATGCCGCAAAGGACGCAGAGTCTCGATCCGCCCCTTGCCATCGATCAACACTTCATGTGGACCCAACGCTGCACATCGCGCAGCCGGCACGACAGCACCCACTCGCAAAATTACCGGCTCTGACATTGGAGTCCCCGCTTCTCTCAAACTGGTGATGAGGTGGATTATCACGCGTTGCTGCAGCGTGAAGCCTGACAAATGCCGCGCTTCGCCCGTGCACACGAATTGCAACGGGGCTATGCCTTTCTTGCAATGGCGCCGCCCCGCTCTCTGACCATAAGTTGACGGCAAGATCCAGGAAGAGAACTACAACCTTTTCCGCATCCACAGAGGCGATTGCCCGGGGTGATTGTCAGTTGGCACGAAGCCATGCCCTACTGACCGGAGAAATAGGAGAACCGCCCCTGGAGCGTGTCCGCAGGAGGACGATGTGAAAGGGACAATATTAATGATTGAAGTCGCATTTTCTCGCGTGCCTGAGACCGTTCGCCTGCGCAAAGCCATGCGAACTCGTCTGCTAGCGTGCGCCATCGCTCCTATCGCCTTGAGTGCCACATCGGCATTTGCACAGGCTCCGGCTGACGCCGCAGAACCAACCGCCTCAACAGGCGACATCGTCGTCACCGCAACACGGCGCGAAGAGACGCTGAGCAAGGTTCCGCTCTCGATCGCCGCCTACAGCCAGAAGGATATGGACGAGCAGGGCATCCGCAGCATTCAGGATATCTCGCGCCTCACGCCTGCCCTCACCTTCTCCGCCACGGCTGGCGTTTCCGGCAATAACAGCACGAACATTGCGATCCGTGGCCTCAAGTCGGATGTCGGCTCGTCGACCACCGCCATCTACCTCGATGACACGCCAATCCAGATCCGCAACATTGGCTATTATGGTGGCAACCCCTATCCGCGCGTGTTCGATCTCGATCGTGTCGAGGTGTTGCGCGGCCCCCAAGGCACGACCTTTGGCGCCAGTTCAGAAGGCGGCGCCGTTCGCTTCATCACGCCAGCACCCAGCCTGACGACCACGTCCGTTTACTCGCGCGCCCAGCTTTCCTTCACCGATCATGGCGCACCAAGCTATGAAGCTGGCGTCGCTATCGGCACGCCTCTGACCGATACGTTGGGCGTCCGCGGCAGCGTCTGGTACGAGCGCGTTGGCGGCTATATCGATCAGGTGGCGCAGGGCACGGACAATCTGACCCGCTCGAACGTCAACTCTCAGCGGAACATCGTTGCCCGCGCGGCAGTGACGTGGGAGCCGACGCCAGACCTCAAGCTGACGCCATCCATCTTCTACCAGTATCTGCGCCAGGCCGCTCGTGACGACTTCTGGGAAGGCTATGGCGATGCGAAGGATGGTGACTATCACAGCGGTGTCGCCAAGCTGGAACCATCAAATGATCGGCTGCTTCTGCCCGCTCTTGCCGCTCAATTGACCTTGGGCAATGTGACGCTCGTTTCCAACACGTCATACTTCAAGCGTGAGCAGTTTCAGCGCCTGAACTACGCGACATATTTCTCGTTTCTTCGTTCCGGGTCTCCTTTTGGAACCTATGCGAACAAAGATATCAATAATATGGACACGGACATCACGGTCGAGCAGAAGAATTTCTCTCAGGAACTGCGCGCCTTTTCGTCCGACAACGAGCTGATCGACTGGAGCGTTGGCGGCTATTATCAGAACAGCAAGCAGGACTTCCAGAACCTGACTGCATCCGGGCGTCGTCCTGGCGTTCTGGTCAGCGGCTTCCCTCAGATTAATGGCATCTACAGCCTGACCGACATCATCACCTCGAAGGATTCGCAGGTTGCGGGCTTTGCGAATGTCGATGTGAAGCCAGCACCGGGCCTGACGCTCACGGCAGGCATTCGCTACACCCATGTGAAGTTCAACTTCAACGAGGTGAAGGACGGTCCTACCAATGGCGGCCGTGCGTCGACCACTCTGACCGAGATCAGCGAAGGCGCATGGACGCCAAAGTTCGGCATCAAATATCAGGTGACCGACGACAATATGCTCTACGCCTCTGCCAGCAAGGGCTTCCGGCCAGCCGGCGCGCAACCCAGCTCGCTGCCGGACCGTTGCGGTGCTGATCTTGCCGCATTGGGCCTGACGGCAACGGGCGTCCCCAAGGACTTCAAGTCCGACTCGCTCTGGTCGTTTGAAGCTGGCTCAAAGGGCAAGCTGTTCGGCGGCGCGATCAGCTATGACGCCAGCGCCTATGCCGTAAAGTGGAAGGACATCCAGCAGGCTGTCCGCCTCAATTGCGGGTTCAGCTTCGTCTCCAACCTTGGCGATGCGACCGGCAAGGGCTTTGAGGTCACGCTCGAAGCACGGCCTGCCCGTGGCGTCTCCATCGGCGGCAATGTCGGCTACACCAAGCTGACTTATGATTCCAATGTGCGGCAGGCCAATGGCGTGCTCCTGCGTGCGGAAGACGAGCGGATCAATGGCCCACTCTGGACCGGTCGCGTCTATGGCAATGTCGAAACGCCAGTGAGCGCTACAGCTGATGGCTATCTCCGCGTGGATTACAGCTTCGCCAGCCGCAACACGATCCCCTCCGCTGTGGGCACCTTTGGCTTTGATCCGGCGCTGTACGCACTACCCGGCACGAACTTCGTGCAGTTGCGCGTCGGCTTGCGAACGGGCGGACTGGATGCCTCGCTGTTCGTCGACAATCTGACCAACTCGCGCGATCTGCTCGCGCGCGGACATGACGGCATCGGTGGGCCGCTCTATTATAATCAGGCCTTCCGTCCCCGCACGATCGGACTGACACTGCAATATCGTCGATAATGGCGACTGGCTGGCAGAGATAGTCTCTGCCAGCCAGCTTAGAGCCTTGAACGTCTGGCGACGCGGATGGCGGCTTCGCCCCAAGTTTACAGCAATCGCGTTTCTCTCAAGGGAATTAAGCGCAAACCGAGAGAGTTCGATCGGACGGCCGTTCGACATGCGCCAGGGCGGCAAGCGTGACCGGTTCGGTATCGCCACAAGGCTGGCAGACAAACCATCGGGCTGCGTGGTCCTGATCGACTGGAACCGCGAAACCTACCGCCCATCAAAATTCTGGTTCTTTGGCGCTCGCCCGGGCGAGCCTTAGCCAGATCTGGGGAACAAGATGTACCGGCACAGCAGGGAGTGCGCTTTAAAGCTCCGCCCTTAAGGCCGACGGGAAAGGCGAACCGCTTCATGTCCAGCAGGCCAGACCGATCCCTCAAACAATTCGATTATCAGCTTTCTGAACCATAATAACCCTGCATCCTGGTGGGGGGATCGATGCCAGATCAATTCGAGCTCGCTAACAGGAATTTCAAAAGGTGGTTCGTAAAGGCTGAGCGGCGTGAGTTCGGCATAAAGTGTGCCTACCACCAAAGGGACGGTCGATATCAAGTCCGACGTTGATACGAGCAGCGGTACACTCATGAAATGCGGTGATTCCAACTGAATACGGCGAGACATCCCGAGCGTCCGCAGTCGGGCCTCTACCAGTTCCTGACTTCGTCCTTTTTCCGACACGACAATATGGCCGAGTTGCAGAAATTTTTCCATTGTTAGCACGCCACTGATCTGTGGGTGATCCTGCCGGGCGATGCAGATGAAAGGGTGGTCGAAAAGCTTTTTCCTGAGGAAAGCTTCGTTCGTCATGTCAGGAAAGTAGCCAAGCGCAACGTCGACCCGACCTTCGATCATGGCATGCGCAAGGTCATCGGGTGGCAGCGAATGGCAACGTAGAGTGACGGAAGGCGCGCGTTGGGCAAGCGCTTCGAGCAACTTGGGAAGAAAGACGAGTTCGCCGATATCCGAGGTAGTGATGGAAAAGCATCGTGCAGACTGCATCGGATCGAATGTCGCATCGAAGAACAATTCCGTGTCGATTGTCGACAGAATTTGCCTGACTGGTTCGCGTATCCGGATAGCCAATGCGGTTGGCTTCATATCGTTTCCAGACCGTACCAACAGATCGTCGTGGAAGAATGCCCGGAGTTTTTTGAGGGCAAAGCTCACATTAGGCTGGCTCGTGGACAGGCGGCGGGCAGTCGCATTGACGCCCCGCTCTTTCAGCAACGTATCGAGGACGACCAACAGGTTCAGGTCGAGTTTCCGGTAATCCATCAGACTGATGTAACATATCAGTACAAGCAGTTACACTGATTACGATATTGCTGATAGCTTGCCCAAAAGCTCAAAACCAGCACGGCGAGCAGAGGTAAGCGATGATAGCAGGTCAGACTCAGGGACAAGCCAGATACCCGTTCGACATCTGGTATGTCGCGGGTTGGTCTGACGAACTTAAAGTGAGCCAGCGGATCGCGCGGACGTTCCTGGATCTGCCGGTTGTCCTGTTCAGGACGGCAGGGGGAGAAGTGTCAGCGCTGGAAGACCGGTGCTGCCACAGATCCATGCCATTGAGCGCAGGCGTGGTTGACGGTGAGATACTGCGTTGCTCCTATCATGGGCTCGAATATGCAACGAACGGTCGTTGCACGCGTATTCCGTCGCAGGACAAAATCCCCCCCTCGGCGCGCGTCCGCAGCTTTCCCCTTGTCGAAAAGGACGCTCTTCTGTGGATATGGATGGGCGATGCAACTCTTGCCGATCCCATGAAAATTCCGGGACATCCCTATCATAGCGACGCAAAATGGGCATGGCGCAGCGCGCATTATCCGGTGAAGGGAAACTGGCAGCTGCTCATCGACAATCTCATGGACCTGTCGCACCTCCCCTACATCCACCCCAACACCATCGGCGGCAATCCCGAACTGCATTTCAAAACAAAGACAGAGGCATCACGATTGGAAAGCGGCGTCCGCGTTCAGCGTCATATGCCGGCATCGGTGCCACCGCCGACCTACATTGCAGCCAAGGGTTTCACCGGCCTGGTGGACCGCTGGCAGGAAATTGAATTTGAGCCGTCGATCCTGCGCATTCACACTGGCGGATGCGACGTCGGCACTGGCGCTTATGACGGCCAGCGCGCGCACGGACTTGCGATGATCGGATTTCACGGAATTACCCCCGAAACGGATAAAACGACGCATTATTTCTGGTCGATGGCGACAAATGTGTTGGACAACGACATACCCGATCTTGTTTTTGAACAGACCGCGCGCACGTTCAAGGAAGATCAGGACGTGCTGGAACTACAGCAACAGCGGATGGAGGCATTTCCCGATGCCCCGATCATCGATATCGCAAGTGATGTCGGCGGTCGTATGGCGCGCCAATTTATCCGCAAGCTTTGATAGCAGAGCAAAACGGTATTGCCGCCGAATCGCAAGCTGGTGACATTTGATGCACGGGTTATCGGTGGAAAGACATAGTCGTCGACCCTGCCGACCCGCCGAACAAATGCTGCTGCTGAGAGAAGGTCGCGTGAAGTAGGAACTTGACAAAAAAGCTGGCGAAAGCGCTTTTCGGTTGATGATCTGAGTGCGGCCCCAGTCGCATGCGTGGCACGTGCAGTCATAGAGCGGAAGGTTAACCAGAGCCGGGCATCGTTTCAGCAAGCTCCGCAATTTCAAAGGTAAAGCTACGCCACTTCCGCATCCGGGCGGCGTCTTGCGCGGGTGCCTGTTTGCTCCGCGCTTCGGCGAGTGAGCGGGTGTGGCCCCAGAAAACCTCTGTTTTGCCATTTTCAAGTTCGGCAACGATCCGCCAATAATGGGTGAAGCTATCGCTCGTTGGCCCGATGGTTTTCACATAGCCATCGGGCATGGTGGCAGTGAGGTATCGGCGCTTCTTCTTCATAGCTGCCCATCATTGTCGCATTGGCAGTTTGGCGCAACGCGTTGCCGACGATTTACGCCAATGCCGCGTTGCTGGCCACCTGATCATATGGATGGCATTTGACCCGCCTGCCCTTCCTGATGCATTCATGCTGCACGAGCGAACGGGGGCAAGGTTGAGAATCGTCATCATCGATGACAGTGGCGCGCGGGCGACAGTGCTTGAAGAAGGGCTGCGTGAGGCGGGCTATGACGACATTCATGTCGTGCCGCCGCGTGGCGCCTTCGTCGCGCGGCTGGAGCGCATGGCGCCCGATGTCGTGCTGATGGACCTGGGCAACCCCAGCCGCGATACGCTGGAAGAAATGCTGGTCATCAGCCGCGCGCTGGCCAAGCCCATCGCGATGTTCGTCGATCAATCCGATGACAGCATGATCGGCGCCGCCATCGATGCGGGCATTTCCGCTTATGTGGTCGATGGCCTGCGCAAGGAGCGGGTGAAGCCCATTCTCGATCTGGCGATCCGCCGCTTCAACGCCTTTGCGCGGATGCAGAGCGAGCTGGATGATGCGCGCACGCAACTTGCGGATCGCAAGACGATCGACCGTGCCAAGGCGATCATCATGGCGCAGCGCGGCCTTGCCGAGCCGGATGCCTATGCGCTGCTGCGCACCAGCGCGATGAATCAGGGCAAGAAGATGGTGGAAGTCGCCGCAGCCCTCATCACCGCCAGTGATCTTCTGGGAGGACCTTTGTGACGCCGATCAACATTGCCTTTCTCGGCCTCACCGATGCTGCCGTGCTGGTCGCTGCGAAAGAACAGGGTTTCGCGGAGGCGGAAGGCATTGCGCTCAATCTGCTTAAGGATACGAGCTGGGCCACTTTGCGGGATCGGCTGGTCTATGGGCAAGTGCAGGCGGCGCACATGCTCGCGCCGCTCGCCGTGGCGGTGACGCTGGGCCTCAGCCAGCAACCCTGCGCATTGGCCGCGCCGTTCAAGCTCAATGTGAATGGCAATCTGCTGGTGATGGCGCCCGGTTTTGCCGCCGCGCTGGAGCCGGATGCGGCTGCGCGCCTCAATGATCCGCTGGCGACGGCGCATGATTTCGCCAATGCCATCGGCCTGCATCATCGCAAACCGATCATCGGCGTTGTGCATCGCTTTTCCAGCCATGCGCTCATTCTGCGCTATTTTCTGGCGAGCGCGGGCATTGATCCGGATCGCGATGTCGTGCTGCGCGTGCTGCCGCCATCCATGATGGTCGAGGCGATGCTGGTCGGCGAAATTGATGGCTTCACGGCGGGCGAGCCTTGGGGCAGCGCCGCAATCGAGGCAGGCTTGGCCGAGGCGGTGGCAGCGAGCGAGCGGCTGTGGCAGCGCGGTGTCGAGAAGGTGCTCACCTTCCGCGCGGACTGGATGGAGAGCAATCCCGATACGGTCGATGCGCTTCTGCGCGCTTTGGCGAAGGCGGCGCTGTGGTGCGACGAGCCTGCGAATCACGAAGCACTGGCGGACCTGCTCGCGCGCCCTGCTTATGTCGATCAGCCAGCCGAAATCATTCAGCGCGCGCTGAGCGGTAGCATCGTGGTGCGCCAAGGTGAGCCGCCCGTGCAAGTGCCTGAATTTCTGATGTTTGCGCGTGAGGCGACGCCCTTCCCCTGGCGCAGTCAGGCGCTGTGGATCTATTCCCAGATGCTGCGCTGGCACATGGTCGAGCCGGACGAGGCGATGCAGGCGCGCGCGGCTGCCGTTTTCCGCCCCGATGTGTATCGGCGCGCGCTCGCTAACGTCGACATGCCGATGCCGGGCGCGAGCATGAAGGTGGAGGGATCGCTTGCCGCACCGCTCCAGATTGGCGCGCCGCGTGGCGCTATCACCTTGGGACCAGACCGTTTTTTCGATGGCCGTGCGTTCGATCCGGACCGGATCGAGGACTATGTCGCGGGCTTCGAACTGCCCCGCTGAGGCGCGAAAAATTGTGCCTTGCAACATGAAACGAATCGCGAGATAGTATGGGGGTTACGCGACGAGGCGTGACCGATTGGACAGGGCGCTCCGCTGATGGAGCCAGGACTGTCCTCCCTATTTTGCAGCAAAGCCGCTGGCCGGGAATTACGCATGAAGCGTGATTGCTCGTCTCGCGGCTTTTTTCGTTTTCACCGCCCATCAGGGGGACGTGATATGGCAACCGTCATTCAAGACATCACAAGCGCACCGGCATCGGACATACCGAACGGGCCACTGGCTAAAGACGATAAGAACAGCTTCTGGCGCGTCGGCCACAAGCCGACGTTGATCGCCTCTTTCCTCTATTTCGATCTCGCCTTCATGGTGTGGGTTCTACTCGGGCCATTGGCGCCGGATATTGCCATCACGCTGGGGCTGACCCCTGCGGAAAAGGGCCTGATGGTGGCGACGCCCACCTTGATGGGTGCGCTGTTGCGGGTCGCCAATGGCTTGCTGGTGGATCGCATCGGGCCAAAGCTTTCCGGCTCGATCAGTCAGCTGATCGTCATCGCAGGGCTGATGTTTGCATGGTTCATGGGTATCGACAGCTTTGGCGGCACTCTGGCGCTTGGCGTTATCCTCGGCTTTGCGGGCGCGAGCTTTGCGATTGCGCTGCCGCTCGCCAGCCGCTGGTATCCGCCAGAGCATCAGGGCAAGGCGATGGGCCTTGCGGGCATGGGCAATAGCGGCACAGTGCTTGCGGCCCTGTTTGCACCCGCGCTTGCCAAGATGTTCGGCTGGAATGCGGTGCTTGGCCTTGCCTGCATTCCCCTTGCCATCGTGTTCGTCGTCTATCTCATCATGGCGAAGGATGCGCCCAACCCGCCCGCGCCCAAGAAGGTGGTTGAATATTTCCAGCCGCTCAAAACGGCGGACGCATGGTGGCTGATGGGCTTTTATGCGGTGACGTTCGGCGGCTTCTCCGGCCTTGCCGCATCGCTGACCATCTACTTCACTGATCAGTTCGGCCTCACCACGATCATGGCGGGCTACTGCACGGCGGCCTGCGTGTTTGCAGGCTCGCTCGTGCGGCCAATGGGCGGCGCGCTGGCGGACAGCATTGGGGGCGTGAAAGCGTTGGTCATCGTGTTTGCGGTCGCGGCTCTGGCGCTTGCTGGCGTGAGCGTGGCGACGACGCTGGGCGCTGCGCTCGGCCTGTTCGTGCTGGCGATGCTGGCGCTCGGCACCGGCAATGGCGCGGTGTTCCAGCTGGTGCCGCAGCGCTTCCGGGACGAGATCGGCATCATGACCGGCCTTGTCGGCATGGCGGGCGGCGTTGGCGGCTTCTACCTTGCCTCGTCGCTCGGGCTGGCACGCCAATTCACCGGCAGCTTTTCCTCCGGCTTCCTCGTCTTCGCCGGGCTGGCGGTGGTGGCGCTCATCGGCATGTGCCTCGTGAAGGCACGCTGGCGAGCAGAGTGGAGCACGGGCGCGCGCATCTGATCGCGTAGACGAACAGGGGGGAGGCTGCGGCCTCCCTTTCTTTTACTGGGGGACATTTCCATGAAGATATTGCTTTTCGGCGCGGCCGCTTTGGTCGCGATTGAGCCCGTATGTGCGCAGACTTTGACGATGAAACCGCTGCTGGACGCGCGCATCCGCTATGAGATGGTCGAGCAACAGGGCATTGCAGCCGATGCAGAAGCCATCACCGTGCGGGGTCGGGCGGGCGCGCAAGTGACGGCAGGCGCATGGTCGGCGCTTGTGGAGGCGCAGGGCACACTCGCCATCAAGGATGACTATTTCGATGGCCTGCACGGCGCAGCCACCCGGCCTCTCGTGGCCGATCCCGAAACGGTGTCGCTCTATCGCGCGCAGATCCAGTATAAGAGCAAGGGTCTGACGATGACCGCTGGCCGCCAGCGCATCGCGATGGATGACGAGCGCTTTGTGGGGGCGGTGGGCTTTCGCCAGAATGGCCAGACCTTCGATGCCGTGCGCATGGAATGGAGCGCCTTGCCCGGCCTCAAGGCCGATGTGGCTTATGCCTGGAATGTCCGCACAATCTGGGGCGCCGATGGCGTGGGTGCGCGCCCACGCAGCGTGGATGGCGACAATATCTTCGCCAATCTGCGGGCGGAAACGCCGCTCGGTGCGCTTACAGGGTTCGCCTATCTGGTCGATCAGGATGAGGCTGCGGTGCAAGGCTATCGCCTCTCCAGCCAGACCTATGGTGCCCGCCTCGCCGGATCGCGCAAGCTCTCCAACACCGCGAAGCTTGGCTATGCGCTCAGCTATGCGAGGCAGGCGGATTATCGCAATAATCCCAATGATTATCGCGCCGATTATTGGCTGGCCGATGTGACGCTGGATATGAAGGCGCTCAAGCTCAATGCGGGTTATGAGGTGCTTGGCGCCAGCAGCGGTGGCGCACTCACCAGCTTCCAGACCCCGCTCGCCACTGGCTTCAAATTCGGCGGATGGGCGGATAAATTCCTGACCACGCCGCCCGATGGCCTGCGCGATCTTTATGTCGGTGCTGGCTATGGCTGGGCAAGGGCGGGCGTCAATCTGCAAGCCAGTTGGCACCGGTTCGAGAGTGACCGCCTGAACCGCCACTATGGCGATGAGCTTAATCTGCTGGCGAGCGTGAAGGTCAAAAAGACAGTTATCTCGGCGCGCTTCGCCCATTATGAGGCGGAGACATTCGCGACCGATACCCAGAAATTCTGGCTGCAGGCGGACTGGATACTCTAACGCGGTCTTATCGTGCGAGAATCACTTGCGCGATCCGATCAATCCCGTCATGTTGCAGTGCGAAGAGCAAAGCTGCTCTGTTCGATTTTCATAGCTGCGATGGCCCGAGGAAGGGCAATCAAGGCGCATTATGATGGCAAAGCCGCCATCCAGGCTTCGGTTCTCACGAACCGGAGCCCGGATGGCGGCTTTTTCGTTTTTGGAGCACGGCATATGGATTTTCAGGGTTTTGGAGCCGGGGAGGCCCCAGCGGAAACGCCCGATGCAGGTGGCGGCGATCCGCGCGAGCATCTGATCGTCATCGGCAATGGCATGGCTGGCTGCCGCGCGATTGAGGAACTGCTGGCGCGCGATGCCGGGCGTTATCGCGTCACCATCTTCGGCGCCGAGCCGCATGTGAACTATAATCGCATCATGCTCTCGCCAGTCCTCGCGGGTGAGAAGAGCTTCGACGATATCGTGATCAACAGCGCGGACTGGTATCGCGAGAATGGCATCACGCTGATCTCGTCCGATCCGGTGCTGGCGATCGATCGCGATGCCAAGACTGTGGTGAGCAAATCGGGCCGCGTCCTCAATTATGATCGGCTGCTGATCGCGACTGGCTCCGATCCATTCATCATCCCCGTGCCCGGCAAGGATCTCCCCGGCGTCATCACCTTCCGCGACATGCACGATGTCGACATGATGGTGGCCGCCGCTGCCGAGGGCGGCGATGCGGTGGTCATCGGTGGCGGGCTGCTCGGGCTTGAGGCGGCGCATGGCCTGAGCTTGCGCGGCATGAAGGTCACCGTGCTGCATCTGCCCGGCACGCTCATGGAGCGCCAGCTCGATGAAGCTGCCGGATGGATGCTCAAGACCGCGCTCGAAGCGCGCGGCCAGACCGTGCTCACCCAGGCCGACACTGCTGAGATTTTTGGGCAAGGCAAGGTCGAGGGCGTGCGGCTGAAGGATGGCCGGGATATTCCCGCCAGCCTCGTCGTCATGGCTGTCGGCATCCGGCCTTGCATTGGCCTTGCGCGCGCCGCCGGGCTTGAGGTTGGGCGCGGCATCAAGGTCGATGATCATATGATGACCAGCGACCCGGCGATCTTCGCGGTCGGCGAATGCGTCGAGCATGATGGCAATGTCTATGGGCTGGTGGCGCCGCTCTGGGACATGTGCCGCAGCTTTGCCGATGGCCTGACCGGCAAGGCAAACCCCTATCGCGGCACCGTCTCTTCCACCAAGCTCAAGGTCGCCGGACTGGACGTCTTCTCCGCAGGTGACTTTTCGGGCGGCGGAGGCGGCTGCGAGGATATCGTACTGCGCGATGCGAGCCGGGGCATCTACAAGCGCCTCATCCTGCAGGATGATCGCATCGTAGGCGCGGTGCTTTATGGTGATACGGCGGACGGTAACTGGTATTTCGACCTGCTCAAAAAGGGGGAGACGGTCGCGGACATTCGCGAGAGCCTGATCTTCGGCCAAGCTTATGCCTCCGGAGGGGGGCAAGCGGACCCTAAGGCGGCCGTTGCAGCCCTCTCGGACGATGCCGAGATTTGTGGCTGCAACGGCGTCAGCAAGGGGCAGGTCGTTGCCAGCATCAGTGCGGGCGCCTGCACGCTCGATGCGATCCGCGCGACCTGCAAGGCATCGGCAAGCTGCGGCTCCTGCACGGGCCTTGTCGAGACATTGCTCGCGGTGACGCTGGGCGATGACTATGCGGGCGAGCGCACGGTCAAGACCGTCTGCAAATGCACCAGCTTTGGCCATGATGATGTGCGCCGCGAGATTGTCGCGCAAGGTATGCGCTCGATCCCGGAAGTCATGCAGAAGCTGCACTGGTCCACGCCCGATGGCTGCGCCTCCTGCCGACCCGCGCTCAACTATTATCTGCTGTGCGCGCTGCCCGGCGATTATGTGGACGATCAGCAGAGCCGCTACGTGAATGAGCGGCTCCATGCCAATATCCAGAAGGATGGCACTTATTCGGTCGTGCCGCGCATGTGGGGTGGCGTCACCAATCCGCGTGAATTGCGCGCGATCGCCGATGTCGTCGAGAAATATGATGCGCCATTGGTGAAGGTGACGGGCGGCCAACGGCTGGACATTTTCGGCATCAAGAAGGAGGATTTGCCTGCCGTTTGGGCGGACCTCAACGCTGCCGGCATGGTCTCGGGCCATGCCTATGGCAAGTCGCTGCGTACGGTGAAAACCTGTGTTGGATCGGACTGGTGCCGCTTCGGCACGCAGGATTCGACCGGCCTTGGCGTCAAGCTGGAGCGGATGAGCTGGGGCTCATGGATGCCCCACAAGTTCAAGATCGCCGTCTCGGGCTGCCCGCGCAATTGCGCGGAAGCGACCATCAAGGACTTCGGCATTATCTGCGTGGACTCCGGCTATGAGTTGATGGTCGGCGGCAATGGCGGCATCCATCTGCGCGGCACGGATCTGCTCTGCAAGGTGACGACCGAGCAGGAGGCGATGGATTATTGCGCTGCCTTCATCCAGCTCTACCGCGAGGAAGCCCGCTATCTGGAGCGCACCGCGCCGTGGATCGAGCGGGTCGGCAT
>CBIHKY010000078.1:0-15973 GCA_966205705.1 uncultured Alphaproteobacteria bacterium
TTCTGTAACGTCAATATTGTGGGGCGGCCCGATGCGCTCCGGCACCGGATCGTAACCGCATCCCCCCCAAGGGTGGCAGCGCAATAGCCGCTTCAACGCCAGCCAGCCACCCCTTATCGCGCCATGTTTTTGCAGCGCCTCAATCGCATATTGCGAGCAGCTCGGCGCATAGCGGCATGTAGGCGGAAGAATGCGGCTGGGACCAAGCTGCCAGAAGCGCGCAATCAGAATGAGCAGCCGGGCGATCATCAGTCTGTGCTGGCTTTTGGCGGTGCGTTGGCAGGCGCCTGCCGCACGGACTTGCCTTTCGCCGGGCGATCATGACCGCCCCCGCCTGTAATCCCAGCATCCCGCTTGGCGCCAAGCTTGCGTAGCGCTTTGGTCAGCTCGATCTGCAGCGTCGCATAATCCCGCTCGACCCCGCCAGCGCGGCCAATCAGCACATGGTCGGCACCAGCAACGCCATCACTCGGCAAAAGCGCGCGCGCCAAAGCACGAAAGCGCCGCTTCATCCGGTTACGGATGACGGCGCCGCCGATCTTTTTGGTGACGGTAATACCGATTCGCGCCGTGGGATCGCCATCTTTGCGATCATGCACCAGCAAAACAAAGCCGGGCATCGGTGCGCGCAGGCCGCTATTGGCAGCCAAAAACTCGGCGCGGCGGGTCATACGGCCCACAACGCGCCGAGGCGCTGAAATCAGGCCGTCAGCTTCTTGCGGCCGCGGGCGCGACGTGCGTTCAGCAGCTTGCGGCCGCCCACTGTCGCCATCCGTGCGCGAAAGCCGTGCCGGCGCTTGCGAACCAGGTTGCTCGGCTGAAAGGTGCGCTTCATCGTTCATTCCTCAAGATCGAATCGGTTTAAAATCGACAGATAAGGGCCGCCTCACACCATTTAACTGGGAGCGACCGCCTGTCCGAAGGCGCGCCGATAGGCAAAGCGACTGCTTTTGTCAATCTGCGTGGCAGGATGTGCGACGCGTTTGAGCCGATTGTGCGGCCTATATACACCTATTACCCATCGCAGGCGCAACCGCCCATCTTGGTGCAATGCTTGTCCCGCGCGATGCAGCTATCTCCGCAGGCTTTCCCCGCACTGCAGACCCGGCAGCATCCGCCTTGCGCACAGGCCGGTTCGGTCATCGCTGATCCTGCCCCGGTAACGAGCGCAAGCATCATTGCCGCGCGTATGAGCGTTCGCCTTATCATGGCCATTGTCCCTCTCCCGCATCCTCCCCGCAGAAAGCCTGCGCGCAGAGGGTTAACATCTGCGCCGAATCGAGGATAAACGGTGGAAACGAAGCGGGAACATCGCTAGACCGCTCGCATGATCGCGCATTTGAAGGGATTGCTCGCCTCAACCGGGCTGGATAGCGCCGTCGTCGATGTCGGCGGCGTGGGCTATCTTGTGGGCATGTCGACGCGCAGCCTCTCCGCGCTGGGCCGGGTCGGCGAGGCGGTGACGGTGCATACCGAGATGCTGGTGGGTGAGGAGTTCATCCGCCTTGTCGGCTTTGCGAGCGAGACGGAGCGGGACTGGTTCCGTATGCTCACCGGCGTGCAGGGCGTCGGCGCACGGGTCGCGCTGGCAATCCTCTCGGCGCTGGACCCCGCCGAGCTTCACCGCGCCATCGCGGCGCAGGACAAGGCCATGGTCGCGCGCGCAAACGGCGTTGGCCCCAAACTGGCCGAGCGCATCGTGCGCGAACTCAAGGACAAGATCGGCCTCATCGCAACCGGCGCGCTGGCGATTGGCGGCGGGGCGGCGGGGATCGCTCCCATCGCCAGCGGGCCGCAGGCGGATGCACTGTCCGCGCTGGCATCGCTCGGCTTCAAGCCCGGCGAGGCATCAATGGCCGTGAGCGCTGCCGTGGATGAGCTGGGTGATAGCGCCACGCTCGATGCGCTGGTGCGGCTCGCGCTGCGTAAGGCGGCGAAATAATGGCCTCTTCCTCCCCCATTCTCTCCCCCCTGCGCGCGCCGGATGACATGGACGCCGCACTGCGCCCCAAAGCGCTCGATGAGTTCATCGGGCAGAAGGCCGCGCGGGAGAATCTGCGCATCTTCATCGCGGCGGCAAAGGCGCGGGGCGAGGCGCTTGATCATGTGCTGTTCTTCGGCCCGCCGGGGCTTGGCAAGACGACGCTGGCGCAAATTGTGGCGCGGGAGATGGGCGTGGGGTTCCGCTCCACCTCTGGGCCGGTCATTGCCAAGGCGGGTGATCTGGCGGCGTTGCTGACCAATCTGGATGAGGGCGATGTGCTCTTCATCGATGAGATTCACCGCATCAATCCCGCCATCGAGGAAATTCTCTATCCGGCGATGGAGGATCGTGCGCTCGATATCATGATCGGCGAGGGGCCGTCGGCGCGCTCGGTGCGGATCGATCTGCCGCGCTTCACGCTGGTTGGCGCAACCACCCGGCAGGGTCTGCTGACGACGCCGCTGCGTGATCGCTTCGGCATTCCGGTGCGGCTCAACTTCTATAGTGTTGAGGAACTGGAGCAGGTCATCACCCGCGCTGCGCGTCTGCTGGGCCTGCCAATCTCGCCCGATGGCGCCACCGAGGTCGCGCGCCGGGCACGTGGCACGCCGCGCATCGCCGGGCGCTTGCTGCGCCGGGTGCGCGATTTTGCCCATGCCGCCGGGCACGATATCGTCGATGCGCCTGCCGCCGATTCTGCGCTTTCCCGGCTGGAAGTCGATCAGCTCGGGCTGGATCTGATGGATCGCCGCTACCTGATGATGATCGCGGACATCTATAAAGGTGGCCCGGTCGGCGTGGAGACGCTGGCGGCTGGCCTCTCCGAGCCACGCGACACCATCGAGGATGTGATCGAGCCTTATCTGCTCCAGCTTGGCCTCATCGCGCGCACCGCGCGGGGCCGCATTCTTAATGCACCGGGCTGGAAGCATCTGGGCCTCAATCCGCCAGTGGGCGGGCAGGATGGGCTGTTCGAATGAGCCGATGAGCAGCGAAGCTTAGCGATAGACCGGGCATAGAGCGCGGTTTGGCACCGGAAAGGGCTTCCCGCTGCGAGTCGCCTCGGTTAGGACTATCGGCTCATGTCGTCGCAAAATGTCCTTTCGCCCGCCTCCGGTCGGTTCGATGGTGAGGAGCATCGCTTCCCGCTGCGGGTCTATTTTGAAGATACGGACCTGTCCGGCGTCGTCTATCACGCCAATTATCTGCGCTATATGGAGCGCGCCCGATCGGACATGCTGCGTGTAGTCGGCATCGAGCAGCGCGCCGCGCAGGAAAGCGGCGAGGGCGTCTATGCCGTCACCGATGTGTCCATCCGCTATCGTGCCTCGGCCCGGCTGGATGACGACCTCATCGTGCGCAGCCAGATGACGCAACTCACCGCCGTGCGCTGCGTTATCGCGCAATCGGTGTGGCGCGGCGACACTGAACTGACACAGGGCAGCGTCACTGTTGCCTTTCTTGATTCCGCCGGGCGCCCGCGCCGCCAGCCCGCTGACTGGATTGATCGTTTCAAACGGCTCTCGCCGATCTCATCATGACTGAAAGACCGCTCCGCCCATGACATTCCCCTTTCTGCTCGCCGCCGCCGCCGCGCCCATCCCGACTGCTGGCAACGCCCTCACGCTGTCGCCCATCGAGCTGTTCATGCAGGCCGATATCGTCGTGAAGCTGGTGATGATCGGGCTGTTGCTGGCCAGCATCTGGACCTGGACGATCATCGTCAGCCTTTCCGCCCGCATTTCGCGCGCCAACAAGCAGTGCGTCTCGTTCGAGAAGGATTTTTGGCAGGCCAATGATATGGACGCCTTCGTCAAGGTGCGCGGGCAGGAGACGGCCCCAAGTGCCGACGTGCTGAGCGCGGGCATTGCCGAGTGGCGCCGCTCGACCGCCAAGAAGAGCCTGGCGCCGGAAGGCACGCGCGATCGCCTCTCCACCGCGATGGGGTCGGCGGTCGCAGGCGCCATCGACAAGATTTCGGACCGGTTGAACATCCTCGCCACCGTCGGCTCGGTCGCCCCCTTTGTGGGCCTGTTCGGCACCGTCTGGGGCATCATGCGCAGCTTCACCGCCATTGCGGGCGAGCAGAACACCAGCCTGGCGGTCGTCGCCCCCGGCATTGCCGAGGCGCTGTTCGCGACCGCCATCGGCCTGTTCGCGGCCATTCCGGCGGTCATTGCCTATAACCGCCTCAGCCACGGCGTGAACCGGCTTGAGGCCCGCCTGCAGCGCTTTGCCGATGGTCTCTACACCACGTTCAGCCGCGAACTGGAAAGCTGAGCATGGGCATGAATGTCTCTTCCGGCCGCAAGGGCTCGCGCCGCGCGCCGATGGCCGAGATCAACGTCACGCCCTTTGTGGACGTGATGCTGGTGCTGCTCATCATCTTCATGGTCACAGCGCCCTTGCTCGTGACCGGCGTGCCGATCCGCTTGCCGGAGACGCGCGCCAAGTCGCTCAATCAGGATCAAAAGCCAACCGTCATCTCCATCGATCAGCGCGGCGACGTGTTCATCGATGAGGAGCCGGTGGTGGATACGGATTTGCCAGCGCGGCTCACATCGCTGCGTGAGCAGATCGAGCCGACCGATCAGCTCTTCCTGCGCGCCGACACCAATCTGGATTATGGCCGGGTGATGGCCGTGATGGGTGAGCTCAACCGCGCCGGGCTGGACCGGGTTGCGCTGGTCACCACTAGCCCAACTGGCCGGGCTGCTGCCGGATCGGATTCGTCAACGGCGCGTTCATCCGGGGATGAATAGGCCGCAATGATGGACAAGCAAGAGCGCCTTGGATTGGGAGTTTCAACAGCGGGCCATGTGCTGCTGTTCGGTGCGCTCTCACTCGGCCTGCTCAACACAACCAGCAAATTGCCGCCTCCACCCACCACCATGGATGTGTCGCTGGCCGAGACGATTTCGCTGGAAAGCACCACGCCCGAGCGCGCACCAGATGTGCCGCAGGTTGCCCAAGCCCCGGAGATTGGCGAGCCGGACCCGGACACATCGCCCCCCGCTGCAGCAGCGCCGCCCGCCGCCGCGCCCTCGCCCAAGCCGCCAGAGCCTGTGACGCCGACGCCGAGTCCGCGCGCGATCGAGCCTGCGCCAGCGCCGCCAGCCCCTGCCAAGCGCACCCCGGCCAAGGCCGCCACACGCCCGGCTCCAGCAGCGCCCTCCAAGGCAAAGCCGAGCGACAAGCCAGCCAAGCCCGCACGCGCCTCGCGTCTTGGCGATGATTTCCTCAAAGGTATAGACAGCGACACGACGCCGACCCGCAACAGCCAGACAAAGCGTGGCGCCAATGCGCCAATGGGCGCCGTCGCCGCGCGCGCGCTGAATGCCGAGATCACCCGGCAGATTAAGCCCAACTGGCGCCCGCCATCCGGGGCGGATGCAGAGAAGCTGGTGACGCTGCTGAGCGTGCGGCTCGATGAGAGCGGGCGCATCACTGGCCCGGTCGAAGTGATCGGTCAGGAAGGCGTGACGCCAAGCAACCGCGCGCAGGCCGATTTGCATGCCGAGCGCGCCGTTCAGGCAGTGATGCGCTCATCGCCTTTCAAGAATTTGCCACCGGAATATTATGAACAGTGGAAGTGGCTGCGGCCGCTCCGCATTTACGCGAGTTTGGGACAATGATGCACAGCTTCCGACGCACCACGTTACGCGCCGCCAGCGCAGTCCTGGCGCTGATGATCGCCATGCCCGCCGCCGCTCAGCTGAGCGTGGACGTGACCAACACCATCGAGAGCAATCTCAAGGTCGCGATTCCCGCAATGCCGACCCAGCAGAATGTGGAGACGCCCGCCGGCTCCACCGAATTGCTCGGGCAGAAGATTGCGGAAGTCATCGCAAACGATCTGCGCGGCTCCGGCCTGTTTAGCCCGATGGGGCCGAACGGTCTGCCCGTGCCGTCGATGGCGGAAGTGACCAGCCCGGTTTTCACGCGCTGGTCCGCCATGAATGCCGAGGCGCTGGTGCAGGGCTTTGTGCGCTCATCGGGTGGCGACGCGCAGATCACGGTCGGCTGCTATCTGTATGACGTCGCCGCTGGGAGCGAGCTCACCCGGCAGGGCTTCGTCGTCGCACCACGCGACTGGCGCCGGGCCGCGCATCGCTGCGCCGATCTCGTCTATTCGCGCCTTACTGGCGAGAGTCCCTTCTTCGATAGCCGCATCGCTTATATCGCGGAGACCGGCCCCAAGGATAAGCGCGTCAAACGCCTCGCCATCATGGATAGCGATGGTGCCAATCACCGCTTCATAACCAATGGCCAGAGCCTCGCGCTCACGCCGCGCTGGTCGCCCGATTACAAGTCCATCGCCTATGTGAGCTATGTCGGCCGCAGCGTGCGCATCTATGTGTATGATGTCGATCAGGGTCGCCAGCGCGCCGTGCTGGAAACCGGCGCCGCCATCTTCGCGCCGCGCTGGTCGCCCGATGGCCGCACCATCCTCTTCTCGATGGCGACGGGTGGAAACACGGATATCTACAAGATCGCCGCGTCCGGTGGACGGCCTACCCGTCTCACCAATACGCCGGGCATCAATGTCGGCGGCTCCTTCTCGCCCGATGGATCGCAGGTTGTGTTCGAGAGTGATCGCTCGGGCGGGCAGCAGCTTTATGTGATGAATGCCGATGGCTCGGGCCAGCGTCGCATCAGCTTTGGCGGTGGGCGCTACGCCACGCCGGAGTGGAGCCCACGTGGCGATCTGATCGCCTTCACCAAGATTGCGGGCAATTTCCGCGTTGGCGTGATGAACATTAGCGGTGGTGGCGAGCGCCTGCTCACCAATGGCTGGCAGGATGAAGCGCCAAGCTGGTCACCCAATGGCCGCGTGCTGCAATTCTTCCGCTCATCGGCGGGCCGCGCGGGCGGATCGCAGATCTGGCAAGTCGATCTTACGGGTGTGAACGAGCGTCGTATCGTGACGCCAGTTGACGGGTCTGATCCGGCGTGGGGGCCACTGCTTAAGTGATGGGAACCAGTTTAATTAGCCACTAGTTGTTGACTCGGCTGGCAAACCCCTCGACTTTACGACGAACCGTTTCATTGACCCCCCGATGAATAACAGGAGAATCATCATGCGTCCCACCTCTACTATATTGCTGGTAACTGGTGCCGCGCTGGCCCTGGCGGCTTGCTCCAAAAAAGCGCCCGAGGCGCTGCCGCCTGCACCTGCTGACACCACGCAGCAAACCACGCCGCCACCACCATCGCAGACGGGCGTCACGCCCGGCAGCCAGGCAGATTTCGTCGCCAGCGTCACGTCGGACCATATCCTGTTCGATACCGACCAGAGCGATGTAGATGCGGAAGATCAGGCAATCCTGCGTAGCCAGGCCGAGTGGCTGACGCGCTACCCCAGCAAGCGCGCCACGATTGAAGGCCATGCCGATGAGCGCGGCACCCGCGAATATAACCTGGCACTAGGCGAGCGCCGCGCCAATTCCGCGAAAAATTATCTCGCGAGCCTCGGCATCGATGCGGGCCGCCTGAGCACCATCAGCTACGGCAAGGAGCGCCCTGTTGCGCTGGGTTCGGATGAAGCCAGCTGGGCGCAGAACCGCCGTGCGGTTACCGTCACGATCGACTGATCTGGCTGATCTATGATTAAGGAAAGGGCGGTCCTCGATAAGAGGGCCGCCCTTTTTGTTCGTCGCGCAAAGGAACTGACTAGGGCCAAAGTCGCACCAAGTCTGCCCTACCGCACTACGTCTGCCCTACCGCACCACGTCATCCCGGACTTGATCCGGGATCCCGCTGTTCTTTGCGAGCTCGTGCGGAAGGAAGCGGGACCCCGGATCAAGTCCGGGGTGACGATGGTGATAACGCGTCCGGGAGGCGATGGTGTCAGCGCGGTAGGATCATCGACCTTCGCCCCCCCAACAATCAGCCCCGCCGCGTGCCCGTCATGGTAATCGTGCCAAACGCGCCCGCATCGATGGTCCCGGTCAGCTTGCCATCATTCACCAGCGCCTCGCAGGTCAGCGTCATCGCCATCGGCATGGTCATTTCCATCGTCCAGGTCAGGCGATTGTCGTCCACCTTGCCATTCTTCACGTCCAGCGAGCCGAGTGGCCCGGCATTGGTGCCGTTGAACGTGTCACCATCGCTCACGACCGTGAACACGCTTGCCTGATCGCCCATCGGCGTCTTGGTCATGCAATCATATGCGCCGTCGACCTTGGACATATGTCTCTCCTGCTTTCGTGAACTGCTGTGAATCTCTGGCTCTTACTTGGTGGGCTTGGCGCTCAAGTCAATCTCCGTCACCGGCATGCCGAGCGCCTTGAGTTGAGGCTCGATCTTGCTTTTGTCGCCCACCACGATCCAGCTGAGCTTCGATGGATCGATGAGCGCGCGGGCCGCCTTGTCGAGCACGTCCGGTTTGAGCGCGCCATAGCGCGCCCGCAGCGTCTCGACATAAGTGAAGGGCCGGCCGAACAGCGCATCGGATTGCATCTGCCCAAGCACTGAGCCGGTTGTCTCGAACTGGCCGGGCAGCCCGGCAATCTCGCCGCTCACAACGCGGTTGAACTCGGCCTGCGTCACGCCCTTATCCTTGAGGAACTGCACGATATCATCGCGCATCGCGGCAATCGCCGGGCCGGTCTGGTCCGCCTGCACCGGCGCGGACACGATATAGGGGCTGCGCTCCAGTCGCGCGGCCAGCGAAGCCCGGACGCCATAGGACCAGCCCTTGGTCTCGCGGATATTCTGGTTGAGGCGCGAGAGGAAGTCATCGCCCAAAATGCTGTTGGCCGCACCGAACGGGATGAGGTCATCCTTGCCGGTCGCCTGCGTCACAAAGCCGCCCAAAATCATGGACTGCGGCGATTGTGGCCGGTCGATGAGGTAAATGCCGGGCTTGGGCGCTGGGATCGGCACAGAGAAATTCTTGGTGGGCGATGCCTTGCGATTCTGCGGCCAATTGCCAAAGCGCGCCTCGATCAGCGGCTGAATTTCCGCCAGCGTCGTATCGCCCGCGACGAAAATCTCGGCCTTGCCCGGCACCATCCAGTCGTCATGATAGGTTGTCAGATCGTCCCGCGTGATCGCGCGCACGCTGGCTTCATCACCACGTCCACTCGCCGGAATGCCATAGGGATGCTCCGGCCCATAAATGAGCGGGAAGATCGCCCGGCTGGCGAGGCCCTGCGGCTGGGTTTTCTCCGCCGTAATGCCATTGAGCTGGATCGCGCGCAGCCGCTCGATCTCGCTTGGCACGAAGGTGGGGTTGCGGATCACATCCTGCAACAGATCGAGCGATGGCGCGAGATTGGCCTTGAGCGCGAAGAGCGAGACGGAGGTGCGATCCATGCTCTGCCCGGCAGAGATGCTCGCGCCCAGTCGCTCCTGCTCCTCGGCAATTTGCAGCGTGTTGCGGCTGGTCGTGCCCGCCTCGAGCAGGCTCAGCATCAACGATGCGGTACCAAGCTTGTCTTTACGATCACTCGCCATGCCAGCGTCAAAGCTGATCGCCATCTGCACGGTCGGCACGGTGGTGCGGGTTGCGACATGCAGCTTGATGCCGTTGCGCAGCGTCGCCGTCTCCACCTTGGGGAAGACTAGCGCAGGGCTGGCGGTGACGGCGGGGAGCGCCATCGTTGGTTTCGGCGCGGCCTCGGCCTGTGCAGGCTTGGTGGCGCCTGGCGCGGCGACGGCTGAGTCCTGATAAGCTTCGCGCTCGCCCGGCTCGACGGTCAGCGCAAACACGGGGCGCGTGAGCCAGCGCTGCATGGCGCTCTTCACGCCCGCAGGCGTTGCGGCGGCAATCTCGGCCAGGTCCTTCTTATATTGCGCTGGGTCGCCGGAATAGAGCAGGCCCTCGGCAAGCGTCGTCGCCTTGCCGCCAAAGCCGCCGACAACTTCCAACGCCGCAATCTCGGACGCGACTTGCCCGGTGGCGACGCGCTTCACTTCATCCGCCGTCGGTCCGGTCTTGATGAAGTCCGCCATCACCGCATCGAGCCGCTTGGCGACAAGCGCGGGATCAACGCCCGGCTTCACATCCGCCGTTGCGATGAAGAATCCAAGCTCCTCGAACTGTTGCAGCCCGGCGGTGACGGAGACAGCGACCTGCTCATCGCGCACCAGCACATTGTCCAGCCGCGAGCTGGCAAGGCCGCCAAGCACTGATCCGCCCACGGCGAGCAGCGGCGAATCCTTGTCCTCCTGCCCCGGCGTCGTCCACATGCGGTAGATGCGCGTGGTTGCGACCCGGTCCTTCATCACCTTGTCCACGCGGGCAGGCAGGGTGGGCACAGGCGCTGCGACCGGTTTGACTGCCGGACCACGCACGATGGCGCCGAAATATTTCTCCACCTTGGCGCGCGCGCTCTTCATGTCCACATCGCCTGCGAGCACGAGAATGGCATTGTTCGGGCCATAATTATCGCGGAACCATGTCTTCACGTCATCAAGGGATGCGGCATCAAGGTCTGCCATCGATCCGATGGTCGAGTGCCCATAGGGGTGCGTGGCCGGCAGCAGCGTCTCCAGCTGCACATAATCGACCAGACCATAGGGCTGATTGTCGCCCTGACGCTTTTCATTCTGCACGACCGCGCGCTGCGCATCGAGCTTGGTCTGCGTCACCGCGCCCAAAAGATGGCCCATGCGATCCGCTTCCATGAACAGCGCCAGATCGAGCGCGCCGGTTGGCACCGTCACCACATAGTTGGTGCGATCAAACCAGGTTGATCCATTGGTGGCGGTAGACCCGGCCGTGACGAGAGGCTCGTCAAAATCGGGCACATTTTCCGATCCGCCGAACATCAGATGCTCGAAGAGATGCGCAAAGCCGGTCTTGCCCTTGGGCTCATTCTTGGAGCCGATGCGGTAATAAACGGTCACGCCCACGACGGGCGCCTTGCGATCGGTATGGATGATCACCCGCAGGCCATTGGGCAGCGTGAACGTCTCATAGGGGATGTCCACGCGGCTGATGAGCGCATCCAGCGGCGCAGCTTGCGCGGCTGATGCTGCCGCCTTTTGCGCCCAGGCCGGTGCGGGGGCGATCAGCGCGAAGGCGCAGACGCTCGCAAGGGCAAGCGTGGAACGGCGGCGGATGGGGAGGGACATGCAGGTCTCCGAATATGGACTGGCCGGGCGCTTATCCGCAACCGGCTGAACGATGGCCGAACATAGCCCGGCTGCAAGGCGGGGCAAGCGCTCATCAAGTGCGGGCGTGACGCAGGCAGAAAATCGCACATCCCTCTTGTGTTGCGAAATGGCAACACCATCTCATGCGATGCGAAGGAGATGCTATGAACCTCGAGAAATTTACCGATCGCGCCAAGGGATTCCTGCAGAGCGCGCTGACTGTCGCGATCCGCATGAACCATCAGCGGATCGGGCCGGAACATCTGTTGAAAGCCCTGCTGGAGGATGAGCAGGGCATGGCGAGCGGCCTTATTAAGGCTGCCGGTGGCAATGCCGCGACGGCGCTGCATGAGACGGACGCGGCGCTCGCTAAAGTGCCCGCCGTCAGCGGCTCCGGCGCGCAGCAATCGCCCGGTCTCGATAATGATGCCGTGCGCATCCTCGATACCGCCGAGCAGGTCGCGCAGAAGGCGGGTGACAGCTATGTCACCGTCGAGCGGATGCTCATAGCGCTCACCCTCGCCACCACGACCACCGCTGGCAAGGCGCTGGACGCTGCAGGCGTGAAGGCTGAGGCGCTCAACGCTGCGATCAACGAACTCCGCAAGGGCAAAACCGCAGACACTGCCTCCGCCGAGGATCGCTATGACGCGCTCAAGAAATTCGCGCGCGATCTCACCGAGGCGGCGCGCGCGGGCAAGCTTGATCCGGTGATTGGCCGCGATGAGGAAATCCGCCGCACGATCCAGATTCTCGCCCGCCGCACCAAGAATAACCCGGTGCTGATCGGCGAGCCCGGCGTCGGCAAAACCGCGATTGCGGAAGGCCTCGCGCTGCGCATCGCCAATGGGGATGTGCCCGATACGCTCAAGGGCCGCAGCCTCATGGCGCTCGACATGGGCAGCCTAATTGCGGGCGCGAAATATCGCGGTGAGTTTGAGGAGCGCCTCAAGGGCGTGCTCGATGAGGTGAAGGGCGCGGACGGGCAGATCGTGCTCTTCATCGATGAGATGCACACGCTGATCGGCGCGGGCGCATCGGAAGGCGCGATGGATGCCTCCAACCTGCTCAAGCCTGCGCTGGCCCGTGGCGAGCTGCATTGCATCGGCGCGACCACGCTGGATGAATATCGCAAGCATGTGGAGAAGGATCCTGCCCTCCAGCGGCGGTTTCAGCCCGTGTTCGTGGGCGAGCCGACGGTGGAGGATACCATCTCCATCCTGCGCGGCATCAAGGATAAATATGAGCTGCATCACGGCGTGCGGATCACCGATGGCGCGATTGTCGCCGCCGCGACCCTCTCCAACCGCTACATTGCGGACCGCTTCCTGCCGGATAAGGCCATCGATTTGATGGACGAGGCTGCGAGCCGACTGCGCATGGAAGTGGAGAGCAAGCCCGAGGAAATCGAGGCGCTCGACCGGCGGATCATGCAGCTGCAGATCGAGCGGGAGGCGCTGAAAAAGGAGAGCGATCAGCCAAGCAAGGATCGTCTTGCTGGGCTGGAGGAAGAGCTTGCCAATCTCGAGCAGCAATCGGCTGAGCTGACCACCCGCTGGCAGGGCGAGAAGGACAAGATTGCCGGTGAAGCCAAGATGATGGAGCAGCTGGATGCCGCGCGCATCGAGCTGGATCAGGCGCAGCGTGCGGGCAATCTGGGCCGTGCGGGTGAGCTGAGCTATGGCGTCATCCCGCAGCTGGAAAAGCAGATCGCCGATGTGAAGAGCGCTGGCGAGGGCGCGATGCTGCGCGAGGAAGTGACAAGCGAGGATATCGCCGCCATCGTCAGCCGCTGGACCGGCATTCAGGTCGAGAAGATGCTGGAAGGCGAGCGCGAGAAGCTGCTCAACATGGAGGCAGAGCTTGGCCGCCGCGTGATCGGTCAGGCCGAGGCGGTGAAGGCCGTCTCAACCGCCGTGCGGCGTTCACGCGCGGGCCTGCAGGATCCCAACCGGCCGCTCGGCAGCTTCCTCTTCCTCGGCCCCACGGGCGTGGGCAAGACGGAGCTGACCAAGGCGCTCGCCAGCTTCCTGTTCGATGATGACAATGCGATGGTGCGCATCGACATGAGCGAGTTCATGGAGAAGCACAGCGTCGCCCGGCTGATCGGCGCGCCCCCGGGCTATGTCGGCTATGAGGAAGGCGGCGTGCTGACCGAGGCCGTGCGGCGCAGGCCCTATCAGGTCATCCTCTTCGATGAGGTCGAGAAGGCGCATGGCGATGTGTTCAACATCCTGCTGCAAGTGCTGGACGATGGCCGCCTGACCGACGGGCAGGGCCGCACCGTGGACTTCACCAACACCATCATCGTGCTGACCAGCAACCTCGGCAGCCAGTTCATCGCCGGTCTTGCCGATGATGAGCCGGTCGAGAAGGTGGAGGATCAGGTGATGGACGTGGTGCGCGCGCACTTCCGCCCGGAATTCCTCAACCGGCTGGACGAGATCGTCCTGTTCCACCGTCTCGCGGCGGACCATATGGGGCCGATTGTGGACATTCAGGTGGGCCGCGTGAGCAAGCTGCTCAAGGACCGCAAGGTGACGCTGGACCTGAGCGATGCCGCCCGCGCCTGGCTTGGCAGGGTGGGCTATGATCCGGTGTATGGCGCAAGGCCATTGAAGCGTGCGGTGCAACGCTACCTGCAGGATGCGCTGGCCGACCTCATCCTGCGCGGCGAGGTGCCTGATGGCGCAACGGTGCGGATTGATGAGGGTGATGGCGGGCTGGTGCTGACTGTGGGGTGAAGGCTGCCGAATCAGACAGTTCAGGCAAACAAAGGGCGGCGCCATCGGCACCGCCCTTTTTAATTATCAATTATCGCAGATCAGAAGCGCAGCTTGATTCCTGCATAGACGCTGCGACCGAGCGCCTGATAGGTGCCGGTATCGGCATCCTGACCAGCTGCTGCCATCGGATCTGGCAGGCCGCCCGTGAAGATCGGATTGTTGTCGAGGACATTGTCCATGCCAACGTAGAACTCCGACGTCCCGTTGAAGAAGAAGCGCGCCTGTGCATCAAGGTAGAACTCAGGGTGCAGACGATAAGGTGCAGCAGCAGACGTTCCGGCTTCGACACCAGTGAACTGGTCGTCCAGATACGCTTCACCGATGTAAGTTCCCACGAAGCTCAGCTTGAACTTATTGTTGCCGAAGTTCGTGTTGACGGTGAAGCGGTCACGCGATGCGCCGATCTCACCAACGAACGGATCCTTTGCTTCACCCGGAAGCGGAATGACATAACCGTCAATCACGTGGGTATAGGCAACATTGAGGCCCAGATCGAAATCGGAGCTGCCGAGGCTGATGCCCTGTACATAGTTGAGGCTGACGTCGATGCCGGAGGTGTAGAAGCCACCACTATTCGAGCGGCC
Organism: uncultured Alphaproteobacteria bacterium; assembly: GCA_966205705.1. Classification (GTDB taxonomy): domain Bacteria; phylum Pseudomonadota; class Alphaproteobacteria; order Sphingomonadales; family Sphingomonadaceae; genus Sphingobium. Next base: position 14,460 of record CBIHKY010000078.1, read on the forward strand.
GCTATTCACCTCATCAAGTGAACCAGCACTGTTCTGACCAAGGGCAGCCGGGCGACGTACGACAAAGTCGCAGAAGCTCGGGATATTCTGCTGGTAGCACTGCTGCAGAATGAACTGCAGAGGAGTGTCAACGATGGCATCCTGAATACGAACGCGGAAATAATCGACCGAAAGAGTCAATCTGCGCAGCGCGTTGATGGACACCGGGTTGATCACAACGCCTGCTGTCAGCGTGCGACCCTTCTCTTCCTGCAGGTCCGGGTTGCCGCCAGCGAAGCTGGTGACGCCCTGACGATCGGACTGGTTTACCGCAAATGCGCCGCCATTGGCTGCAATGTTCGTCAACACGCCCGGTGATGCGCGGCAGACATCGCCTACCGTGCCGCCGCCCGTTGCACCAATGCCTTCACATGGGTCGTTAACCTGTGGGAAGTCCTGGCTGAGGCCTTCGAACAGTTCAGTGACGTTCGGTGCGCGGACCGTCTGTGCAAGCATCGCGCGGAAGCGGATGTCACGGATCGGCGCGAATTCAGCGCCCACATTCCAGCTGAACGTGTCACCAACCGTGCTGTAGTGCGAGTAGCGAGCGGCACCGCGAACCGAGAGATCGTAAATGAACGATTCCTGGACCAATGGCACGAGCGCTTCACCATAAAACTCATATAGGTTGAAGCTGCCGCTCGTTGGCGGAAGTGCGTTACTGCCGTTCAGACCAGCACTCTGCAGAGCATCCCATGAGCTGGCTGCTGCTTCGCGACGATATTCGGCACCAACCGTAACACCAACATCATCCTTGCCGGTCAGCGAGAACAGGGAGCCAGTCAGGTTTGCGCCAATCTGGGTTTGCTTGATGGACGCGTTGAAATTAGAGGGCGCCTCGAGATAGCCCAACGCGGGCGCCAGAGAGCCAAGACCGAATACATTTGCCGGGATACAGCCATTGGCGCGAGCGTTGGGGTCAGCGCACATGAAGCCGCCCGCTGGGTTAGGAACGATCTGCTGTGACGAACGGAAGTTGATCACGTTGATCTGGCCGGTGCCCGTCTGGCTAATGTCGGTTTGGCCGTAGTTGCCGAACGCTTCCCAGCTCCACTTGGGGCCAAGCTCGCCGCGCAAACCAGCCACGATGCGAAATGTCTGACGCGTGGCATCTGTGACGCGGTTGCCAAAATCGAACAGGCGCTTGGTCACGAAAATGTCGCGCAAGCCGTCGCCGTCGGTGTCGGACGAGTCATTGAAGATCGCATCCGGAACGAACGGGTTGCGGACAATCGCACCATTATAAAGGGTTTCGATTGGCATTTGCCCGTTTGCATATTGCTTGCCGGACGTGTCCGTATCCCAGGGGAAAGGCTCAATTACGGCCCGCACCTTCGTGCTTATGAATGTGCCCTCAAGGAAGGCGGTAACTTTGTCAGTGACATCATAATGGGCGTTGCTCGCGAACACATAACGCTGCGTTGGAACTGCGAGATAACGATAAGCGCTTCTGTTGAAGCCGTCCGGTCCAATTG
>CBIHKY010000079.1:0-15936 GCA_966205705.1 uncultured Alphaproteobacteria bacterium
GCATTGCGCCTACATCGCAGCCATTGCACGGGCGCGAAGAGGTGCTGTCCTTCTACCGTCCGCTGCGCAAGCGGGTGGGGGAAAGTGTCGTTGTCAACATGATGGTCATCGATAGTGCCAGGGGCTTGATGGCCGTTGAGATGACCAACACCCTGTCGGCAACCGATACCATCAAATTGCCGAGCGCCACCATGCAGGCGGGCGATAGCCGCGTTGCAACCGGCGTACTCTTCTACTCTATCGCAGACGGGATGATTACCAACATCCGCTACTAATCACTCTGCGGGCGCGGTGATCGGTTTCAGTAAGAGAAGCATCAGCGCAACGCCGATGGGCGGCAATGCGATCAGCGTGAGCGTCAGGGGGAGCGTGAATGCCGAGGCGAGGGCAAAGCCGCCAAAAAGGGGCGCGACAACGCCACCAATGCGGCCAGCGCCACCGGCCCAGCCAACGCCAGTGCTTCTGATCGCCGTTGGATAGACCTGCGTCATCAGCATGTTCAGGCCCGCCTGGCCTCCGGCTTGGCAGAAGCTCCAGAAGATCAGCAGCAGCACAAAGGCGACGCCGCCAAATGGAACATGACCCATCAGGATCAGCGCGATCGCAAGCCCGACATAATAGGTCGGGATCAGTCGCGTCGGGCGAATGCGGTCCATGAGGTAGCCGATGGTCACCGTGCCAGCCAACCCACCCATGAAGCCGATCATGGACGCAATGGCAAAGCGCTGAATGGTGATCCCGCCCATTTCCTGAAAGAATGTGGGCAGCCAGGCGGCCAGCAGCGCAATATTGCCCATTGAAAGGACGCAGCATGCAAAAATGATCGTCGAAGTGCGCGCGCGGCCGTGGCGGAAGACATCCAAGACATTGGTCTTTCTGGGTTTGACGCCAGCCTCGTTGATGGTGAATTCTTCAGCGCCCGTGAGCGCAAGGTTGGGCTCGATGCGCTTGATGGTGCGGCGAATGGCCGGATCGGCTGGATTACGACTGACCTGATAGGTCAGGGATTCCGGCAGCCAGATCATCATGAGCGGCGTGAGAATGATCGGAAAAAGGCCGCCAATCCAGAAGCCACTTTCCCATCCATAATGTGGCACGAGCAGCGCGACACCGGCGCCAGCGGCACTGCCCGCACTATAGCCTGCGATTCCAAGCGAGATGAAGGTGGATCGCAGCTTCTTGGGCGTGAATTCAGCCAGAAGAGCCACCGCGGCTGGCAGCACCCCGGCGAGGAAGAGGCCTGAAAGACCGCGCATCACCGCGAGGATAGTGATCGACGGCGCGTGCGCGGTCAAAATGGTCAGAATGCCAAAGACGATAGAGGATATGACGAGCATCCGCTTGCGCCCGAAATAATCAGACAAGGGGCTGACGAGGAATGCGCCAACGGCCAAGCCGACTTGCTGCAGCAGAAAGACAAGCGTCATCGCAGCAGGGGAGACGCCAAAATCCTTGGCGATTGCGGGAGCGATTTTTCCGACCATGAAAATGTCGAAGCCGTCGATAAACAGGACGCAAGTGGTGAGGAAAAGGACCGAATAATGCGTGGCGCTTATTTTTTGCCGATCGATAAATGCCTGGATTTCGAACATTTGCATGGTCCACTCCCTCGTCCCGACGCGCCTTTTTGATTATCGACTATTAGGGTCGGTCAGCATCATTGAGCAATCATTATTATCAGGCTGCGCTTTGGGGTTCCCTTCGACGAGGAGCGGGCCACTAAAAACCTATGACCATGAGGGATTTTCTATCGGGGAAAGCGTAACTCTCCTTCCAGCTATCCAAAATGCCTCAGTGGCTCGCAAGAAGTCGTTGAGTAGCCTACAGATGTAGGCAGAGCGAACCACTTCTAATGCGCAATGCTACGATACGACCCGTGATGGCGAACTGCTCGCGCTCAAGACGGCAAGAGCAAGCGCGCAGCCTCCTTGCGCCACGCCGCGGCGGAGAAATGGTTGGCCTCTCATACTTGCGGGGCAAACAGCGGCGCGGAATTGATGTATAGAGGCATCGATTTTTGCACGCGCGACGGCTGGGGAGGCAAGGCGCCAATCCTTTGGCCAGCGACCGGCCCGCAACTTCAACAAATTAGCACCGAATGGTCAGGGCTGGATCTGGCAAGGTTGGTACTTCCCGATGCTCGTCCACGGCGTCATACGTGATTTGCCTTGGCGTCTGGTAAATCGGGGTGCCACCGCATCGAGCGCATGGCCTCAGATCGAACGTCAGAACACCGCTTCCACCCGCGACAGCCACCCATTCAGTTTGGTTCTAGTGCGCATGACATGGCGCTATCGACGCCCCAGCTTGGGATCAAGTCATGCCATTGGTCATGCCTTCGGCGCCGGTTTCCACGATTTTGGGCGAACGTAGACGACCGATAATCACGTCGGATGCCATGTGAGATGCCTGAATTTGCTTGGTTTTGGGGTTCGTTGGAGACCGCTGAGGTCCGATATCTGGCGGAGACGCCGGGATTCGAACCCGGGGTGCCCCATTCAGGGCACGACGGTTTAGCAAACCGCTGGTTTCAGCCACTCACCCACGTCTCCGCACTCACCGGGGGGAAGTGGCTCCCGATCCGGCTAAGCCCCGGCCTATAACCGGGCAATTCGAGCATGGCAACGGCAGCAATCGCTTCTCACGCACAAATCGTGCGCGGTGCGACATCTGGCTGAGTTAGCGAGGGGAACTATGCTGCTGGGACATATATTCGAACGAATTGTTCAAGCGGTCCGGGGATTTTCGCATGAGCCCTAGCGATCAATGCCGCCCAACTTTTGCGCGACTCGACATTAGCGCGAGTCCCTATTTTGACGCTCAAAAACGTGGGAAATGACTCTTGGTTACCGGCCGTCAGTTCGCTCTGCCTCGTTGGCGTTTCGATTCGGCGCGCGCTTCGTCGCATGGATTCGCCGGAAGGGCGTTCGTCTGTTAGCAGCCCGCTCAACAATGTAATGACGTATAACAGAGTAATCGGGTGGCAGTGAACAAGGCAACTCCCGAAGGGATCATCGCGCGTCTGCTATCTCTCGCCCCTGAGCGAGAGGTTTTTCTCCGCAGTGGCGGGCAGGTTCGGTTCCTTCGTATCACGACACGTTTCCAATTGATCGGCGCTGCAATTGTAGCGGTGATCGCGCTGCTTTGGGCTGTGGGAACGGGCGCGATGATGTGGAATCAGGCAAGCATCTTGATGGAGCGCGGCGCCGTGGCGCAGGACCGTGCGGCGATCGATTCCCGTGAGGCGAAGGTCGATGCCTATCGCAATTCGGTTGATGATATCGCGCGCGATATCGAGCAGCGGCAGAAGGCGCTGGAAGATATATTGCGCGCCAATCTCGGCGCTGGGCTGGAGGGCGGACATGGCGCTTTGCCTACCGTTGAAGCGCCTGCGGCAGATGCGCAGTCCGGCACGCCACGCGGCGCAGCGTCTCCGCAGGCACGGCTGCAGGGCTTGCAACAACAGCAGATCATGCTCGAAGGGCGCCTTGCCGATGCGGCGCAGGCCCGCCTTACACAGGTGGAAAAGGCAATCCGCAGCTTTGGGCTCGATCCCGCGCGGCTGGCCGATCGCGCACAGGCGCAGGGTGGTCCCTTTCTGCCTGTTTCCGCCGCGATTGCTGCCGAACCGGAGCTGCGCGAACTCGCCATACTCCTCACACGCCTCAACATGATGGAAGCGACGCTGGCGGCGATCCCATCAGGCAAGCCCACCGCCGCGCCCGCGACGACAAGCTCCTATGGCTATCGTCGCGATCCCTTCAATGGCGCGCTTGCCTTCCATTCGGGCATCGATTTTCGCGGCGCTTATGGCCAACCGATCTTGGCTGCTGCACCCGGCAAAGTGATCTATGTCGGGGATCGCCAGGGCTATGGCAAAGTGGTGGAGATCAATCATGGCAAGGGGCTGACGACGCTCTATGCCCACCTCTCGGGCTATGGCATCAAGGCGGGGCAGAAAGTGGCGCGCGGGCAGCCGATCGCGCGCATGGGCTCAACGGGCCGTTCGACCGGAACGCATCTGCATTTTGAAGTGCGCGTCAACGGTGAGATCGTCAATCCGCGCCCCTTTCTGGAAGCGCGACAGGATGTTCTCGAAGTCCAGCAAACGGCGAAGCGCCGGGTTACCGACAGTGGCCACCGGGGCTAGGCGTACGCGCTTTTCGATTATCGGTGGCGATGTCGCGGGCAAGATCGAGGCCAGCGCACGGATTGCGGGCGGTGTGACGTATGAGACGATCAGCATCGCGACGGCGTAAAGCGTCGTTGACTGTTGGTTGGGTTTAGCCAGCTGGTCTGAAAGTTGCTTCAGGGTCTTCGTCGTCCCGGGCTTGACCCAGGACCCCGCTGTTTCTCGTGAGGCGGAATGCAGCTGGACCCCGGATCAGGTCCGGGGTGACGTTGTCTCTTAAATCGGCGCCTTTCTCTCAGCGCTCGCGCGTGGCGCTGAACTTGATGTCCGGGTGGCGCTCGGACTGATAGTTTACGTCCCAGGCGGATCGCGCGAGGAACACGGCCTTGCCGTCCCGGTCCTTCGCCATGTTGGTGCGATTGATGCTGGTGAACTCCTCCACCAGACGCACATCGCCGGAGAGCCAGCGAGCGGTGTCGAAAGGCGCCATTTCCAGCACGGCGGCAACCTTATATTCCGCATCAAGGCGGCTGATCAGCACCTCAAGCTGAAGCTGGCCGACGACGCCAATGATCCACTGGCCGCCAATCTCGGGATAGAAGACCTGAATGACGCCCTCCTCCGAGAGATCATCCAGCGCCTTGCGCAATTGCTTCGTCTTGGTGGGATCCTTGAGCGCGATGCGGCGCAGGATTTCCGGCGCGAAATTGGGCAGGCCGGTGAAGCGCACATCGGCTTTTTCAGACAGCGTATCGCCCACGCGCAACGTGCCATGATTAGGAATGCCGATGATGTCGCCGGGGAAGGCCTCGTCAGCAATCTCGCGATCCTGCGCGAAAAAGAGGATGGGCGAATGCACCGCGATCGGCTTGCCGCTGCCCGATGGCGTCAGCTTCATGCCGCGGCGGAATTTGCCTGAGCAAAGTCGCATGAAGGCGATGCGATCGCGATGCTGCGGATCCATATTGGCCTGCACCTTGAAGATGAAGCCGGTCACGTCCGCGCGGTCCGGCTCCACGGGGCCGGGCTCGGCAGGCTGGGTGCGTGGTGGCGGCGCATGGGCTGCCAGCGCCTCGATCAGCTCGCCCACGCCAAAGCGCTTGAGGGCGGAGCCGAAATAGACGGGCGTGAGATCGCCATTGCGATACGCCTCGATATCGAAGCTCGCATAGCCGCCCTGCGCCAGCTCGGTCTCGTCGCGCAGGCGCTTGAGCCCTTGGGACGTGAGTTGCTCGGCAAGCTTGGGGTCGTCCAGCCCGCTATATTGGGTGAAACTGCCGTCAAATTCCTTGCTCGGGCCAACGGGCTGCATGAGGCGGTTGGTGGCGAAATCATAAATGCCCTCAAACTCGCCGCCCATGCCGACCGGCCAGCTCATCGGGCACACGTCCAGCGCCAGCTTGTCCGCCACTTCATCGAGCAGCTCGAAGGCATCGCGCCCTTCACGATCCACCTTGTTGACGAAGGTGATGATCGGAACGGAGCGCAAGCGGCAAACCTCGAACAGCTTGAGCGTTTGCGGCTCGATGCCCTTGGCCGCGTCGATCACCATCACCGCGGAATCGACAGCGGTGAGCGTGCGATAGGTATCTTCGGAGAAATCTTCATGCCCCGGCGTATCGAGCAGGTTGAAGGTGACGGCGCCGATCCCGTCGAAATTGCGCTCGAAGGTCATCACAGACGAGGTGACGGAAATGCCGCGCTGCTGCTCGATCTTCATCCAGTCGGACCGGGCACGGCGGTTCGCGCCGCGCGCCTTCACTTCACCGGCGAGATGGATCGCGCCACCGGCCAACAGCAGCTTTTCGGTGAGCGTGGTCTTGCCGGCATCCGGGTGGGAGATGATCGCAAAGGTGCGGCGGGACGGGATCGTCATAACGTCTATATTGTCCTGAAACGCTTGGGGCCGCCGGTCGCATCAGCGGACAGGCGCAATATTAGGGCTCCTATAGGGAAAGCGGCCGATGAATCGCAAGCCGATCAGGCGGATTCACCGTGTTGCAGCGTGATCCGCATCCACCATGTGTGCGATCCGCCCGGCGGGATTGCGCGGATGCCCGGTTTTTCCCAAATATCGCCGGAGAAATCGGCACGGTCGGCAATGCCATCCCATGGCTCGATGCAGATGAAGCGCGCGCCCGGCTTGGTCCAGATGCCAAGGCTTGGCATGTCGCTCCAGTCGAGGCGCAATTGCGCGCCTTGCGATGCACCATAGAGGCAGCCGCGGCTTTCCAGCTTGCGCCAGATGAGAGCGTCATCCTCGAATAGATCATCATGCAGCGCGAGTGTGCGGCCACCGACGGGACTTGGGCGATCCTCGCTGGCGATCAGTCCGGCATCGAGCAGGCACAGCGCGGACGGTTGGGGGTGATCGAACAGAATGTGATGATCTTTGCGTCTCTCCTCATAAGGGAGCGGCCAGGCGAAACCGGGATGGAAGCCGAAGCTCGCCGGAAGATCGACCTCGCCGGGATTATGCGCGGTCATCTGCATGCGCAGCGAGGCGCCCTCAATGCGGTAAGTGGCGTCGAGATTGAAGGCGAAGGGATAGCTCTGCCGCGTGGTCGCGTTATCGCTCAGCCGATAGGTCACCTGATCGGGTGCCACATCAACCATCTCGAAGGTCTCGCGCCGCGCGACGCCATGGCGGGGCATGGTGTAGCTTTTGCCGTCATGCCGATAGGTGCCGGTATTCAACTCGCCAATGATCGGGAAGAGCAGGGGCGAATGGGATGCCCAATAGGCCGGATCGGCATCGGTCATCAGCTCGCGATCAGCGGCATCGCGCAGGCTGCAAAGCTCTGCGCCGAGCGGGTTGATGGAGGCCCGCAGCAGGTCCGTTCCGATCTCGATGGTCATATGATTTGCGCACATCCTCAGGGCCGGAAGGCGGCCAGTGGGGGAACCTACAGGCCGCTTTGCACCTTTTACCAGAGGTTTCAGCATGGCCTGAAGGGACGGCGCAAAATGAGAAGGTTTGCAGCGATGCTCATCCCTCTCCTGTGCGCGAGCGCCGCTTGGGCGCAGGACGTGCCGGCGAAGGACGAGGATGATGATGACAAGAAGGGCCCAGGCCGCGTCGAAACAATCGTGACGCAGCCTGCCCGTGATGTGGGCATCCAGAAGACGAAGATTCCGGAGGTTCTCAAGCAGGCGGTGAAGCAGCCTTATGCCTCACCCGGCGAGCGGTGCAGCCAGATCGTGGCGTCCATGGCGGAACTGAACGAGGTGTTGGGACCGGACTTCGACGGGAGCATCAAGGAAAACAGGAATAGACTGGGCAATCTCGCTGCGGCGGGTGGCACGTTCGTGGTCAATTCGATCATCCCTTTTCGCGGGATCGTGCGCGAAATCAGTGGGGCTGGGCCTGCACAACGGCGGCTGGATACTGCAATCGATGCAGGGCTTGCGCGGCGTGGCTATCTGCGCGGGCTGGCGGTAAGTCGAGGCTGCACATTGCCGCCGCCGCCTGCGCCGGAGGTCAAAGAGAAGAAATGAGGGCGAAGATCAGCGCGGCTTGCCGTGCCGGGCTGTGGCGGTAAGATGGTCCCATGGGTGTGCGCGGCTGACTGCCGCTAACAAAGAGACGTGATTTATGACGAGTTTGAAGGACGATATTCTGAAATGCCTCACGCAGGCTGCCGGTGGCGCTGATGATCCGACGCCGCCATCCAGCTATTATATGTCCAGCGTCGAGAGCATGGCGATGAGCATCTTCGACAATAATCCAGCGCTGCGCACCTGGATGCACAGTCGTGGGCTTGATCCGCTCAAGGGACCGCAAGCCGTGCTTGGGCTAGGCTGCCTGCTCGTGCGCGATGCGGAGATTAATCCCCGCTTTGAGCTGACCGATGCCGAGCGCGCCGAACTGGCGGATGATCACGACCATTGAGTGATAAAGCAGGGCGGATCAGCCGCGAAGCGTCGCGCCCTGCTTGCCTGCCGCCGCCACGATCCGCTCGGCAATGGCCTTGAGCTCCTCATCCGAGAAGCTTTTCTCGCCCGGCTGAAGCGTCACTTCGATGGCGAGGCTCTTCTGACCCTCCGGCACGCCTTGGCCTTCGAATAGATCGAACAGGCGCGCATCCACGATCGCAGCCTTGTCCGCTCCGCGCACAGCCCGCACCAGTGCCTCGGCTTCCAGCGCCTGCGGAACGAGGAAGGCGAAGTCGCGCGTCACGGCCTGCAATGCGGGCGGCGAATATGGTGCGCGCATGAAGCCGCTCTTGCGCGACTGCGGAATGGCATCGAGGTAGATTTCTGCCGCGACGACAGTGCCATCCAGATCGAACGCCTTGGCAATACGCGGGTGCAGCACGCCATAGGCGGCCAGCACCGTCTTGGGGCCTAGGCGCAAGGTGCCGGATTGGCCGGGGTGATACGCGCTGCCCGCCTCATCCATCATTTGCAAACGGGCGGTTGGCGCGCCTGCCGCATCGAGCAAAGCAATCACTTCCGCCTTCGCGTCGAACGCGTCAAAGCTCTGCGCCTTGCCATGCTGCCAGCCGCGCGCGCGCTTGTTGCCCGCCATCACGAGGCCAAGCGTCAGCCGCTCATCGCTGCTGCCGTCCGCCGCGCGGAAGTAACGGCGTCCAAGCTCGAACAGGGCGATGGAGGAGGCACCACGATCCGCATTGCGCCGCACCGCCGAGAGCAGGCCTGCGAGCAAAGTCGGGCGCATCACCTTCAGCTCTTCGCTGATCGGGTTAGCGAGCGTCCAGTCACCGCCACCAAAGGGCGCAGCTTCCGTCTCCGAAATGAAGGACCAGTTGATCGCCTCATTCAGCCCGCGCGCAGCAGCCGCGCGGCGCATGCGGCGCTCGACCAGTTGTAGCGGCGTTGCGGTCGGCTTAGCGACACCGGGTGCGCGCGGTAGCGGGACGGAGGGCACATTGTTGAGGCCCTCGATGCGGATCACTTCTTCGACAATGTCGGCTGGGCCATGCACATCGCGACGCCAGCTGGGAACGCTCACATGCCATTCGGCAGCGAACTTGAAGCCCAGCCCCTCCAGGATCACCCGTTGGCGGTCAGGCGCTATGGCTAGTCCGCCGAGCTTCTCAGCCAGTTCAGGATCATAAACCACGACCCGCTCATCGAGAGGCGGCGTGCCTGCGCGCGTCATCTCACTCGCCGTGCCGCCACACAGCGCCAGCACCAGCCGCGTCGCGATATCCAGCCCTTCTTCAAGAAATGCGGGATCGACACCGCGCTCGAACCGCTGCCGCGCATCGGAGGCCAGCGCCAGCTTCTGCCCGGTCCGCGCAATGCTCTCCGGGGTAAAATAGGCGCATTCGATCAGCACATCAGTGGTGCCCAACTGCGCGCCCGAATGCTCGCCGCCCATGATGCCGCCAATGTCATGCACCGCAGCCTCATCGGCAATCACGGTCATGGCGTCCGTCATTGCATAGCTTTTGCCATTCAGCGCCAGCACCTGCTCGCCTGCGACAGCCTTGCGCGCGACAAGGCCGCCCTTGATGCTCGCCATGTCATACACATGCAGCGGGCGACCAAGGCCGATCATCACGAAATTGGTGATGTCGACCAGCGCGCTGATCGGCTTCTGGCCGATTGCCTTAAGGCGACGCGCCAGCCATTCCGGCGACGGGCCATTCGCCACGCCATGCACGCTGCGCGCATAAAAGGCTGGGCAGCCCTCGACATCATCGGTGCGCACATCCGGGCCTGCGCCCTGCGCTGCGATCTGGGGCAATTGGCCAATGATCGCCTCGAGCGGGATCAGCGTGCCCACACCCTTGGCGGCCAGATCGCGCGCAATGCCGCGCACGCCCATGCAATCCTGCCGGTTGGGCGTGATCGAGACGTCGATGACCGGATCGTCAATCTGCGCATACTCCGCAAAGGCGGTGCCGACCGGCGCATCCAGCGGAAGCTCGATAATGCCCTCATGGTCCTCGCCCAGCTCCAGCTCGCGTGTGGAGCACATCATGCCATTGGATTCGACACCGCGGATCGCCGCAACACGCAGCACCATGCCATTGGCAGGCACAGTCGCACCCGGCATGCCGAACACGCCGACAAGCCCGGCGCGCGCATTGGGTGCGCCGCACACGACCTGCATCGGGCCATCGCCTGCATCGACGCTCAGAACCTGCAGCTTGTCGGCCTGCGGATGCGGCGCGGCAGTCAGCACCTTGGCGATGCGAAAGCCATTGAGCTTCTCGGCAGGGTTCTCAACGCCCTCAACCTCAAGGCCGATATCGTTGAGCGCGCGCAGGATTTCGTCCAGCGGGGCGCTCGTCTCAAGATGCTCCTTGAGCCATGACAGGGTGAATTTCATGCGCCCACTCCTCCGCTCAGCGTGGGCACATCCAGCGCCGAAAAACCATAATGGCGCAGCCAGCGCAGATCGCCATCGAAGAAGGCGCGCAGATCATTCATGCCATATTTGAGCATCGCCAGCCGATCGACACCTGTGCCGAAGGCAAAGCCCTGCCACTCCGCCGGGTCCAGCCCGCAATTGCGGATGACCGCCGGGTGGACCATGCCGCTGCCCAGCACTTCCATCCAGCCGCCATTGGGTGTGTCGCCCCCGCCGCCGATGACGCGCTGGCCCTTCTCGATGGTGTAGCCAACATCCACTTCCACCGATGGCTCAGTGAAGGGGAAGTAGCTGGGGCGCAGGCGCAGAACGATATCGTCCCGCTCGAAAAAGGCCTTGAGGAAGGTCTCCAGCGTCCATTTCAGATGGCCAAGGTGAATGCCCTTGTCGATGACGAGGCCTTCAATCTGATGGAACATCGGCGTGTGTGTGGCGTCGCTATCGCTGCGATAGACGCGGCCGGGCGCAATGATGCGGATCGGCATTTGCTGGCTCATCATCGTGCGGATCTGCACGGGCGATGTGTGCGTGCGCAGCAGCATCGCGGCATCCTCGCCATTGCCGCCGATCGCGCGGGCCTCATCGCCGAAATAGAAAGTATCGTGCATCGCGCGGGCAGGGTGCGTCTCGGGAATGTTCAGCGCGGTGAAGTTGCGCCAGTCATCCTCAATCTCCGGCCCGGTCGCGACGGCAAAGCCCAGGTCCGCGAAAATCTCCGCCAGCTCGTCCATCACCTGGCTCACCGGGTGAATGCTGCCCTGCGCGGGCGGCGCGGCGGGCAGGGTCATGTCGAGGCGTTCGCCCGCGAGTCGCGCATCGAGCGCGGCGGTTTCCAGTGCGGCCTTGCGCGCGGCAATCGCATTGGTCACGCTTTCGCGCAAATCATGGATCGCGGGGCCTTGCGCCTGCCGCTCGTCGGGCGTCATCGCACCCAGTGTTTTGAGCAGGCCGGTCACGACGCCGCTTTTGCCGAGCGCGCCGATGCGCAGCGCCTCCACAGCGTCGAGCGTGTCGGCGGCTTCGATGTCGGCGACGAGGCCGTCCTTGAGCGATGCAATCTCTGTCATGGGCCGGTCCGCTAGCCTAATTCACGCAAAACGAAAAGGGTGGCTGGTCTTCCCGGCTCAGATGCGGTGCGAGAGCAGCACGCCACCAAAGCCGATGAAGATGCCGCCGGTCAGCCGGTTGAACAGTCGCTGCCGTGCAGCCGGTGCCAGATAGCGCGCAATGCCATGCCCGCCGAGCGCATAAACTGCGTACCAGATGCACTCGATCACCACGAAGGTGAGCACCAATATCGTCAGTTGCGTTGCAAAGCCGCCGCGTGTGTCGATGAACTGTGGGAAGAGCGCGGCGGCGAAGATGATGAGCTTGGGATTGGATAGGCCGGTAAGCAATCCGCTGCCATAGAGCGCCCATCCGCCCCCGCGCGGTGCAGGCGTGATGCCGCCCTCAGTCGCAGGCGCGCGCCAAGCCTTGATGCCGAGCCAGATGAGATACAGTGCGCCAGCATAGCGCAGCACGTCGAACAGCTTGGGCGATGCTTTGAGCAAGGCGCCCAGGCCCAGTGCGGAGGCAATGAGGCACAGCAGAACTGCGCTCAGCAGCCCCGCCATCGTGCCCATCGCGCGGCGCGGGCCGTGATGGATGGACTGGTTCATCACGTGCAGCATGTTTGGCCCCGGCGTTGCCGAGACGATGAAGACGACTGTGACGTATAACCACCATGCCTTGAGCGCCATGCGCTGCTCCAATCCATCGGCGAGAGAAAAAGCGTGTAGAAACAAAAAGGGCGCCGGAGTTCCCCCCGGCGCCCTTCACGTAATCGGTATTCCGTTCGTTCAGGCAGCAGCCGGCAGCGCAGCGCGCGCTTGTGCAATAATGCCCTTGAACACATCGCCTTCATGCATTGCAATGTCGGCCAGGACCTTCCGGTCCAGTTCAACACCAGCAAGCTTGAGGCCATGCATGAACACACCATAGGTCAGGCCTTCAGCGCGGACAGCCGCGTTGATGCGCTGGATCCACAGGGCGCGGAAGGTGCGCTTCTTAACCTTGCGGTCGCGATATGCATATTGACCGGCTTTTTCGACAGCCTGGCGCGCAATACGGATGGTGTTCTTGCGACGGCCATAATAGCCCTTCGCCTGTTCCAAAATCCTCTTATGCTTCGCCTTGGTGGTCGTACCGCGTTTTACACGTGCCATTTCGCTTTACTCCTTAGCCGAGGCCATAAGGCGCCCAAAGGCGCACATGGGCTACATCTGCATCGGACAACACTTTGGTGCCGCGATTCTGGCGAATATATTTTGCGTTGTGGCTCATCAAACGGTGGCGCTTACCAGCGACACCATGCTTGACCTTGCCAGTGGCGGTGAATTTGAAGCGTTTCTTCACACCGCTCTTGGTCTTCATTTTGGGCATTTGCGTCTCCTTTTGTCTTTAACGCACAGGCCCGAAAGCGCGTGCAGACGATTGCGGACAGACACGGCAGCCCTACTGGCCGGCCCGTCCCATTGGTTCCCACATGACATGGAAGCGCATGCCCTTAGTCAGGCGGGCGCGCAGAAGCAAGATTTGAATCGCCGCGCCGGGGTGATCGCGATCAAGGAGTGTTGGGTGTTTCCCTTCGATCATGGCACTATCCGGTGGTGGCTCCCGCCACGAACGAGAGGAAGTTGCCATGAAGACCGTGATGGTTCTGATCCACGATGATGCAAGCCAGGAAGCGCGCCTGCAGACCGCGCTGGATGTCGTGCGGGAGGTGGAGGGGCATCTTGTCTGTCTTGATGTGGTGCAGATGCCGATCTTTGCCGATGGCTTCGGCGTCGGCGGCGCTGCGGGCGTACTGATCGTCGAGGAACGTGATCGGGAGGATGAGAATGTCAGCCGACTTGAGCCGCGCCTGATCAATGAAGCCATCAGCTATGAATGGGCGCGGGTGCATAGCCAGTCTGACGAGGCGATTACGGACAGCTTCCGGCTTGTCGATCTGATCGTGGTCGGCAAGCAGGGCGTGGGCGAGATGACCGAGACGGGCAATGCCGCCTCGCGCCTCGCCGCGCTCACCTCCGCGCCGATCTTGCTGGTGCCGACCGAGCAGAAGCGCTTCGATCCGCTCGGTAAGGCGCTGGTGGCGTGGGATGGATCGCGCCCGTCCGATGCGGCCCTGCGCGCGGCGGTGCCGTTGCTGCGCCGGTCGAGCGAGGTTGAGGTCGTGACGGTGGGCGAGGATTGCGCCGACCCGAATGAAGCCGCCGACTATCTGGCCCGGCAAGGCTGCACCGTAACCAGCCGCGTGATCCCGCGCACCACCGATGTTGCGACGCTACTGCTGGATGCGATGCAGGCCTCAGGCGCAACCTACTGCGTGATGGGGGGCTATGGCCGCGGCCGTCTGCGCGAGCAGATTTTCGGCGGCACCACGCGGACGTTGCTGGCGAAGGCGCCGATTCCGGTGCTGCTTTCGCATTGAGCTGAGCGTCCCAAACCTTCGTCATCCCGGACTTGATCCGGGATCCCGCTGCCTGTCGCACATACGCCCAAAGAAAAGCGGGACCCCGGATCAAGTCCGGGGTGACGGCAGTGTGTTGGTGCCCGACTGGCGCCGCTTAGGCGGACACCGCAAAGGCATTCACGTCGAGCATCGCGCCAGCCTGATGGTTGGCGGCTTCCAGCAAGCGCCGTTCCAGTGTCGCAAGGCGCGTCTTGCTCTCCAGCTTTCCGCCGAGCAGATCGGTGAGGTAGAATGTATCCACCGCCCGCTCGCCAAAGGTGGCCACATGCGCGCTATGGACCATCGTTTTGGACTGGAAGAGCGCAAAGGCGAGGCTCAGCAATAGGGCAGGCCGGTCGCGCGCCATCACCTCCACAACGGTGAAGCGGTTTGACGCCTTATTGTCGATCAACACTTGCGGCACGACCTCAAAGGCTTCCGCGCGGGTGCGCGAAAGGGGGCGCTGGTCGAGCTTCGCCATCAGCTTTTGCCGGTTGAGCAGCGCATCCTCGATATAGCTTTTGATGCGGGCAATCTGCTCGGGTGCATCGAAACGCCCGCCAAGTGGGTTCTGCACCAGAAAATTATCGAGCGCCGTGCCATCCTTGAGCGTGTGGATGCGCGCATCGATGATGTTGCCGCCAGCCAGATGGATGGCGCCCGCCACGCGGTAAAACAGGCCGGGATGGTCCGACGCATACACCGTCACCAGCGTCGCGCCGCGCTCGGGATAGGGTTGTGCGTCGATGGAAAGCTCCGCTGGCCCCGCCGCCAGCAAATGCCGCGCATTGCGCTCAAGAATATGGTCTGGTTCGGCGATCCAGTAGGATTGCGGGAAGCCCTTCACCAGCGTCTCGAACGCTGCATCGTCCACCGCGAGGCGCTGCCGCAACGTATCGCGCTTCTCTTCGATCCGCTCCTGCCGCCCGCGCAGCTTGTGGCCGGGGCGAATGACTTCTTCGGCGGATTCGTAAAGCTCCGTGATCAGCTGGCGCTTCCAGCTATTCCATACGCCGGGGCCAACCGCGCGGATATCCACGATGGTCAGCAACACGAGCAGCCGCAACCGCTCTGAGCTTTGCACAACCTCGGCAAAATCGAGGATGGTTTTATAGTCGGACAGATCGCGCTTGAAGGCCGTGGCCGACATCAGCAGATGATAGCGGATCAGCCAGGCGACCGTCTCGGTCTCCGCCGCGCTCAAGCCGAGCCGCGGACAGAGCTTCTCCGCCACCTCAGCACCCAGCAGGCTGTGATCGCCGCCCCGCCCCTTGGCGATGTCATGCAGCAGCACCGAGACATAGAGCACCCGGCGCGAGATCACATGCTGGACGATATCGTGGGCGAGCGGATGGTCTGTCTGAAACTCGCCCCGCTCGATCTTGGAGAGCAGGCCGATGGCGCGGATCGTATGCTCATCGACGGTGTAGTGATGATACATGTCGAACTGCATCTGCGCGACGACACGGCCGAAATCGGGCACGAAGCGACCGAATGTGCCTGCCTCATTCATCCAGCGCAGCACTTTTTCGGGATCGCGCGGCGAGGTGAGCACGCTCATGAACAGCGCATTGGCTTCCGGATCGTCGCGCACCTTGCGGTCGATCAGGGCGGCATCGCGGTTGAGCGCGCGCATGGCGTTGGGGTGGATCTCCAACCCATGCTTGTCGGCAACCGCGAAAATCTCGATCATGCGGCTGGGCTTTTCTTGGAAAAAGCCATCCTTGGGAATGGTGATCCGCCCGCGATCCAGCACGAAGCCATCGAGCTTGCGCGGCCTGCTGAACATGGCGGGGATATAGCGCCGCCCGCGCGCGGCCATCGCGTCATCAAGATGGGCGAGGAACACGCCGGTCAGATCGCCCACCGTCTTCGCCATCAGGAAATAAAGATGCATGAAGCGTTCGACCGGCGAGCGCCCGCGCCGCGCGACAAAACCCATGCGCTCGGCCACCTCGATCT
>CBIHKY010000080.1:0-15710 GCA_966205705.1 uncultured Alphaproteobacteria bacterium
GTTTAATTTGGATTGTATCGAACGATCGATACTTTCGCGATAATTATAAAATTAAAGCGCCGTGATTTTTAGGTCACATAGTGTTGGCTCATTTTTATCGCACTAAATTTTGGAAAATAGAAATGCGGCTTGGATTAACCGTGGATTCTCTTAATGCGCAGCTGACAGGAATTGGGCGTTATACTTGGGAGCTATGCGCTGGTCTGAGGCGTCATGAGAGAGTGCTGAATCTAACTTACTTTCGTAACGATGAGTGGGTGCGCCACCCTGAAAAATTATTGATGACACCTCATTTTCGATGGCGATATCCACGCGTGCTTCGTCGCCGCATCACGGCGAATGGCTTTAAGCAACGTCTAATACACGGAACAAATTACTTCCTGCCCGCCCAAACGGAAATTGGCGTTCTGACTGTGCACGATATGTCGATTTACCGGTATCCCGATATGCATCCTCCCGAACGATTGGCCGCTTTCGAAAAAGGTTTTCTCGCATCGCTTAGCAGAGCAGCTCATGTTGTTACTGACTCTCGCAAGGTGCGAGAGGAGCTCATTATTCAGACAGGCATAGACCCTGCAAAAGTTACGGCGATTCACTTGGGTGTGTCCGATCGGTTTTCTCCGATTTCCGAGGTTCAAGAGGAGCCAAATTTACGACGCCTTCTTGGAGCGCATGCCGCAAATTATATGCTTTGCGTTGCAACGTTCGAGCCTAGAAAGCGCATCGAACAGGCAATCCTCGCCCACGCAAAACTAGGCCAAGGCCGTCCTATTCCGCCGCTCGTGCTGGTGGGGGCAAAAGGTTGGCTCAATGAGGGGCTTCATGCGCTGATTGAGCGGCAGACTGCACGGGGCCAACTCATCATGCTTGGGCAGGTTCCAGAGGCAGTTCTGCCTTTGTTATATGCTGGCGCGCGGCTATTTCTTTATCCTTCAATCTACGAGGGTTTTGGTCTGCCTCCTATTGAAGCGATGGCAAGCGGTGTTCCGGTGGTCGTTTCCAACCGATCATGCCTTCCCGAAGTGACCCAAGGCGCGGCCATGATGATTAATCCAGATGATGTCGATGAGTTCGCCGAAGCGATCCACCGTGGTTTGCATGATGACAAATGGCGCCGCGAGGCTATAGATCACGGCTTACGTGTGGCGGCTGGTTACACTTGGGGTAGGTGTATTGAAAATACCGTCGACGTCTATCGCAAAGTGTGGGCAGAAAAAGCCTGACACGAGCTTAAAAACATTCACATGCGTGGTTTAATATAATGGTCGGTCGGAAAATTGTAACGTCGGTTTTTGTTTGTGTAACATTAACGAGTTGCGCAACCTTGCCCACTTCGGGGCCTTCGACGGGCAGTGTGCTGAGCACCGGTAAGCAGCAGGCCGGTAACTCTCCTATTGCAATCGTAGACGTGACAGACGCGATTGCGGGCAAGCTTGTAGCTACGCAAAAAACGCCGACTTTCGCTGACACACTGTCGAACGGTCGAAAGTTTGATATGATCGTAGGTCGAGGGGATGCACTAGACATTACCATATTCGAGGCTCCCCCGGCCGTTTTGTTCGGTCCGGCGACTTCGGTGGGTGGTAGTATTGGTAGCTCGAGGCCGGCCGAGTTGCCGGGTCAGATCGTCAATGCTGACGGGCACATCGACATTCCATTCGCTGGCCAAATTCAAGCGGCCGGCTCGACCCCACAACAAATTGCCAGACAGATTAAAGCCAGGCTGGCAGGCAAGGCGCATGACCCTCAGGTGATTGTGAGATTAGCCCGCAACGCGACGTCAAATATTACTATCGTGGGTGATGTGGCGAGTAGCGGCCGTGTGCCATTGTCATCGACCGGGGAGCGGGTGCTTGATGTGCTTGCGGCCGTCGGCGGCGTTCGCCAACCCGTCGGCAAGATGACCATTCAGATCACCCGCGGATCGCAGGTCGAAGCCATGCCGCTGGAAGCTGTCATCAAGGACCCCGCGCAGAATATTCGCCTCCAGGCCGATGATGTGGTGACGTTGCTGTTCCAGCCATACAGCTTCACCGTGCTGGGAGCCGCCCGTGCGAACGCCGAAATTCCGTTCGAAAGCACCGGGCTGACTCTGTCGCAAGCGCTCGGGCGTATGGGCGGGCTGGATGATCAGCGCGCCAATCCCAAGGGCGTGTTCATTTTCCGCTATGAGGATCCGGCCTTGTTTGCCGCAGAGGGTCAACCAACGCCTCCTTTGAAGGATGGCAAGGTGCCAGTCATTTATCGCGTCAACATGCGCGATGCCAAAACCCTGTTCGTCGCGCAGACATTCCCGATCAGGAACAAGGACGTGATTTACATCACCAACGCCCCGTTGGCAGACTTCTCCAAGTTCCTGGCTGCCGTTTCGCAGATCGTCTATCCGATAGCGACCATTCAGAATTCGACTATTTTCCAGTAGGCCCGCTGTCGTGCGAACAGTGGATTTGAAAAATATGGTTCTTCTCGACGTCAGCCGATTGGTCTGGCGGACATGGCAGGGCGGGCTGCCCACCGGCATCGACCGGACCTGCCTTGCCTATGTCGCGCATTTTCGCGATCGGGCGCAGGCAGTGGTGCAGCGCGGCGGCGTGACACGCGTGCTGCCGTTGGCGCTTTCTCGCGATCTGTTTGCCACGCTTCTTGCTCAAGGTGATGGGGCGCCGGGCGGTGGCCTTAAGTCTGTCGCACTGCGTGGGCTAACCCAGATTTTCAAGCGTGGCGATAAGACTGGTGAGTATCAGGACCGCATTTACATCAATGTGGGCCATACAGGGTTGGATCGGCCGGGGCATGGGGCCTGGGTGAGCCGCAGTGGGGTTCGCGCAGTCTACTTCCTGCATGATCTCATTCCGTTGACGCATCCGGAATATTGCCGCCCGAGCGAACCCGAGAAACATGTTCGTCGTGTCGCCACGTTGCTGGAGCATGGCGCGGGTATCATCGCGAACAGCGCCGACACGCTGAACAGCCTTGGAGGTTGCCACCCCTCAGATCAGTTTCCGTCGATCGTCGCGCCTCTTGGAGCAGAGTTGTCAGCCGGATCGGTCGTCAGCAACGCAGCTTACACGCAGCTTCCCGCTGAGCCTTACTTCCTCATGCTCGGCACGATTGAAGGGCGCAAAAACCATCTGCTGATGCTCAACATCTGGTCTGAACTGGCGCGAAAATTGGGCGACGCATGTCCAAGGCTCGTCATCATCGGCAAGCGCGGGTGGGAGTGCGAGCAGGCGGTCGATCTGCTGGATCGGTGCGAAATCATTCGGGACAAGGTTATCGAACTTCCGCGGTGCAACGATGCGCAGCTGGATCGCTACATGCGCAGTGCGTGTGCGCTGGTGTTCCCATCCTTTGTGGAGGGCTACGGCCTCCCGCTCGTGGAAGCGCTGTTCTGCGGAACGCCGGTCATCGCTAGCAATTTAGGCGTTTTTCGTGAGTTGGCCGGCGATGTCCCAGATTATTTCAGTCCCATCGACGGGCTGGGTTGGGTGAATGCGATCCTCGCCTATGCGGCGGAGGATAGCCCTGCGCGGGATGCGCAGCTTGCGCGTATGCAAGGGTGGGTCGCGCCGACATGGGGCGCTCATTTCGCCAAGGTCGACGCTTGGCTCGAGCAGTTTAGAGGCTGATCTCAGCCGGGGCGGGTGCCCAATGGCTTGCATAATCTCCCAGCAAGCGCTCGACTGCGGACTCCACCGCAATCTCGATGGCTGACTGGCTCGCAAGCCCGCCGTAAATCAGGCTGCGATCATACAGCACGCGCCGGAACGCTTCATAAACTGCGCTGTCGGCTGGGAGCGGCCGGTTCCAAAATTCGTCGAGGCTTGCCTGATGCGTGACCTTGGGGATATTGTAGATCGCTTTGCCGAGCGCCATCGTTGGCACGCCAGCGGCAAGCGCGAGCGTGGCGGATGTGCTGTTGACGGTCACCATTCCAATCGCGTTTTCGGCGAGCTCCGACAGATCGCCACCCGAAATATGGATCACGCGGTCTTCAAGTCCGGCCTTGCGAGCAAGCGAATTGATGTGACTGCTCCAGCTTGTGAAGCGCGAATCCAGCGGATGTTCTTTGATCAGCAATTTGACGTCCGTAGGCGCACGGCGCGCGAAGCTGTAGAGCACATATTCCACAGCCTCTGCCATGTTCTGAAAGGGCGAGTGCGCACGGATCTGGGAATCCTTGGCAAGCTGCAGCGGGACCAGGAAATAGGATTGTCCCTTGATCGACTCGACCACCTGCTCGGCCTTTGCGGCTTCGGCTTTCTCGCGGGCAAATTTGTACAGCCAGCTCAGTCCTTCGACGAACAATGATCCGGGGCGGTGCGACGTATAATAAGGGTAAAATGGCCGGTTGAGAAACACGCGGGAATAATAGCGATAGGCATCCCGTGCGCGCCGACCAAAGCTTGCGGTAATGCTCGGACGGTCGGGGATGGGCGGCAAGCTTTTGGCTTCCTGCAGATACCATTCAGGATCGCGCGACAGGGGCGAATTGCCGTTCACGCCGCTCGGCTCAAGCGTCAGCCAGTCAGGGCGGACATAGCCCTCCTCGAAGACATGCACGTCGATCTTGCGCAATTGCGCCATGCGATGGGCGGCCATGTGCAGCGGGCGGCAATCGCCGAAGAGGACGACATCGGTAATCGCATTGTCGCTCAAAAAGCGATCGATGAACAAGGTCCAACGGTTGCGTGAGCCGCGATAATTGGTCGCGGCGCCGGGCCAGTCGCCTTGATCGCCGCCGTTCAGATTGATGCGGAAAATGCCGCAATCGAACGCGCGCAGCCGCTCTGCCAGTTGCCAGAAGAACGTGCCTGGTGGACCCTGCAGAAACAGGAAGTTCCGGCGTGCGATAGGGTGAAACTTCATTATGATCCTGCCAGTTGCGCTATGCTGCGCCTTGCCCACCCTATTACGCGACGCAGCGGCACAAGTGCAGCATTTTGTCGCTGAACGCCAGAAAGGAGGCGCATGATCAGGACTTCGGCCGTGCAGGGGAGGTTTGTGACAGGATCGAGGTAGCGTGGATAAAGTAGCAAAACCGCCGCTACCAGCTCATCCAATGACAGGTCTTTCCCTCGGCGTGATGGCACCTGAGCCAGATCCTTCGTCAATCCCCAACCCGCGAAAAAGGGCGTGCCATATGTGGTCACGCGCTTGCCGTGCATAAGCGCTTCGAAGCCAGCCAATGAGGTCATCACATGCACCTCGTCAGCGCTGCCGATCAGCGCGCTGATTGGGTCGGAGGCTTTGATTGCGTTCGCAAGCGCGCGGCAGGTGGCCTCCGGGATCGCGCCGCGTCGATGGCCTGCCTCGACATCGGGATGAGGGCGATAGATGATCCATGCATCTGGATTGGCGGCGCGCACGCGCTTGAGAAGCTCAAGATTGCTGCGCACATCCGGGCTGACGTAGAGAACCGAGCGATCATCTTCGACCTGGCCTACCACAAGGAGATGATGTCGATCTCCGCCTTCCCGTGACAAGATCGTGCCCGTTGAAATGCCGTATTTCGTGATGCCGCTGCTCACGATCCAGTCTCGTAACCGGCGCGCGCGTTCAAGATCGGGCGGTGAGAATTTGCCCGAGGCTAGCATGTCCTCCAGCCGATTGGGCCGTGAGCGATCATAATGCACGCCCAAATCATCCACGACGATGGACAGGGGCGGCACGCAATCTGCACCCAAGCCTGCGGATCGGATGAAGCCGTCTTCGACTTCCAGCAAGCGCCATGGGCCTGCTTCGATCTCGGCGAGGAAGGGGGCGGGGATACGCGCCTTCCACACCGCGATGCTTGCATCCGCAGGGAGAGCCGCAAGCGCGGATGACTTGGCTGGCAGGAAAGCAACCGGACGTCCGCCCCAGAGCAGCGGATCGACGGTATCGCGTTTCCAATGCGCGAAGCCGAATGCCGCCACGATGGGCTTGTTCGATGCGATGAGCCTGCGCCATCCGCCAAGAATATCCACGAGCGCCAATGGGCTGATCGGATCGCCCGTGAAGGGATCGGCATAGGCGAGGCGGTCGAGCAGATGTTCTGCGACGAGTTGTTCGAGTTTTGCCTCTAACACCGCCGAGCCGGGTGGATCGAACGCAAGGTCAGCGAAGAGGCCGTCACTTGCTGGCTGGATGGCACGTCCGGCAAGCGCTGCAACAAGCAGCCTTGGGTCATTGCCAGCGCCCTTCACGGGGCCGTCGAGCGACCAGATATCATCATCTTGCCAGAAGGCACCGCCGACCTGATGTTGGCGCAGCGCTGCGATGAGCTCTGCTGCGTGCACGCCCGGCACAGCGCTCGACGCTTGCGCTACTACGGGCGATGGGCGCGCACCTGGAAACGGTGGAACGGCGAAAATGGCCTGTGCGATCGCGCTCATGGCCGCCGTACCTTTTCGATCCAACCAGCGGGCGGGGCAGGGAGGTTGGCGAGTGAGCCGCTCTGCATCGCCGCAATGGCAGCATTGAGCCAAGGGCCGAGCGTCGCCATGTCCGGGTTGTGATAGGCCGTCTCACCGATAATAAGGCTGGATGGGCCGCCATAAGCTGAAAAAAGCTCGTCACCACTGCTCGCCGGAACGATACGATCACGCCCGCCCTGCATGAAGATGACAGGGTGTTTCAGCGATTTGAGCGCGGTCAGATTATCCCAGCGATCCGGGATCAGCGCGCGCGTGATCCGGGGCGCGGCAGCGGCCACGCGGGAGAACGCGTTCATCGCAATGACGCCTTCTATGCTTTGATCTACCGCAGCGGCATGAAGTACGACGGCCGCCCCGATGGAGTGGCCGATCAGCCAGACGCGGGCATTTGGCCCGGCTTTTTCGCGTGCGAAGGCGATAAATGGCGCTGCGTCGCGCATCATGCCTGCTTGTGAGGGGCGTCCGGGATTGCCGCTAAAGCCGTGATAGGATGCGACCACCACCGCATTGCCAACGCCGGTGAGATATTGGGCAAACTCGGCGCTTCTTGCAGCGCTCCAGTTCCGGCCATGGAAAAACACGATGATATCTTCATCACCGGGCGTCCCGGGCCAATAATATCCGTTGAGGGCCGAGCGGTCCTTTAAGCTCAGTTGGATCGCCTCGGGCTGATCCTTGACCCAGTTGACTTGGGCGGGCGCAGCATTGGGAGAATAGAGGATCTGGCGGGAAATCCCGCAGCCTGAAAGCAGCAGCGATCCGGCGAGCGTCATCACGGCGTATCGCGCGCCGCCGAAGCGCTGCGTCTCAGTCTTCTTCACCATGAGGCGACGGGGCGCCATGTGCATGGCCCGTTCAAAACTGACTGCGCGAGCGCATGATTGCCTCGACGATTGGAATATCAGTGGGATTATTCACCTCGACGATGGGATAACCCTGCTCCTCCAGCGTGACGACCGACACGGGAACCCCGGCGTAAAGGAAGCGTAACTGCTCCAGTCCTTCGACCATCTCAAGCATAGTCGTGCCCGTGGCGACATAGCGTTCGAGCGCTTCTCGCCGATATGCATACAGCCCAAGGTGCAGTAGCACAGGCGTGTCTGCGTCCGGCATCCGCCCATCAGGAAGATAAGGCAGGATGCGCTTGGAAAAATAGAGCGCTTCGCTCTTGCCGTTGAGAACGACGGTGGTGCCACCGACCCGTCCATTGGCGGCATCATGCGCCAGATGCTGAAACGTCTCGACCGAGCAGCGCACCGCAGCGGTGGCGACCTGAACATGCGGGTTCGCCTGCATGTGCGCGATGAGCGCCTCCACGAAGGCGGGCGGGGTCAGCAGCGCATCGCCCTGAAGATTGATCAGTAAGTCGGCATCGGGCAGCTGATGCAGGCAGGCTGCCACGCGCTCGGTTCCGTTAGCGCAGCTCTCCGGCGTCATCAGCGCTACTCCGCCGAAACCGGACACAGCGTCCGCGATTCTCTGATCATCGGTGGCAACCGCAACCTGAGCGCCGCCACGCACAGCCTTGCCGGCCTCATAGCTCCACTGGATAAGTGGCTTTGCAATACCATCCTTGTCGCGCAACGCAATCAGAGGCTTGCCGGGAAAGCGGGTGGACGCGAAGCGGGCCGGAATGATGATTGCGACAGATGATCTGGACGCGTCATCATCTGCTTGATTGTTGTTTTCTGCACTGATCATGCGGGTCACTATGGCGCGGCGTTAGGCGCCGCTCAAGGCACCAGATCGTGAATATGCGCAATCGCGATAGGTGTTGCAGGATTGTCAGCCGCCGTGACGAACAGAACCGTGATCTTGGCCTCGTTCATGATCGTCAGAACTTCCTCCACCGGCGTACCGCTGGGCACGGTGATAGGATCGCGCGTCATGATATCAATTGCACGTGCGGTGAGCACCTGATCAAAGGCGCGACGCAGATCGCCATCGGTGATGATGCCGATGAGCCCACCTTCCTTGCCGATCACGCCCGCAACACCCTTGCCGCCGGATGTCATCTCAAAGACGATATCCCGCATCGGCGTATCCCAGGATACGAGAGGCAGTGGATCGGTCGAATTGATGACATCATCGACCGGCCCAATGCGTGAGCCGATCTCGCCGCCTGGATGCCATTGCGCAATGTCGTTGCGGGTAATGCCGCGCCGCTGCATCACAGCCAGCGCGAGGGCATCGCCAAGTGCGAGCATCATTGTGGTGGATGTCGTTGGTGCGACGCGGACCGGGCATGCCTCTGCGGCGTCGGGCAACTGCAGCACGATATCGGCGGCCTGGCCAAGCGGCGAGTGGAGCTTGGATACGATGCCGATAACCGGCACGCCATTGCGCTGCGCATAAGCCAGCAGGGGGCGAAGCTCCTGCGAAAAACCGCTGTTGGAGAGGACGAGCAGCAAGTCTCCCGATGTGACCATGCCCAGATCACCATGCGCCGCTTCACTGGCGTGGAGGAAGAAGGCGGTCGTTCCGGTTGATGCAAAGGTCGCAGCAATTTTGCGCCCGATGTGGCCGGATTTGCCGATGCCGGTAACGATGACGCGACGTTCGGCACCGAGGATTGCGTTCACAGCACTCGCGAATTTATCATCGATCGAGGAGGCGAGCGCCATGAGGCCTGCTGCTTCCTGCAATATCGCGGATCGGCCAGCTTCAAGCGTTGCTGCCTGATGCTCACTAAAACGCCCGATTGCGTGGTGTTGAACTGTCGCCATCTGTTCGGGAGCTCCAAAGCTTTCGGCTCGTCGCTAGTCCCGAGGAACACACAAGGCAAGGATATTTTGCACCGCACCATTTCATCGTGTCGCTGCAACATCTTATCTTCGCTAGATGAACGGAAACCAGTCGGTTAGCCCATTTTTACTTAGCAATGCATGTTATTTTGCAGCGCGTTGTTTCGCGCGGGCATCGTCCCGAATCGCCTTGAACTCTGCGGTCGGATACCAATTCGGCCACACATTGCTGATCGCCAGTTCGCGCCCGATGCGGTAATAGGTTTGCAGGTCCTGAACCGCGCCACCCCAATTCCAGCTGGCAACATATTCATCCTGCGGCTTGTGATAGCGGTTGACGGTGTAATCCTCAGCCGCGGCATGACCGGCTGCGACACCACCCGCCACCAGATCCTCGCCGCTCTCAGCATAGATCATGGGCACGCCCAGCTTGGCGAAGCTGAAATGATCGGAGCGGTAGAAGCTGCCTTTTTCGGGCGTTGCTTCCGGAACGATCGTTCGTCCGCTATCCTTGGCGGCGCGGGCCAGCAGCAATTCCATCTCAGATTTGCCGCTGCCAATGACGACCATGTCGCGCGTCGGCCCGTTCACGTTCAGCGCATCCATGTTGATGCCGCCGACCGTTGACGCGAGCGGGAACACCGGATTCTCGGCATAATATTTCGATCCCAGCAGTCCGCTCTCCTCTGCGGTCACGGCCAGGAAAACCAGTGTGCGCGCCGCGGAGCTTGCTTTGGCGTGCGCCTCACCCAAAGCGACGAGCCCTGCCGTGCCGGTGGCGTTATCGACCGCGCCATTGCAGATGTCGTCACCCTTCACCGGCTCGCAGCGGCCCAGATGATCCCAATGCGCGCTGTAGAGGATATACTCATCCGGTTTGGATTTACCGGGCAGGATGCCGATGACATTCTTCGAGACCTGACGGCGGATTTTGTTATCGAAGGCAAGATTGGCGCGCAGACCCAGCGGAACGGCGCGGAAGCCCGGGCGCTTGGCTGCATCGCTCAGCGCAGCGAAATCCTTGCCCGCGGTGGCGAACACGCGCTTCGCGGCATCCAGCGTGATCCAGCCGGCCGCCTTCGCCTGATCCATATGATTGCCGGGCAGATCGATGTTGAGCTGTGGGCCAGTCCAGGAGGAGACGACGACATCCCAGGGATAGGCAGCCGGGAAGGTGTCGTGGATGACGATCACGGCGGCGGCGCCCTGGCGCGCAGCCTCGGCGAACTTATAATCCCAGCGACCATAATAGGTCATGGCCCGGCCCTCAAAGGGGCCATCAAGACCTTCCATCTCATAATCAGGATCGTTGACGAGCATCACGACCGTCTTGCCGCGCGCGTCGATACCCGCATAGTCGTTCCAGCCCTTTTCGGGCGCGTTGATGCCATAGCCGACGAACACCATCTCACTGTCGCTGATCTCGCTGCGTGGCGTGACCTGATAGGTGCCCGCCACCATATCGGTCTTGTAGGCGAGGGTGAGCGGCTCGCGTCCGCCGGTAATGCTGAGCGCCATATCAGGCGAGGAGGTGACCTCGACCAGCGGAACGTCCTGCGTCCAGCTGCCCTTGTTGCCGGGCTTGAGACCCGCCTTTGTCATTTGGGCGATGAGGTAAGCGACGGTCTTCTCTTCACCGGGCGTCGTCGGCGCGCGACCTTCAAACGCGTCGGAGGAGAGGGTTTTCGTCATCTCCTTGAGCAGCGCGACATTGATGGTCGGCGCCTTGACTGATGGCGGGAGCGTGAAGGGGGCATCGAGCGAGACTGATGCTGCGCTCGCCGGAGCAGGCGTCGATTGCACGACCTTTTCCGTTTGGTCGCATGCCGCAAGAGCGAGGCAGGAAGAAATGAGCAGGAGAGCGGATGAGCGCATGGGGTGCATCCCTTTGACAATGCCGGAAGGGTGCCTTGATGGCATTGGTCCTGAACGGGTTCAAGCAGTTGCTGCTCGTGATGCGCGATTGGGCGCGCGAGCGAGATATAGTCGGGCCCAACAAAAAAGGCGGCCCGTTGCGGGGCCGCCTTTTGTAATTTGCTCGTTGGAGCCGATCAGCGCGAGTAGAACTCGACGACCAGGTTTGGTTCCATCTTCACCGGATAAGGCACTTCGTCCAGCGTAGGCACGCGCACATAAGTGAACTTGGCGTTGCCATCGGGAGCGATATAGTCAGGAATGTCGCGCTCAGCTAGGGTCTGCGCCTCGAGGATCAGCGCCATTTCCTGCGCCTTCTTGCCCAGCGTGATTTCATCGCCTGGCTTCACGAGACGTGATGCAATGTTGCACTTCACGCCGTTCACATAAATGTGACCGTGCGAAACGACCTGACGGGCCGAGAAGATCGTCGGCGCGAACTTGGCGCGATACACGACGGCATCAAGGCGACGCTCGAGCAGGCCGATGAGGTTCTGGCTGGTATCGCCCTTCATGCGGCTGGCTTCGATGTAGCTCTTCTTGAACTGCTTCTCGGTCACATCGCCATAATAGCCCTTGAGCTTCTGCTTGGCGCGCAGCTGGATGCCGAAATCGGACATCTTGCCCTTGCGACGCTGACCGTGCTGACCGGGGCCATATTCGCGCTTGTTCACTGGGCTCTTGGGACGACCCCAGATATTCTCGCCCATGCGACGATCGAGTTTATGCTTGGCGCTTGTACGCTTCGTCATAGAATGTCCTTCAAACTTACAAAACAACGTCTGCCAGGCGGCTGAAAGCTGCCCGGCGTCGATCCCGGTATTCGCCTGAAATCCATATTGCGTGAGACGCTCAGGGGCAGGGCCACTGCTTCACCGGGGTGCAGGGCCAGTTACGAAGCGGCGCCTATGGCCAGCGACCGGGCAAAAGTCAAGCGGAGTGGCGCGCAGGCAGCAGGTTCAACGCGTTTGATAGCGCTGTGGATGGGCGAAACCGCGCGAGGAGGTTTTGCGGCCTTCCTGCTCGGGCGCAATTCCGTCGTAGAGCAGGCGCAGCGTTGGCGACTTGCGAACCACGAGCCACGCGCCCCAGCTCATCGCTGCGGTAAGCACCATGATGATCAGGCCCTTGAGCACGACCGGCATGGCAACATGCTGCCCAACCACGACAAGGCCAGCAGTGATCGGCAAGTGCACGAGATATATGACGAAGGACGAGGCGACGATTGCCTGCACGGCCGGATGCGGCTTGTCGGCAAAGCGTTTGAAGCCCGCCAGCAGCGCCTGCGTCATCGTGATGGCCGCGATCGTGGCGATGAATCGTTCGGCCATTGGGTGAACGTCTTTGTAAAAGAGCAGATAGGCGGTGGCCGAAATGACGGCGACCATGCCCAAGGCGGCGGATGGACGGTGCAGCGCTGCCCGGAAATGCGGCGAGCGCGCGACAATCCAACCCGCCACGAACCAGGGCGCGAATTCGATCAATTGATCGAGCCGTAGCAGCTCCTGCGGGCCATTAGTCGCCAGCCCGGCAATGTAGAACAGCTCGATTGCGCCTGCTTCCCACAGCCCCAAGGCAATTCCGACGATCAGCACTGTCGTCGTCATATTGCGTGCCAGCCAGCGATCCCTGCGCTCAGACATGTTCGCCTGAGCGAGCTTGGGCGCCACATGATAAAAGAGCGCCGCTGCTCCGCTCAGATAGAGCAGGACGATGATGAACCACAGGTGCCGCACCCAATAGCCGCCGGAGACAAGACTGTTCCGCTCCCAAGAGGCAAGCGCGCGCCAGATATGATAGTTGGACAGCTCGCAAAAGAGATTGAGCAGGGGGTTGAGCGTCAGCAGGCAGGCCAGGAATGGCAGACCGAGCCGGACGAACCGGCTCTTGAGCCATTCCATCGGAGAGCGGCGAGAGAGCAAGAGCGCTGCAAAATAGCCTGCGATGATGAAGAAGGCGGGCATGCGGAAGAGATGGATGATCGCGGCGAGCCAAGTGAACGCCAGATCGCCTTCGCCTGCATTGGCAATCCACACATCATTGGCGCGATAGGCCATTGCCACATGATAAGGGATGCCGAGCAGCATGAGCGCTGCCCGCATCGAATCCCAATGATGTTCACGCGAACCCGAAATGCTACCCGTACTGATGGCTTTATTCACCCTATCTGGTCGTGGT
The DNA here is from genome assembly GCA_966205705.1 of uncultured Alphaproteobacteria bacterium. Lineage (GTDB taxonomy): Bacteria > Pseudomonadota > Alphaproteobacteria > Sphingomonadales > Sphingomonadaceae > Sphingobium. The sequence continues at coordinate 13,256 of CBIHKY010000080.1, forward strand.
TCTGCCATGTAGGTAAACGCGCCGCGACGCCAGATGGGCTCCGCACTTGATCGCGGGTGAGGCAGGTTTCGTCCCGAAGCTGCCTTTCAAAAGCTTTGAAATGCCGTCTAGCGGGCCGACCGCCTAGCGCTCTCTCGGGTTTGCCAAGGTCGAAAGCACGCCGCGCATCGTGCGCACTTCAAGGTGATTCCAGCCCGGTTTGGTCAGCAAGGTGCGCAACGCCCGGCGTGTGGCGACCGCACGGCTGTAGGGATAGAAATAGCCTGCCTTGTCCAGCATGCCTTCAAACTGGTTGATCATTCCTTCCAGCTCTTCATGCGGGGCGGGGGGCAATATCTCCGTCTGGGTCGGCTGGGTGAGCGAGGCCTGTTTGGACCATTCATAAGCGCACAGGATGACGGCCTGAGCGAGATTGAGCGAGGGGAACTCCGGGTTGATCGGCACGGTGAGGATCGCGCGGGCCAGTGCCACATCGTCGGTTTCCAACCCCGACCGCTCAGGCCCAAACACAAGCGCGCTGCGCCCGATCGCGACATGAATTTCCCGCGCGGCTTCTTCCGGCGTCACGACAGGTTTGGTGATGCCCCGGTTGCGCACGGTGGTGGCATAGACATGCGCGCAGTCCGAGACGGCCTCGGCCAACGTCTCGAACACCTGCGCATTTTCCAGCACATGATCCGCGCCTGCCGAAGCGGGAATAGCTGAGGGGTTCGGCCAGCCGTCACGCGGGGTGACGAGGCGCATTTCGGTGAGGCCGAAGTTGAGCATCGCCCGCGCCGCCTTGCCGATATTTTCCCCAAGCTGGGGGCGGACAAGAACGACGACCGGGCGCTGGATGCCCTCCTTCACTCGCCGCCCACTTCCCGGATCGCGCCTGCAAAGGAGGCGAAATCCTTGGCTTCGGTGAAATCCCGGTAAACGCTGGCAAAGCGGATATAGGCGACGCTATCGAGGCCCTTGAGGCCTTCCATCGCCAGCTCGCCAATCTTGGCGGAGGGCACTTCGCTGTCGCCGCTGGTTTCAAGCTGGCGCTGGATGCCTGATACGAGCCGCTCGATCCGCACCGCGTCGATCGCGCGCTTGCGGCAAGCAATGGTGATCGACTTTGCCAGTTTATCCCGGTCGAACGGTTCGCTCGAACCGGTCGATTTGATGATGGCAATGTCCCGCAGCTGGATGCGCTCGAACGTGGTGAAGCGCGCGCCGCAGCCTTCGCACTGGCGGCGACGACGGATCGCCGCGCTGTCCTCGGTCGGGCGGCTATCCTTCACCTGGCTATCTTCATGCGCGCAATAGGGGCAGCGCACTAGCGGCGGATCCTCGACCACAAGGCGTAACCCGCACCTGCGATGAGGCCGACGGGTATCGACACCACCGGCAAGAGCAGCCCCGCCACCGCGCCAACGGCAGCGCCGGTCAGCACCGGCTTCGTAGAGGGATGCGCGAGCCCTTCCTTCGCCATGCCGGAAATCTCGGTCTTGGCTTTGCTCATCAGGTCCTTTGGCTCGCTCATTGTCAATCAGCCTTCGTAAATGGGGAAGCGTGCGGTGAGCTCTTTCACCTTCTCGCGCACATGCTCTTCAACCTGACCATCACCCTCATCGCCATTGCGACGCAGGCCTTCAACGACCTCGGCGATCCAGCCGCCAATCTGGCGGAACTCAGCCTCGCGGAAGCCGCGCGTGGTGCCAGCGGGCGTGCCAAGGCGCAGGCCGGACGTCACGAACGGGCTCGCCGTATCGAAGGGCACGCTGTTGTTGTTGCACGTGATATATGCTCGGTCGAGCGCCTTCTCGGCGGCTTTGCCGGTTGCGTTTTTGGGGCGCAGATCGACCAGCATCAGGTGATTGTCCGTGCCGCCGGAGACGACGGCCAGCCCGGCGTCGGCGAGGCTCTCCGCCAGCGCGCGCGCATTGGCGACGATCTGGTGGGCATATGCCTTGAACTCAGGCTGCAGCGCTTCGGCAAAGGCGACGGCCTTGGCGGCAATCACATGCACCAGCGGTCCGCCCTGCAGACCGGGGAACACAGCCGAGTTGAACTTCTTCGCTAGCGCCTCATCATTGGTGAGGATGATGCCCGAGCGCGGGCCACGCAGCGACTTGTGCGTGGTGGTCGTCACGACATGCGCATGCGGGAACGGCGAGGGGTGCGCGCCGCCTGCAACCAAGCCGGAGAAGTGCGACATATCGACCAGCAGATAGGCGCCAACCTCATCGGCAATCGCGCGGAAGGCTGCAAAATCCCAAACGCGTGGATAAGCGGTGGCGCCCGCGATGATGAGCTTGGGTTTATGCTCGCGCGCCTTGGCGATCACGGCATCCATATCGAGCAGCTGATCTTCCTTGCGCACACCATAGGACACGCAGTTGAACCATTTGCCGGACATGTTGACCGGCGACCCGTGGGTGAGATGGCCACCTGCCGAGAGATCGAGGCCCATGAAGGTGTCGCC
>CBIHKY010000081.1:0-15137 GCA_966205705.1 uncultured Alphaproteobacteria bacterium
TCCGCGCCGTGCCCGATCCCGCCGTGGCGCCGATGTTCGAGGATGATATCGTCCTTTCCGGCGATGGTATGATTGCCAGCTTCGACATCAGCGGCGGCAAGGTCGATTATGCGATCCGCTATGTTGAGACCGAGCGTTACAAGCTGGAGCGTGATGCGCGGCGGGCGCTGTTTGGCCAATATCGCAATGCGTTCACCGACGATCCTAGCGTCGCGGGCAAGGATCGCACCGTCGCCAACACCACGCCGGTTTGGCACGCGGGGCGGCTGTTCATGACCAAGGAGGATGGCCTTGGCTATGAGATCAACCCGCATACGCTGGAGACGATCGGGCGCTGGGATTTCTATGGCGCGCTGCGCTCGCAAACCTTCACGGCGCATCCCCGGGTCGATCCGCAGACGGGCGAGATGTTCTTCTTCGGCTATGAGGCTGGCGGCCTGTGCACCAATGATGTGGCTTATTGCATCGCGGACAAGGATGGCAATCTGACGAGCGAGCAATGGTTCGAGCAGCCCTATTGCTCGACCATTCATGATTTCGCGATCAGCGAAAAATACGCGATCTTCCCGATCTTCCCGACCACAGTCGATCTTGAGAGGCTCAAGGGTGGCGGTGCGCATTGGGCGCATCAGCAGGATCTGGAAAGCTGGGTCGGCATCATGCCGCGCTATGGCAAGGTGGAGGAAATGCGCTGGTTCCGTGGGCGCCCCGGCATTTCGGCTTTCCATCTGGTCAACGCCTTTGACGATGGCGATCTGGTTCATCTCGATGTCTGCCTTTCGGATACCAACGCCTTCGGCTTCATGCGCGAAGCAGGCGGCATCCAGCGCGATCAGCGCGAGATTGGCGGCGGGCTTACGCGTTGGACCTTCGACATGAGCAAGGCCGGTGAGACCTATGAGGAGCGGGTCATGGGCCCGCCGGGCGACATGCCGCGCCTGCGCGATGTCGATCAGGGTCGGCCCTATCGCGCCGCCTGGTATATGAGCATGAATCCCCAGGGCGGTCCGCCGCTGCCGGGTGGTCCGGTGGGCGCTGCGTTCAACGCGATGCTGCGCATCGAGCCGGGCAATGGCCGGATCGACATGATGCCGCTGGAGTTTGGCATGGCGATCAATGAGCCGGCGCATGTGCCCTCGGCTACGCCGGATCATGACGGATGGCTGCTCGCTGTTGTCGATCGGCAGAGCGGCGAGGATGTGTTCCAGTCCGAGCTGTGGATCGTCGAGGCGGGCGATATCGCCAAAGGCCCGATTGCGCGCGTGCCGATGCCGTTGCCGATGCGGGCGCAGGTGCATGGCAGCTGGGTGTCTCGCGCGCAGCTCAATGGCGCGCGTGCGCAACAGGCAGAGCTTGTGACCTGAGCGATGCGGCTTGCGGGCAAGGTCGCGCTGGTCACGGGCGCCGGACGGGGGCTTGGGAGGGCCTATGCCCTCGCGCTGGCGGCGGAAGGCGCGCATGTCATCGTCAATGATCTTGGCGGCAACAGCATAGGAGAAGGCGGGGATGATCTGCCTGCGCAGGCCGTGGTTGCGGAGATCATCGCGGCTGGGGGCATGGCGTCCGCAGACATAAGCGACATATCCGACTGGTCGGCAGCGCAGGCGCTGGTGGATGGCATCTGCGCGCAGCATGGCCGCCTCGATATCCTCGTGAACAATGCCGGGATCAGCCGGTCCGGCCTGCTCGGTGATCTGCGCGAGGAAGATTGGGATCGGCAGTTCAGCGTCAACGTGAAAGGCGCAACAGCGCTGATCGACGCCGCCGCACGCCATTGGCGCACGCAAGCGCCCGCCCCGCGCGCAATCGTCAACATTTCCTCCCCCGCCGGGCCGCACCCAATCCCGCCGATCGGCCTCTACAGCGCGACCAAGGCGGCGATGGCGGCACTGACGATGAGCGCCGCGCAGGAGCTGGCGCCACTCGGCGTGCGGGTGAATGCGCTTTCACCCATTGCGCGGACGCGGCTGATCGAGAAAGCACCGCAGGACGTTCAAGATATGATGGCGCCGCGCGATGGCTACGATCCATTCGCCCCCGAACATGCCGCACGATTGCTCTTGTGTCTGTGCCTTCCCGATGCGCGCTTCACGGGGCGATTGCTGGGGTGCCTCGGCGATGAGGTGTATCTCTATCGGCCCTGGTCAGCGGATTACCGTATCGACAATGGCGGGATGCCGTGGACGATTAATGCATTGCAACAAGGACTTACTTCCTTGCCGCAGCAAGACATTTGCTGGATGATGACCGCAGACGGCCTAGTCGCAACCACGCTAGGCTGAAGGCCAAGCCGCACGCACCGCCTCCACCCGCGCCTCAAACTTGTCGCGATGCGTCGGGTGCGTGATGATGTAGAGCCGCTTTGCGACGATGCCCTCCAGCACCATCTGGCCGACCTTATCCGGGTCCATCCATCCCTGGGATGCGCTGCGCTCCTGATCTTCGAGCGTCACTGCGCGATCCGCTACATCGCTGATAAAACGCGCCGGGCGGCTGCCATCGATATCCAGGATGTTGCTGCGCACGAGACCGGGGCATAGCACGCTCACCCCAATGCCTGTCGCGGCAAATTCCGGCGCCAGCGCCTCGCTCAGCGCGACCACCGCAGTCTTGGTCGTCCCATAAATTGCCATCGCCGCAGGCACAGTCGCCAGCCCCGCGAGCGAGGCCGTGTTGACGATATGCCCGCCCGAAACATTGGCGCGCAGCATCGGCTCGAAGGTCATGATGCCATTGATGACCCCGCCAAGATTGACCTGCAGCCCAAAGTCCCAATCGGCATAGCTCACCTGATCCCAACTGCGCTGAATGCCGACGCCTGCATTGTTGACGAGGATATCCACCCGCCCGAAGCGATCGACCACTGCCCGCGCCGCCTGCGCCATCGCCGCCCGGTCGCTCACATCAGTCTGGATGAAGGCGAGTTTTGCCTCATGCTCCAAGAGGTCGGCCTGCGTCTGCGCGATATGATCGGCGCGAAGATCGAGCACAGCCACCTGCGCGCCCGCGCCTAGTAGCGCTCGGACAATGCCAAGGCCAATGCCGCTCGCCCCGCCAGTGACCACCGCCACCTTGCCGTCAAACGGGGTCATTCAGAGGATCTTGTAATAGCGCACGATATTGCCATCCGTCAGCCGCGCGCCTGCGCCAATGAAGGCGTGCTGGGCGAGCCAGTCATGCTTGCCCTTGGGCACTTCGAAGCTCGTCAAAGTGCGGAAATAATATTCGGATGGACTAACCGTCTCGTCGCTCGCGCCATTGGCGATCCGGCTGAAGCGCGGCATTACGTCTGGCGTGCGGCCCCAGATGAAGCCGCGATTGTGCAGCATGATCGGCGTGCCATCGGCTTCCTGCAACAGATAGCGTGCGTCGAGCTGCACGACCCCATCACTGCGGAACGTCGCATAGTCCCCGCCGCTGGCTGGCAGCACTGTGCCGTTCAGCGTTGGCCCGCGAAACGCGCCGTCCGTGACGACCACCATGCCCTTGTCGGGGCCGGATGGCAGGTCTTTGAGGCGGGGCAGGGGGTGAAAGCGCAGCCGCACTTCCAGCGCGAGTTCCATCCCCGGCATCTCCGGGAAATTCTCGACGTTGTCGAAGAGGGACATCATCTGCTCCGTCATGAAACGATCTTGTGGCGCGCGCGCTGGGCGGCTGGCACGAGCCAGGTCGCGGCAAGGCACGCGGCTGGCGCGAGCGCGGCGAACAGGAAGAAGCCACTGACGCTGATGCCCGATGCGATCAGCCACCCGCCGACCATCGGCCCCCCGATGGCGCCGATGCGCGCGACCGCAACGCCAAAGCCGATTGCCGTCGCCATGTAGCGGGCGGGAAAGAAATCGGTCGCGATCGCGATGAGAGCGAGGTGAACGCCCGCGATGGCCCCCGCTGACAGGAACAGCAATACGCCCCAGATCCAGGGGTCCGCCTTTATGAATGAGAGGCCCAGAAATGCCAGAACGATCGTCGCATAGGCCGCGCTCAACACCCAGGTGACCCGGCTCTTGTCCACCAGTTTCGCGATCAGCAGTCCCACCACCAGTCCGCCTAGATTGACGATGGACATGAAACGCGCGGAGAGATCGACTGAGAAGCCGACCTGAGGCAGCAGCGTCGGTATCCAGCTGCTTGTGAGATAGATGGCGAAGGCATTGAGGCCATAGATCAGCACGAAGATAGCCGTCGCGACGAGCAGGGGCGGGCGCAATATGTCAAGCAACTGGCCGCCCTTGCGCGCTGGCTTGGAGGCTGCCGGTTCGTCCTGCCGCTCGGGCAACAAGCCTTTACGGGGAAACAGGAATAACAGCGCCACTGCGAGCAGGACGGTGGCGATGCCCGGTAACAAAAAGATGGCCCGCCAGCCTCCGAATGACACCAGCAGCGGCACAACAAGTCCCGACGTGATGCCGCCAATGGCGATGCCCAGCGAGACAATCGTGATGGTGCTCGCCCGCTTGCCTTCCGGCGCCCAAAGCGCGACCTGCGCCGTGACGTTGGGCAGGCATGCTCCAAGCATAAGCCCCGTGAGCAGCCGCCAGACCGAGAAGCCGGTCACGCTCTCCGCAGTGGCCGTGCCCATTGTGGCGAGTCCGATCAGCGCAACCGTGATGATGATCGTTGGTCGGCGGCCATAGCGGTCGCCAATGGGCGCGAGCAGCACGGCGCCAGCACCGAGCCCCACAAGAACGGCGGAAAGCGCAAAGCCGAAGCTGGCAGCGGGAATGCCGAGCTCGCGGACGATGTGCGGCAGTGCCAGCGGCAGGGCGGCAAGATCATAGCCATCGACGAAGAGGACCATCGCGCTCAGGATGAGACCGAGCAGCAACCGTGGGTTGTAAGCGCGGGGCGGCTCGTCCGCAGGCAGCGCCGAGGTGGCGGCTGTGCTCATGCGCTTTGCAACTGTTGGGCGAGCATGGCGGGCAGATCCCAGTCAACATCGAGATAGCGGCCCGAGAGTGCATCGAACCGCCCCGACGCCAGATCGACGGCGAGCGCTTGCAGCTTTTTGCGGGCAATTATGCTGTCTTCCGGCGTGATGCTCTCCAGCAGGGCGACAAGGGGCGCGGCATGAGCGCGGGCGTTGGGCGAGGCGAGTGTCTGGCTCGACATATCGGTGAGGATCGTGCCCGGTTGAATGGCGAAGGCGCGGATGGCGCTGCCCGCTTGTTCGGCGTCGATATGCTCGGTTAGCCGGATGAGGCTGGCTTTGGCGACAGCATAGGCCGAGGCGTTGGGCGCGACGAAGGTTCCCGCCTGAGAGGCAATGTTGATGATGCGGCCGTGATTTGCTGCCTCCATGCGCGTCAATGCGCGCGTCGTGCAGAGCAGTGCGCCGAGCAGATGGACGGTCTGGGCGCTCCACCAGTCGGCAACATCGACATGGCCGATCGGGCCGATTGGACCCTGCACGCCCGCATTGTTCACCAGGATGCTGATGGGACCAAGCGCCTCTTCTGCCCGCGAGAACGCTGCCTCGACGCTGGCGGCATCGGTCACATCACAGGTGACGGCGATGGCGCGTCCACCGCGCGCTTGCAGGTCTGTAGCGACGTTGGCGATCTCGCTTTCCGATCGTGCTGCAACCGCCACCGCAGCTCCGGCCTGCGACAGCGCCTCAGCGATGGCCTGACCGAGACCGCGCCCACCGCCGGTGATGAAGGCGACTTCGCCCTCCAGTCTTTGCGTTGTCACGGGCGATATCCTGCAGCGCCGTCCCAAGGGGATGGCATATGATAGGGAACGGTGATGAAATTGGCCTCGATCTGGCGGATCGCGCCATCCTCGATGCGGAATAATTCGGAGAGATAGAAGCTGTGCGGGCGCCGGATGTGGGATTCGATCTCGGTGCCGTCCGTCAGCTTATAATGCGCGAGCCGCCCGCAATGGTCGATAAAACCATGCGCAAAGACGAGGCCATAGTCTTCGTCGATCAGCGGGTAGCGGCGGCCGCGCAGGCGATCGTCATAGCGGTAAAAGCCCATGCGGAACTGCTCCTCGCAGCCAAGATGCGCATTCACCAGCGGGAAGTCGGGATTGTTCGTGGTCTGCACGCCATTTTCGACGCGCTCGCAATTGGGGTGGAAGCGGGTGAAAAGCTGGCCGTCATTTTGTTGCAGCGTCGAGAAATAACCGTCGGCAATCGAGAGCAGCCGTTCGCGGGTCATCCGTTTTTCGACGGGAATTGCACTTTCAAAGACAGGTTTTGGCTCGAAACGCGGGTTTGGAAACACCAACGCTTCATCGACCTGGCGCACAACCAGCGTTTCCACTTCCGTGATCGCATCCTGCGCGTTGACGCCGATCCGCAGCGCCAGGGCTGAATGGTGCATGGTTTCATGCACGGTCGTGAACAGGCCGACCTGACCGGTTTTGCAGTCGGCAAAGCGCAGATCATATTCGCCGCGCCCGGTGATCGTGCCCCACAGGCCGTCGCCAATTGCCAGCTCGACATTATTTTCGGTGGCCCGCACCATCGGCGCCCAATCGACCTTTGCGGGGTCGCGTGCCACAAGCGCTGCAAGATAGTCATCCAGCACCGCATAGAGGCGCTCGCGCGTCCAAGGCGCAATCAGGGCGTTTCGCATCATCCTCTCCCGATGCCGCTCTTTGTGCGGTTCAATCATAACGAATGATATGAATACGCCATGCCGGGACGTGACTGTCAAGAGCGCAATGGCGCGCCATGCGAGGTTGAAATAATCGTAACGTACGTTATTATTACCGGCAGAATCGAGGAGAGGAAACCAAGATGATACCCCACGACATCCGCATCGCGCACCCCGACAAGCTGTATATCGGCGGGGAATGGGTCGAGTCCGCGGGCGGAAGGTCGATCGAGATCGTCTCGCCCAACAGCGAGGAGGTGATCGCGCGCGTGGCCGAAGCGGTCGAGGCGGATATGGACCGCGCCGTTGCCGCCGCTCGCAAGGCATTTGATGAAGGCCCGTGGCAGAAGCTCAGCCCCGCCGAACGCGGCGCGTTGGTGCGCCGGATGGGCGAGGAATTGCAAAAGCGCGAGCCGGAGCTGGCGCGGGCATGGACCCTGCAGGTGGGCGGGCTTGCGAGCTTCGCGCCGATCATGACCGGCGGCGCAACCGCCACCTTCATGCAGATTGCGGGCTACGCCGATAGCTTCAAGTTCGTGGAGCGGCGCCCATCCTTTCAGGTCGATACGGCGATTGTTGCCTATGAGCCTACAGGCGTCGTCGCGGCCATCGCGCCGTGGAACGCGCCTTATGGCATCATGGCGAGCAAGGTCGCTTATGCGTTGGTGGCAGGCTGCACGGTGATCATGAAGCCATCGCCCGAAACGCCGCTGGAAGCCTATATCATGGCCGAGGCGGCGCAGGCGGCTGGCATTCCGGCAGGCGTGGTCAATCTGGTTTGCGGCGAGCGCGCTGCGTCGGACCATCTGGTGAATAATCCGGGCATCGACAAGGTGACGTTCACCGGCTCCACCGCCGCAGGCAAGCGCATCGGCGAAGTCTGCGCAGGCCGCATCGCACGCTGCACGCTGGAGCTGGGTGGCAAGTCCGCCGCGATCGTGCGCGATGATTTCCCGATCGAGGTGGCCGCTGCCATCCTTGGCAACACCATCACCATCATGAGCGGTCAGGTCTGCGCGATGCTGAGCCGCGCCATCGTCCCCAAGAAGCGTCATGATGAGCTGGCCGAGGCGATCAAGGCGGTGATGCAGGGTATCCGCATCGGCAATAGCGAGGATATGGAAACGCAGCTAGGTCCACTCGCGATGAAGCGGCAGCTGGAACGCGTCGAGGATTATGTCGCGATCGGCAAGGATAGTGCCGATCTCGTCACGGGCGGCGTGCGGCCTGCCCATATGAACAAGGGTTTCTTCATGGAGCCCACCTTGTTCGCCAATGTCGATAATCAGAGCCGCATCGCGCAGGAAGAGATTTTCGGACCCGTACTCTGCCTCATCCCGGCGGAAGATGAGGAAGACGCGATCCGCATCGCCAATGAGAGCAATTATGGCCTCAACGGATCGGCACTCACCAATGATGTCGATGCGGGCTATCGCATCGCCCGTCGCGTTCGCGCAGGCGGCTTTGGGCAAAATGGCATGAAGCTGGAATTTGGGCTGCCATTTGGCGGGTTCAAGCAATCCGGCATCGGTCGTGAAGGCGGGATCGAGGGCCTCTCTGCCTATCTGGAGAGCAAGACGATTCTTCTCGATGGGGCGCCGACGGCCCTCTAAGCCAGGCTGGCGGCGCTATCCCAGTGACGAAACGCTGATTGATTTGATGGATGGCGGGCGCATTGCGGCCCGCCGTCCGTTAAAGCGGCGTGACCGGGCGCCGTGCGTAGAGGCCGAAGATCGCGATGAAGAGATAGCAAAGCGCTGGCAGCGAGAGCGCCATAGCCAGGCTTCCGGTCAGATCCGCAAGATAGCCGGTGAGTGGCGGGATGATCGCACCACCCACGATTGCCACGCAGATCACGCCGGAGCCATCTGCCGCGCGCTTGCCCAGCCCCTCGCTGGCAAGGCTGAAGATGGTCGGGAACAAGATGGAGTTCATCAGACCGATCGCCAGCAGGCTATATCCGGCAACCGCGCCGCTGGTGTTGGCGGAGATGAGGATCAGCAAGATCGCCCCGGCCGCGTTGAAGGCCAGCACCTTGCCGGGGCTGATGGTGCGCAGCACGGCAGAGCCGATGAAGCGCCCGATCAAAGCGCCACCCCAATAGAGCGGAATGAGCTGCCCAGCGGCCTGATCGCTCAGCCCTAGCACATTCTCCTCGCGCAGATAATTGACGATCAGCGAGCCGATCGCGACCTCAGCGCCGACGTAGAGAAAGATGGAGAGCGCGCCCAGGCCGAAACGGGGGCGCTTGAGGAGCGTGAAGCTCGCGAGCGCAGAACTGGTGGTGTCGTGCGTCTCATTCTTCAGCCGATGACGATTGAGCCAAACGACGCCAGCAACGATGGCAAGGGCCAGCGCCAGCCCGAGATAGGCCCGCACCACGACACGGGTTTCAGCAATGCGATAGGAATCGAGGGCTGCGCCGGTCAGCGTGCTGGCATCGACCTGCGCGAGGCTGCCAAGGATGAGGATTGCGCCGAGATAAGGGAAGATCGTCGTGCCGAGCGAATTGAAGGCCTGCGCGAAGGTCAGCCGCGAACTGGCGGTTTTTGGCGCGCCCAGCAGCGAAATGAGCGGATTGGCGACCACCTGCACGATGGTGACGCCGCTCGCCAGAATGAACAAGGCGAACAGGAAGACGCCGAAGGTCGCGCTTGCTGAGGCCGGGATGAACAGCAGGCAGCCTGCCATCATGAGCAGCAGGCCGATTGCCGCGCCGCGCATATAGCCGACTTTCTTGACCAGAGCGGCGCCGGGAATGCTCACGATCGCATAGGCCGCGAAGAATGCGGTCTGCACGAGCATCGCCTGCATATAGTTCAGCGTGAACAGGTCGTTGAGCTTGGGAATGATGACATCATTGAGCGACGTGATGCCGCCAAAGATGAAGAACAGCGCCATGACGAAGGGCCGCAACTCCGGCGCATCGACATGCCCCTGCGCGGTGCCTGCAGAGGGCCCGCCCCCGCTTGCATCCGGTGAAATAAGCGCCATCATTTAACTCCCAAGATATGGCTGCCCAGCGGCGAATGCCTGATTTTCATGTCGTTGGCCGTCTCTTCAGATGTGATCAAGCCGAGTTCGTTGCCCGAGAATCAGGCGGCAGACCCGGAAGCAGACGCTGAGCACAGCTGAAATAAATCCCCTCGTCGCAAGCGGCTTATCGCCCCATGCCTTATAATCGGTGCTGATAACATGCACAGTAAATTGAGCCTGTCACGCAAATTTGACAACGCTGCCAAAATGGGTAGCCCGTTGCACTCATATTGCCAGCCGGGGCAGATTGTTTGCGACTGCGATGTTTGAGGGGATGCACCGTTGATAGCCAGGCCTGCAAAATCGCTCCAAGCGATCGGCAATGCTACAATTGCCGACGTGGCTCGTCGGGCAGGCGTGTCCCTTAAAAGCGTCTCCCGCGTCATCAATAAAGAACCGCACGTCTCGCCCAAGCTTTTGGCGAAAGTGACGGCGGCAATATCCGAACTGGCCTATGTTCCCGATCCCGCTGCTCGCTCCCTTGCCGGGCTGCGCTCATTTACGGTGGGCGTGCTGTTCGATAATCCGAGCCCAAATTATATCATGAAGGCGATTGCCGGTGCTTACCGGGGCTGCATCGCGCACGGCTATCATATGCGGTTCGACACGCTTGATTCCGCGCCGGGAGCGGCTCATCTCTCCGATCAGCTTGACGCAGTGATGCGCAATGGGCGCACGGACGGCTTCATTCTTACGCCGCCGCTCACGGACAATCCTGTGATCCTCGATTATCTCGAAGCGCAGCGGATCCGCTATGTTCGGATCGCCCCCGTGACTGATCCCGGCCGCTCCCCGGCTGTTTTGATCGACGATGGAGCCGCCGCAGCGGATGTTGCCGATTTTCTGTGGAACCTTGGTCACCGCCGGATTGGCCTCATCAATGGCCCTGCCGACCATGGCGCTGCAGGCACGCGCCGTCGGGGATTTTTGGAGCGGCTGATGGCGCTCGATCCCACGATAGAGGTCCTGGAGGTGGTGGGTGACTTTCTGTTCGAGGGTGGCATGAAGGCTGGCGATGAGCTGTTGGCCCTCAATGACCGTCCGACCGCACTCTTCGCAACGAATGACGATATGGCGGCGGGCGTTTTAGCGGCGAGCGCGCAGCGCGGCATTGCGGTGCCGGGCGATGTGTCGGTCATTGGATATGATGACAGCTGGATCGCAACCTCGACCTGGCCATACCTTACGACGGTTCATCAACCGATCGAGGATATGGCTGCGGCTGCGGTGGACATGCTGCTCAATCAGAATGGCGACGGCTTTGAAGAGCGCATGCTCGACTATCATTTGATTGAGCGCGCTTCCGCTGCATCCGCCCTCTAGCGTGGCCCCGACTTTGGTGGGTGGCTGCGCGGCAGGTTAGCCATCACGACGGACCTGCCGCGATCTGCATGTTCAGGTGCGCATCAGCGGATCGCTCATGCCGTGGCGCTCGGTTTCGGTCCGGTCGCTCTGGCTTTCGGCGGAACTCATGCGGGCTGCTGACGACCCAAGCGCCGCTCCCACGAGAAGCACGGTCGGGTCATCGCGCCCAATCGTTCGCGTGAGAAAGGCCAGCGCGTCAAGCCGTCCGCGCAGCAGGCGTTCATCGGGACGGGAGACGTTAACGGCAACGACCACAGGTGTCGCAGGATCGCGGCCGGCGGCGATGAGTTGGTGCATGATTGCGGGTGCGGAGGCGCGGCCCATGTAGATTGCGAGCGTGGCGTCGTCCGTTGCGAGTTTGGCCCAATCGATGTCGAGCGGTTCGTCGCCCCGTGCGTGGGCGGTCAGGAAGGTGAGCTGGCGCGCCTCGCCGCGCAGGGTGAGCGAGGCGAGGCCGCTCGCTGCCGCTGCGCTCGCCGCAGTGATGCCGGGGCAAATCTGCACGGGCACGCCATGTGCTGCGCAGGCGCTCAGTTCTTCGGCGGATCGACCGAAAATGGAGGGATCGCCACCCTTGAGGCGCAGCACGCGCTTGCCCGCCTGCGCGGCGTTGACGATCAGCGTATCGATGGACGCCTGATCCTTGCTATGGCGACCCGAGCGCTTGCCGACGCTGACATGCTCGGCCTGTGGGGCCAGCGCGAGAATGCCGGTGCCGACGAGTGCATCATAGAAGATGATATCGGCTACGCGCAGCAAGCGCTCGGCCTTGCGCGTGAGCAGATCGGGGTCGCCCGGTCCTGCGCCGACCAGCCAGACGGTGCCGGGCATGAAATCATCAGCCATGAACAACTTCCTTCACTTGCGCTGCGATGAGTTGGGCGAGCGCGGGGCGGCAGGAGCCGCAATTTGTGCCTGCGCCAAGCGCCGCGCCAATCGCGGCGACATTGGCGAGTTGCTGATCACGGATGGCCGCGACGACGCTGTGCAAGCCGACGCCAAAGCAGGCGCAAACGATAGGCCCGATATCGACCTGCGCACCGGGTGGGCGACCGGCGAGGATTTGTGGCGCAGCGGGCTGGGCGAGCTGATCGATCAGCCATTCGCGCGAGGGCAGTTCGCCCGTGCGCGTCATGAAGGCGACGGCTTCGACGCGCCCCTCTCGCAGGATCGCGACGCGCCATGTGCCGCGTGCAGGGTCGCTTGCCTCGATGCGTTCGCCGCGTGGCAGGGCGTTTTCGATCGCGCGCATATCACCCACGCCTGCAAGCTCGAACAGCGCGCCGCCGGGGACGGCAATGCTTGTTGCCCACAAGCACTCCGGCGCGGTGGCGGCGCCCCGCGCGATGAGGAAGCCGCGCCACTCGACCGCGATTGCCTCCAGTTTTGCCGGTGCGATCTTGAAACCCGGCTGACCGCTATGAGGATCGACCAGCGCGCGGGCCAACAGCCCGGTCCTGCCGCCGGTAGATTGCTGGTCAGTCCAGTGGATCGGCGTAAAAATCTCGCCCTTGCGCTGCCGTTCCTCCAGCCTGACGCGGAAGATCGATGCGCCCTGCGGCGTGGAAACCCGCGCCAATGTGCGATCCTCAAGCCCGAGCCGCGCGGCGTCATCGGGATGCACCTCGACCAGCGGCTCCTCGCGATGGCGTGCCAGTTTCGGGCTGAGGCCCGTGCGCGTCATGCTGTGCCATTGATCGCGATAGCGGCCTGTGTTGAGCAGCAGCGGCCAGTCGGTCAGCACGGCTTCGGCCTCGCGCTGCGCCACCGCGATCAGCCGCGCCCTGCCATCCGGCGTCGAGAAGCGCCCGTCCGCAAAAGGTTGGTCGCCCCATTGGAAGGGGTCCATCGCCTCATAATCCGCATTGCCGATGCTGGCCTTGTCCCGCAGGTTGAGCAGCCGCGCGCCATCATTGCGATAGGCGGTCAGCCTTGCATGTTCGCGCCAAATCTCGGCGGGATGCTCATAGCCAAAGGCGGTGCGCCAGCCCATGCGGCGGCCGACTTCCTTGACGATCCACCAGTCTGGCTTCGCCTCGCCCGGCAGCGGCAGCACCGCGCGCTGGCGGGAGACGCGCCGCTCGCTGTTGGTGACGGTGCCATCCTTCTCGCCCCAGGCCGCCGCTGGCAGGCGCACATGGGCATGTTCGCTCGTGTCGGTCTGCGCCATCACTTCGGACACCACGACGAAGGGGCAGCCAGCCAGCGCCTCGCGCACGCGGGTGGCATCCGGCAGGGAAACGGCGGGGTTGGTCGCCATCACCCAGAGCGCCTTGATGCGCCCCTCGCCAATTTCGCGGAACATATCGACGGCCTTGAGGCCGGGCTTGGTCGCCATGCGCTCAGCGGCCCAGAAGCGCCCGACGTCGGCCACATCCTCCGCCGCGAAGCCGCGATGGGCCGCGAGCGTCGAGGCAAGGCCGCCGACCTCGCGCCCACCCATCGCATTGGGCTGGCCGGTGATGGAGAAGGGCGCGGCGCCCGGCTTGCCGATGCGTCCCGTGGCGAGGTGAACATTGATGATCGCATTGACCTGATCGGTGCCGCGGATCGACTGGTTGATGCCTTGGCTGAACATTGTGACCGTGCGCGGTGTCGCGGCAAACAGATCGAAAAAGCGCTGGAGATCGGCGGCGGGCACATCGCAGGTCTTGGCGATGGTCCACAGATCATGATCCTGATCGAGCGCGTCCCAGAAGCCCTGCGGCACATTGGCATGAGCGGCGAGCCAGGCCTCATCGACGATTCCCGCGCGGCGGCAATGCGCAAGAAGCCCGTTCATCAGCGCAACGTCTGTGCCTGGGCGCAGGGCCAAGTGCAGATCGGCATCCTCGCAGGTCTCGGTGCGGCGTGGATCGATGATGACGAGTTTTGTGCCGCGCGTGGCGCGTGCTGCCATGATGCGCTGATAGAGGATCGGATGGCACCATGCGGTGTTGGATCCGACGAGGACGATCAGGTCGGCAGCGTCGAGATCATCATAGCTGGCGGGCACGATATCCTCGCCAAAGGCGCGCTGATGCCCGGCAACAGCGCTGGACATGCACAGGCGCGAATTGGTGTCGATATTGGCTGAACCGATGAAGCCTTTCATCAGCTTGTTGGCGACGTAATAATCCTCGGTGAGCAATTGGCCGGAGACGTAGAAGGCCACGCTGTCCGGCCCGTGTTTGGCGATCGTTTCGCGGAAGCGTTTGGCAACGAGATCGAGCGCCTTGTCCCAGCTTGCCCGTTTTTCCCCGATCATGGGGTGGAGCAGGCGACCCTCAAGGCCCACCGTTTCGCCCAGATGCGTGCCTTTGGAGCAGAGCTTGCCTTGGTTCGCGGGATGATCGGGATCGCCCTTGATCTCCATGCTGCGCGGGCCGGTCGGCGTCGCGAGGATGCCGCAGCCGACGCCGCAATAAGCGCACGTGGTGCGAACCCCGCTCATCTCCCCTCCTCTTCAGAGGAGGGGCCGGGGGTGGTGCTGGACGCTGACTGGCGGGTGCTTTGCTGACGGGTAGCAACCACCCCAACCCCTCCTTTAAAAAGGAGGGGCTTTAGGTTGCGCATTCTCACGCCGCGGCCTTCAGCGTTCCAGCACGACAGATCAGCACCCGCCCGCCATTCACCTTCACCGGGATCGTCGGCGTGCAGCCCTTATCCTCGCCCTGCGCCTCGCCCGTCGCCAGCGCGATGGTCCAATTGTGCAGCGGGCACACAACGCTGTGGCTATGCACAATGCCCTGCGACAAAGGCCCGCCCTTGTGCGGGCAGCGATTGACGAGCGCGAACACCTGATCGTCCCCGGTGCGGAAGACCGCGATTTCCTCGCCGCCATCCACCGTCACCGTGCGGCTGCCGCGCACAGGGATTTCATTCAGCCAGCCGATGTCGAGCCAATCGCCGATCATGCCATTTCCTCCACGGCCAAGGGTTTGAATTGCGCCATATGCGCATGTTGCTCGCGCTCACCGCCTGCCGCGCGCGCGGCCCAGGGGTCATCCTGCGAGAAGCTTTGCGAGAAAAGGAAGCGTGAGCGCAGCGCCTCGCGGCCCACCTCATCCTGCACGATGCGGGCTTTGAGATAGTCCATGCCGACCCGCTCGATCCACGGCGCGGTGCGCTCCAGATAGCGGGCTTCCTCGC